>CAYWXY010000050.1:0-2239 GCA_964462555.1 uncultured Pseudomonadota bacterium | reverse complement strand
GGACATTTGACGAACCGGCCTGAACTGGAAGATGGATATGTTCACAGAGCTTCGGATTGGTTTGATGCGCTGCAATCAGCTCAGACGAAAGGTCCTTTGGATGTGGACTGGTGTAGCGAATACGTTCAATCAACGTCTCCTCCGCAATCTGACTGAGAAGCGTTGGAAAGTCTTGATATGAATTAACGTTTTGTCCAAGAAGCGTTACCTCTTTGACACCACTTTCAGTCAAATTCCTTATCTCACTGATAACATCACCCGCCGATTTTGAAACCTCCCTGCCTCGAACGTGCGGGACAATGCAGAAGGAACAAAAGTTATTACAGCCCTTCATAACTGTCACAAATTCGGATATCGTTTGATTTCTCTCGGCAGATGGTGAATTGAAGACAAAGTGATAGTTGTAGTAGTCGTTAACCAGTTCCGTTGATTCAACAGTGGTTTCGGCCCCTGCCCCACGACAAGAGATCACTTCCTCAATCAGTGTTGGCAGGCGGTGAACTTGGTCGGGCCCGAGAACAAGGTCGAGCTCCGGATAGATCTCAAAGAGGTGATTCCGTTCTTCCTGTGCCACACATCCAGTCATCCCAACAATAATGTGTGGACGATGGCGTTTCATCTTGATGGCCCGCCCTACTTCTGAGATCCCTTTGTGGTGCGATTTTTCGCGGACGGTACATGTGTTAAAGAGAACAATGTCGGCCTCTTTGGCTGTCGGTACAGACTGATAGCCGGCATCATCAAGCAGACGCGCCATATTCTTCGAGTCGTGCTCGTTCATCTGACAACCAAAGGTTTTAATATAGTAGGTTCGCGGTCTCTTACTCACTGACGGCTTTCCAATAACGGATGAAGTCACTTCGATACATGGTGCCAAAGAAAAGTTTTAAACGATCTTCGGCCGGCTGAACACGATCTCCAAATTTCTGACCCAGTGCTGAGGCAATATCTTCCACCTTGGTCTTGCCATCACACTGTTCCCAAACAAACGTGCCGATTTCGTCCAGCTTGACCTTCATAAAGGGTTTCTTGAGTTTGGGTTGGAGCCATTTTTTTAACAGGCCCTTGCGAAATCTGGGAACGAGAAGGACAGCGCGCTCTGACGCGCTGTCCTTCTCCCAGTCAAGTAGTCGTTCAGGAATAGATCCCATCCATTCCTGATGATTTGCTTCGATAGTTTCTTTCTTACTCATTGCTTCCTTTCAGTGGCACACGAACGAGGATATAGGCCAAGAACACTGTGATGCCCATACCGACCCAGATCGACGGATTTTCAAAAATCTGTGGCACCTTGATACCGCCAAAATAGAGGGAGGCAACGAGAAGACCGATCAGTGCCTCGCCAGCGATAAATCCAGACGAAAGAAGGATGCCCCTACTTTCAGTACTCATTTTCTTGGCATCACTAAAATTGCGACGACGCATGATGACATCCAAGATGTACTTGATAACGCCACCAATAAAAATAGCAAACGTTGTTTCCAGCGGCAGGTACATGCCAACCGCGATCAACATCGGGCTCGGCGCCTGAATCAAGATAAGACCAATCGTCATAAAAATACCGACGATGATCAACGGCCAGGCCATCTGACCGCCAACGATTCCTTGCGCTAGCATCGCCATCAGACCAGCCTGCGGGGCTGGAAGATCTTTACCACCAAAACCGATGCCACCGGCGGCAATATCACCCTGATGGAGGATGTAGAGCGGAACAAACATGACAAGGGCGGCGGCAATAACTCCGATGATCTCACCAATCTCCATCTTCCATGGCGTGCCACCCAGTAAATGACCGACCTTCAGATCCTGTGTCATGTCACCACCGACACCGCACATGCAGCAGACCACGGCGGCCACACCGAGAACACCAGCAACACCGGCCTTACCTGTAACGCCGAGAGCTAGCATAACCAGTGAGGCAATGATCAATGTCGAAAGTGTTAGACCACTGATTGGGTTGTTGGAAGAGCCGATCAGTCCAACAAGATAACCGGAGACGGCTGTAAAAAAGAATCCGGCAACAATCATGATGATCGCAGCAACCACGGCAGCCAAAATGTTTCCAATGAAATAGTTATAGACAGCGATCATTCCAATGAGTCCGATCAGGGACGCAATGAAAATCCACTTGAAGTTAACATCTTTATCAATACGCGATGTTGCTCGCTTTTGATGCGCGGCCTTTGAAATATCACCAACTGCACGGGCAATACCACCAAAGAGCTGTTTGCGCATTTTG
>CAYWXY010000049.1:4715-15165 GCA_964462555.1 uncultured Pseudomonadota bacterium | reverse complement strand
CGGTCTTACAGCAATCCTCGATCGGTGCATGCTGACAACCTTCACTGGAGTCACAACTGTCAGTTGTGCAGACATCATCATCATTACATTCAACATTTACACTTAGACATCCAGAGGCTCCATCACAACTATCGGTCGTGCAGGCATTATTATCGTCACAGTCAAGATCCGTTCCAGCCTGACAACCATTCACGGGATCACAGGTTTCGGTACCATTACAGAGATCTGCATCGAGACATAATGAGTCTTGAGGAGTATGATCGCAACCATCGGTCGCCTCGTTACAGCTATCCTCCGTGCAATCTACCTCGTCCAAACAATCGGGTGCCGTCCCCGCTAGGCAACCTGTTTTCGAATCGCCCTTAGCCGGATCACAAGTCTCTTCGCCATTACACCAGAGACCGTCGTTACATTTATCATCATGTGGTAACTGAACACATTCACCATCCGCATTACATCTGTGGGTTGTACATGTCAGACCATCCTCACAATCCTTTTGTTCTCCCTCTTGACATGCACCCCCAACGCACTGATCTTTCTCTGTGCACGCATTTCCATCACTACACTCCGTTCCATCGACCTTATCTGAAATTTCACACGAAATCGATCCATCCGAACAAACGAAGGATGCCTCCTGACACTTGTCATCCATCGCCCCTTCCGGCACACATGTCTTTCCTGCCTCGGTATCTTTCACACCGCAGCCACACAGCTCAGGTTCGCTCTTATTCGGATCATCTGGACATTTATCGTTACAGTCAGCTACTTCATCACCATCCGTATCGGTATCCAATTCGCCGCATCCACATTTCCCAGGCAACTTTTTATTCGGATCCTCCGGACACTGATCGTCGTCTCCACAGGCACCATCCTTATCAGTATCTGTTGATATATTCTTACATCCCTCTGCCGGATCACAGCTGTCGGTTGTGCAGACTTCACTATCGTCACAATCCAAGGCTGTTCCATCTTGACAACCAAGTGCTTTATCGCAACTTTCCACACCATTACAGACATCACCATCATCGCAACTAAGCGCTTCTCCATCCTGACAACCCGATTTCAGATCACACGTCTCTTTACCGGTACAGACATCACCATCGTCACACGCCGCATCGTCTGCTGTATATTTACATGTGCCTGTATTACTGTCACACGTGCCGGTTGTACATGACACACCATCATCACACACCTTCTCTGTACCACCACCGCAAACACCACCTTCTTGACAGGTGGTATCCAATAGACATTTATCGGAATTTGTTGAACAAGCTGAACCCGCTTTATTGGCAACCTCAGCGCATGTCATCTCTCCTGCGGCCGTGGCGCTACACTGCCACTCACCATGGAGACAGTCATTATCTGAGGTAATATCACACGGACTGTTCAGTTCATGCGGTAAATCCACACACCCACCACAGGCATTTTTGGTCTGAAGATCTGGATTATCTGGGCACTGATCCTCTTCACCACAGACACCATCGCCATCCTTATCGGTTGTCACGTGCTGGCAGAGGTTGGTCGAATCACATGTATCGGTCGTACAGGGATCCTCATCTTTACAATCAGCATTGCTCTTGCAACAATTTTCGATTGGAGTATATTTACATCCCTCTACTGTATCACAATTGTCGGTCGTGCAAATATCCCCATCATCACAACTCAACACCTCCCCATCGACACAACCCTGCTCAGCATCGCAGGTTTCCACACCATTACAAACATCGTTATCATCACAATCTAACGCAGTGCCGTCGACGCAGCCCAATTCTTCATCACATGTCTCCACGCCGTTACAGGCATTATTATCGTCACAAACAACATCACTTACATTCAAACAACCAGAAACGGCATCACAACTATCGGTCGTGCAGGCATTATTATCGTCACAGTCAAGGGCTGTTCCAGCCTGACAGCCATTTACTGGATCGCAGATCTCGTCACCATTACACGTATCATTATCTCCACACGCTAGGTCTTTAGGAGTATGATCACAACTATCGGTGCCCTCATTACAACTATCGTCCGTGCAATCGATACTGTCGGCACAATCGGGAGCCGTACCCGCTAGACAACCCGAGTCTGCATTGCAACTTTCTGTGCCATTACACCAGAGGCCATCATCGCATTCCAGTGCTGTCCCATCAGCACACCCAGTCTCAGAATCACACGTCTCAACACCGTTACAGGCATCACCATCATCACAAACTTTCGCCTCTCCGCCGCAAGTGCCATTCGCACAGGTATCACCTTCCGTGCAGGCATCGCCATCATCACAGGCGGCCGTATTGTTCGAATGTTGACATCCATCCTCTCCTCCACAACTGTCTGTTGTGCAGGGATTCTCGTCATCACAGCTAACATTCTCTTTTTCGACCCAGCTCCATTCACCCCATTTTCCATCGGCACATATACGTTTACGCTCCGCACAGTCTGTCTCAGTCCCAACCTCTACATCTTCTTCACCATTCAGACAGTCCGCCTCAAAACACCCGAAACACTTCGTCACTCCATCTTCTAAAAGTCCAGTCGTCCCATCGACCACTGCACATTCATAAACACATTTATCCAGGTCTTCGTCACATTTGTCTTTGGTGCAAACCTTCCCATCATCACAATCTATATCATCAGGATTTGTACAACCCGTTGCAGGATCACACTTCTCCGCTCCGTCACAGAAGAGGCCATTATCACAGACCGCATCATCGGGCTGGTTGTTACAGGTGCTATCCTTGCAACTGTCTACTGTACAACTAATATTGTCATCACAATCGAGTTTCGTCTCCGGGGGGCCCTCTTCTATACAACCGGTCTTCAGATCACACGTCTCTACACCATCACAGGAATCTCCATCGTCACAAGCGGAATCATCGGCATCGTGTTTACATGTGCCTGTCTCACTATCACAAACGTCGTTTGTGCACTCAAAGCCATCATCACAACTCTTTTTCTCTCCACTAACACAAACGCCTTCTTGGCACTTGTCATTAAGTGTACAGGCATCCCCATCACTACATTCGAAACCATCTTCCTTCGGCAACTCTTTGCAAAAGACCCCATTTTTTGTTTCATCACAGGTTAGTTCACCATAGACACATTTATTCCCGGTATCATAATCCTCACACGGTGTCCCCGGTGCCTGATCTAGCGCCTCACAACCACCACATGCATTTAGACCCGGATCATCACAGGTTACCGCATTCTCACCGTCGCACTTGTATTCACCACAAGCCCCACAGGCCTCCGTTGGTTTATTGGTTAGTGTCTCACACCCACCGCAATCATTCACTCCGGGATCATTGCAGGTCAATTTTTCTTTACCCTCACACTCGCGAACACCACAACCGCCTTCACCGCAAGAATCTCCAGGCTTACCCGTCAGGCCTAAGCAACCACCACAAACATTATATTCCGTCGTTAATTTTGAATTATTAGGACAGACATCGTCACAGTCCGGCGTACCATCACTATCTGAATCGGTATCAGCCACTCCACAACCACACTCTCCCTCTTCGGTCTTGGCCGCATCATCCGGACAGTTATCATTACAGTCCGGCGTACCATCACCATCTGAATCTGTATCGGCCACGCCACAACCACACTCTCCCGGCTCACTCTTATTCGGATCATCTGGACACTGGTCATCATCACCACACTTACCATCACCATCAGCATCTATGTTCGCTTCCACACAGCTGCCATTCACACAGCTATTTGATGTGCAGGCATCACCGTCATCACAATCACTGTCATTGATACATCCGGTAATATCGCCACCCGCGCCACAGCATTCAAGCACACCCGAAATCAGATTTTGCTGGCAGGTGCCAACCTTCGAGGCAATCACCTGTTTGCCGCAACTACCATCGTTGGGATCACACACACCCTTATTGCAAACATCTCCGGAGACCTTAGTACAATCCTTGGAACTACCTACGCACGACCCCGATTGGCAAGCGTCATCTACGGTACAGTTATCCCCATCATCACATCCCTTACCCGTATATTCAAAAATCACATAACACTCATCTGTAACTTTATTACAACCTGCTCGTTTACATTGCTCTTCATCCTCGGAGACCGTCCCTTCACATGGATTGGTCTCACCTGTACATTCACCATCTGAGCACTTATCGTTAATCGTGCAAAAGACCCCATCATCGCAGGTATTCGTATCATCGTTGGTATTTTGACATCCAGAAAGCGGATCACAGCTATCATCCGTACATTCATTACCATCACCGCAATCTACTTCACTTCCGCCAGCGCAGACACCACCCGAACATACATCACCATCGGTACAGGCATCCCCATCATCACAGGTATCTCCATTGTTTGCCGGTTCCTTCACACAGGCATACCCTGCCTCACCCGTTGATTGGCAGATTCCGTCGTTACACTGGTCTCCTACATTACTACAAACAGGCGGATCGCCTGGCTGACATTTACCGCTTGCGTCGCAGGCATCACCCACCGTGCAACCATCACTATCTGCGTTACAGGCCGTTCCCGCCGGCTTAGGCTCCGCGGCACTGCAAACAACACCTGATCCATCTGGCTTACACTCGTAGAGGCCATCCGTTTTACATTCATCATCCCCATCAGATGAACAGACGCCGTCCACATCAAAACCCTCATCAATGACTCCATCGCAATTATTATCGATACCGTCACAAATTTCAGTTGCATCTGGATTGATTTTATCATTCGTGTCGTCGCAATCGTTTTCACATGTCGTAAATCCGTCATGATCATCATCACCAAAGGGTTCATATACACATTCACCCGAACCCTTATTACATTCGACTAATTTCTCACATACATCAGTCTTATCGGGGCACTCTTTATCCGTGCCACCACCGCATGTGCCGTCTTCTTGACACGTTGAACCTTCCTTGCACTTATTCTGCGGCGTGCAAATCTCTCCCTCTTTGACCTCCGCAACACAACCACCAGCCTCTTCCGTACATGAACCTGTGTTACACTGATTATCCAAAGAGGAACAATCGAGCGCCGACCCTTGACATTCGCCACTCTCACATGAATCATTTTCGGTACAATTTAGACCGTCATCACAACTCATACGCCCTGCGATAGGTGGATTACTACAGACATAACTTCCCTTTTGGTGCGTACAAATATCCTGGGTGCAAACATTATCATCCTTACAGACACCGCCGTCGGCCTCTCCAGCACACGTGCCACCAATGCATGTATCATTTGACGTGCACGGATCATCGTCGTCGCAACTACCACCTTCATTCTTTGGCTGCAAGTCGCAGAGGCCGGTCGCGTCATTGCAAACCTTATCTGCACATGCCGGCCAGGCAGGAGCTTCGCACTGAACATCTGCTGTTTCACAAGCGCCAGATTGACAGGCCGCCGTCGTACAGAGACCCGTAGAAGCTTCAGCACAAGAAGCACCATCGGGCATTGTTTCGTTCGTGCAACCCTTTGCCAAGAGCGAACAGTTATCCGTGGTGCAAAGATTTCCATCGTCACACAAGGCATTATCTCCAACTCCAATACACTGACCGCTGACACACGCATCTCCAGTCGTACAATCAATTGCATCATCACAGGCATTTGCATCATTTGTGACATTCGTACAGCCTGAACTTTCATCACACACGTCGTCGGTGCAGGGGTTACCATCGTTACAATTGTTATCCCAAGGACTGTATTGACATCCTTCTATCGGATTACAAAAGTTTGTCGTACACTCAACCCCATCGTCGCAGAGTTCGGCCTTTGGATCATACACGCACACACCAGTATTGGGATTGCAGGAGTCATCGGTACACTCAACCTTATCGTCGCAGATACTGTCGGTGGGCGTATCAATGCACTGACCATTTACTGGATTACAGGAACCAACGATACATTCCTTGTCATTGCTACAATCCTTTTCAGGAAAAACACACTGGTTATCTTCACATGTATTTACCGTACATGGATCACCGTCATCACAATGACTATCCATCGTGCACGCAGATTCCTCATCGTTTACGCAAAACACGGTCTTTCCAAGGAGTGGGTTGTAGACAGTGTCAAGACCCGCCGAGACCGAGACACACGAACCATTCGCCGGATCACACACCTCGTTTGTGCAATAGTTGTTATCTGGAGCACATTCGACATCTGTACCGGCTTGGCATCCTGAAGAGGTATTACATATTTCCGTGCCATTACATACATTACCATCATCACAGTTGATCGGCATATTCCTGCAACCCAAAAAATAGCTACAGCTGTCAAGCGTACATGCATTATCATCGTTACAATCTTTCTCTACTTCGCCACATCCTTTGCCCGGTTCACACACAGCATTTTTACATTGATCAGCGGGTGTGGGGCATCTCATTGGAGCAGTATTACAAGTCATGGGAGAATCTCTGGTGGCCTCAGAACACGTAACTATTGTACACTCATCACCCCCACCACAGGGGCTCCCACTATGGACGCATTGACCCGTTGAGGGGTCACAACTTTCAGTTCCATTACAGGCCAAAAGATCGTCAGAGCAATCAGGAACATCACTATCATCACTAATACATTCCCCTATTTCTTCAGCGCAGACCTCAACACCATTACAGGCATTGCCGTCGTCTTCACAAACGATTGGATCACTATTTTCACAGTGTCCGGTCTTGGGATTACAGGAAGGAGTTCCATTACAGAGATCTCCATCATCCGTACATTCCGCTTCCGATATTGGAGAAGCAGGACACTCACCAGCTATGCATTGACAATAACGACAATTAGCGGGATCGTCGGCACATATCCCTTTGTCCAAACAATCTTGACGAGTCGTACACACATTAGGATTAGGATTAGGATTAGGATCAGGGACGTCACCATCATCGCAACCTATTCCATACAGGGTGCACTGCCATCCGGCATGAACCTCATTAATGACAGAAAACTGAAAAAAGAGCGTAAGGAGAGTTGCCAGAGTTAATGTGAATACCGAAATCCGAAATCCTCGATTAATGCTCATAAGAGCCCCCTTCTACATAGGTAGTGGGTATGCAAATACTGTGCCTCAATGATGATTTATAAGCTGTTGATATTATAGAGGATTTATTGTGTTTTTGATCGAAACTGGGTGATATCTCACCCATTGTGTCAAAAGGAGAATATCATATTGAGAATCTGCTCTTTGAGGACTAGTGTTTGAAGTGGCGCATTCCGGTGAAAACCATAGCAATATCATGTTCATTGGCTGCCTCAACCGTCTCGGAATCACGCTTGGAGCCACCCGGCTGAATGATCGCCGTTGCGCCGGCCTTTGCGGCCTCGTCAATACCATCACGAAATGGAAAAAAGGCGTCTGAAGCACAGACCAAAAGCCCTTGGTGTTCTGGTGTTCTGGTGTTCTGGTGCTCTGGTGTTTCTGTGTTTTGGTTACTGATTTCTGACATCTTGACCTGGGCAAATCGGGCGGAGTCGAGGCGACTCATCTGACCAGCACCCACACCACGAAGCTGATCGTTCGACGCGTAAACAATCGCATTCGATTTAACATGCTTACAGATTTTCCATGCGAATGCGAGGCCCTGATACTCTTCATCAGTCGGCTTGCGTTTCGTTGGCACATCGCACGTTGTAATATCGACACAACCGAGATCACGATCTTGAACCAAAAGTCCGCCAACGACCTTGCGTGTTGACCAACCCTTTGGCACATACGATTCCGTCAATCCAGGCAACTTGATTAAACGAATATTCTTTTTCTTCTGCAAGACGGCTAATGCCTGCGGATCATAGTCGGGAGCCACGATCACTTCGAAAAAAGTCTCAGCAATCGACGACGCTGTCGCTTCATCAACCACTTGACTCAAACCAATAATGCCACCAAAGGCGCTGATCGGATCGGTTGCCTTTGCCTTCGTGAAGGCATCGACGAGCGAAGTTGATGATGTCGCCGCGCCACATGGATTGGTATGTTTTAAAATCACAACTGCGGTCTGATCACTAAACTCCTTAACCAACTCGATCGCTGCATCGGTATCCATGATGTTATTGTAAGAAAGTTCCTTGCCATGCAACTGTTCAATATTTGCAACACATGGCTCGCCGACATCGTACTCTTTGTAAAAGGCCGCTTTCTGGTGCGGATTTTCACCGTAACGAAGATCCTGAACCTTTTGATACGGCAGACCAATGGCGTTTGGGAAAGGGCTCCCCCCCTCCTCTTTCCTCCCCCCAACTGGGGGAGGATTTATTGCATTGATGTAATTACAGATGGCGCTGTCATATCTGGCCGTCGTAGCAAAAACTTTTTGCGCCAACTTGAATGTCGTTTCCCGCTTAAGTTCTCCATCCGTATCCAAGAGTTCCATCAAAACTTCTTCGTAGTCAAACGGATCGGTGACGACCGCAACATCTTGCCAATTTTTGGCGGCCGCGCGAAGCATCGTCGGCCCACCGATGTCAATATTTTCGATCGCATCTTCAAACGAGCAATCGGGCTTCGCAATCGTCGATTCAAAGGGATAGAGATTGACGACGATCATGTCGATCGGCTTGATATTATTTTCTGACATCTCTTTTTGATGTTTGTCACTGGAACGAAGACCCAAGATACCGCCATGAACCATCGGATGAAGCGTTTTCAGTCGACCATCCAAAATCTCCGGTGAGCCGGTATATTCGGCAATGTCGATGACATTGATTCCAGCATCTCGAATCGCCTTCGCCGTTCCACCGGTCGACAAAATCTCAACCTTCAGACTGTTGAGGCCCTTCGCAAGCTCAACAATACCGGTCTTATCCGAAACACTAATAACAGCACGCCTAACCTTCATACCCACTCCTTATTGATGTTCAATTGAGTTATCTGGATCGCTTCGCTTTCGCCCGCGATGACGTACGCGTCTGTCATTGCGAGCACCAGCGAAGCAATCCAGTGCCTTCCATTACCTATTCGATGTCGAAACGATAGCTTTCGATGACGGTGTTGGCCAGAAGCTTTTCGCACATCTCCTTAACACTCGTCTCGGCCTTCTTCTTTGACTTTTCCTTGAGCTTCATGACGATATATCTGCCAATCCGAACATCCTCCGCCTGATCAAAACCGAGGGTTTCAAGCGAATGTTTAACCGCCTTACCCTGTGGATCAAGCACCCCATCTTTCAGTGTCACATAGATTTTAGCCTGCATAAGATCTCCTATCCGAAAACACGTTTGAATATAGTATCGACGTGTTTCAGGTGATATTTTAAATCAAAAAGTTCGTCTAACTCTTTCTGCGTCAGCAAGCCCATCACCTCTTCATCCTTCATCAAAACTGACTTGAATGGCTCTCCCTCTTCCCAGACCTTCATTGCATTTCGCTGAACAACCCCATAACCCTTTTCACGCGTCATCCCCTTATCGATCAGCGCCAGAAGAATCTGCTGCGAAAAAATCAGGCCGCCCATCTTCTCAAGATTAGTCATCATATTTTCAGGATAGATCACAAGACCATCGATCATCTTCGTCAAACGAAACAACATAAAGTCGACCAAAATCGTCGAGTCGGGGCCGATCACACGTTCCACCGATGAATGTGAAATGTCACGTTCGTGCCAAAGCGCCACATTTTCCATCGCCGCAACCGAATTGGCGCGGACCAAACGCGCAAGACCCGTGAGATTCTCTGAAAGAATGGGATTGCGTTTGTGCGGCATCGCCGACGAACCCTTCTGTCCCTTTGTGAACGGCTCTTCGGCCTCCAAAACTTCAGTCCGCTGAAGATGTCGAACTTCCACCGCCAGCTTCTCAATCGACGATGCAATCAGCGCAAGCGTTGTGAAAAACTCTGCATGAAGATCTCGCTGTACAACCTGCGTCGAGATCGGCGCCGGCTTCAAACCCAGTTTTTTACAGGCCGTCTCCTCGATATCCGGAGAAATATTCGCAAACGTCCCAACGGCACCCGAAATATTTCCAACGGCAATCGCCTCTTTCGCCCGTTCCATTCGTTCGAGATTCCGGCGGAACTCATCATAGAAAAGCGCCATCTTGAGACCAAACGTCACCGGCTCGGCATGAATGCCATGCGAACGACCCATCATCGGCGTCATCTTGTCCTGCTCGGCACGCTTTTTCAAAACCTTCAAAAGATTTTTCAGATCATCAATGATGATGTCCGATGCATCCCTCAGCTGAAGCGCAAAGGCCGTATCCAACATATCGGACGACGTCATTCCCATATGAATATATCGGGACGACGGCCCAACCTTTTCCGCAACGGCCGTCAAAAATGCGATCACATCGTGCTTCGTCTCTTTTTCAATTTCACCGATTCGCTCAAGATCAAACGACGCCTTTTTCTGAATCGTCGCCAAATCTTCCTTCGGAATCTCACCGACCTTTCCCCAAGCCTCACAAACCGCCAGCTCAACATCCAGCCAACGATTAAACCTCGCCTGGTCAGTCCAGATCGACGCCATCTCTTCTCGGG
>CAYWXY010000049.1:0-4705 GCA_964462555.1 uncultured Pseudomonadota bacterium | reverse complement strand
ATATCTGGGGATCATCACACCTCCAATAACGGTATAACCAGTTGATATCATTTGAGTCTTTTCGGGTCCTTCTTGAACTCTGGACTATATCCCATGTCTGAGCAGGCATCAATGAAATTTTATATCTCAATTGAAAAATAAAAATGAATCTGTACAATGGGCGTTCATGCTTCGTTCAACGTTTTACATCTTGCTTGCTCTCACTCTTTTTGCCTTCGCATTCGGACCATCATTGGTAAATGCAAAAGAAACCGTCGATGATGGAATCCTCGTTGCCCAAGCCACCACAGGCATTGAGGATGACGACGAGATTCTCGAAGAAGAACCTAATGCAGCCAGTGATGAAGACGATACAGATGAGGCCACCGAAGAGGGAGAGGCTGAAGATTCCGATGAAGATGTCGTCGAGGAAGAAGACGTTGCAGAGGAAGACGAAGATCTTGACGAAGAGGAAGAAGAGTTCGTCGAGGAACCCGAAGTCATTGTCGACGATGTTCTGGATGATATCATTCCCGAAGACCAGCCGATCATCGGTCCCAAGAAGATCACGATCGATATGGTTGTCTATGTCGACTACCAATTTTTCGAATCAAGTGACGCCTTCAAGGTGAAGTACCATATCAACATGGGGGGCAACGCCAATCTTTCGACAGCCCTGATCAAAGGAACGGCTGAAATTGCGACAGAAGTCACTGGTTACCTGGCCAAATGGCCGCAGGGTCAATGTATCCTCAATGTCAGCATTGCGAAGGTCCCCTACGAAATCACGTACCAACAGACCGGCGAAGATGAGGCCGATCTCAATATTCTATTTAAAAAAGATATCACGGAAAGCTGGACGTCAACGTGCACCTTCATTGGCGCAACCGCCACACAGCCATTTAAAACGCAGGGCCCTCCGGAACAGTGGATCGCCGGCGCATTAGAAAGAGCATCACCACCGATCAGTTCTATCGTTGCACCGGTCGGTGAAGGAGAAACAACATCGACCACGTTTGATATTCCGGAGTACACCGTTGTCGAGGAAGGTCTTGGAACCGCAACGGTCAATGGAACGGGAATCGTTTCAATTGAACCCAAAAAAGGGTCAAAGCCAAAAGCCGGGCAATCATCATCACTCAGACGGGGTCACCCACTACCCTCTAGAACTCCGCGTCAACCGGCACTACCCATGCCCCCGCAAACGAAGCCGGGTCACGACCTCGCCCGCCGCCAACGTAGGTAACAGCGTCATTGCGAGCCGTCCCGCAGTCATTGCGAGGAACAAAGTGACGAAGCAATCTAATGAGTATATTCGTGGCATTGTCACGCCGTAACAAGAGTTGTTCAAGGCGTTAGAGGTTAGCCCCGTCTCACAATGACGTCATGATTGTCATATCAACCCAGGCTCGCAATGACTGACGAGACCGAAACCAACGAACGATACGAGCATCGTAACCGAAACCGACTAATGACTTAGAGTTTATGGATAACGGCCAAGAGAAGTTTGACCAGACGCTCTTCCGTTGCCTTCATTGTCTTGAGGACATCTTCATGTTTCAGTTCACCCTGATGAAGACCGGCCGCCAGATTCGCAATACAGGAAAAACCGAGTACATCCATCTTTGCAAATGTCGCGGCAATAACCTCCGGCACCGTCGACATTCCAACCGCGTCAGCGCCCCACTGCCCAAACATTTTGACCTCGGTTACCGTTTCATACGAGGGACCTGTCGACGCCAGATAAACTCCCTCTTTCAAGTCGACACCAACATCCTTGGCCAAGCCGCGGGCCAGCTCTTGAAGTTTTCCAGTATAGGCATCGGCTAAATCGGGAAACTGATTCTCTGGTACCAACGTCGAAATGCCGATCAGGGGATTCGTTCCCAGGAAGTTAATATGATCGGTGATCAACATAATGTCACCCGACTTAAATGTCGGATTGATACCACCCGAGGCATTCGTCACAACCAGCGTCTTCGCGCCAAGTCGATTCATCGTGAAGAGCGGAAAAACCACGTCGGCCATCCGATGACCCTCGTAAAAGTGGAAGCGCCCTTGAAAGGCAACAATCGGAAGATCACCAATGGTACCAAAAATCATCTTACCCGAATGGCCCTCGGCCGTCGCCTCCGGAAAATGAGGAACATCGGTGGCCTTCACCACCACAGGATTTTCAATCTGTTCGACAAATTTTGTCAGACCGCCACTCAGGACAGTCATGACTTTCGGTTCAATTGCAACCTTGGATTTGATAAACTCACAGGCCTCGTCAACCCTTGCAAAATAATTCTCCTCCATCATTCGACTCCTATTCTTCAAAATAGTTCACCGGCCGCTCGCCCCGGAGAAAATTATCGATCTCACTCCTTAGATACCGATAATCCTTCCCCACCTTGCGTGCCGGAACCTTGCCCAGATGAACCATTTTGAGGAGGGTCTTGCGCGAAATCTTCAGGTAGCGCATCGCCTCCGTCGTTGTCATCACATCATCAAAGAGATCGTTCTTCATACGGTTTCGATATCCTATATTGCGCCTACACTCAACTACTATTAATTACCATCAGTTGAAATTTCTCTTATAAGACCAACAGTTGATCAGAAAACAAGAGATTTTACTATAACATTCTACCTCTATTTACCATTATATTCCCTTAATTACCACCAAATACCTGATATAATTAAGATTCCGTCATTCCAAGGACAATCTCATTGACACATAGACCATTTCATCATAATTTGGCCCCCGTTTATAGCTTTAAACCCATCATCAACGCCAAAAAGGAGGAATAATATGGCAGACGCATTGGGAATGATCGAGACAAGAGGATTTGTCGGTATGGTTGAGGCCTCGGACGCAATGGTCAAGGCAGCAAAGGTTGAACTGACTGGTTATGAGAAGATCGGCGGCGGCTACACGACCGCTATCGTCCGTGGTGACGTTGCTGCAGTCAAGGCCGCAACCGAAGCCGGTGCACGCGCTGCAGAAAAGGTCGGCGAACTCGTCTCCGTTCACATCATACCGAGACCACACGAAAATATCGATGGCTCCTTGCCACTCGGTCGTGGGACCAAAAAGTCCGGCAAGTAGACCAACTTCGAAGGAGCAATTATGCAAATCGGAAAAATCGTTGGAACCGTTGTCTCCACTCGTAAGGACGAGAAACTTGAAGGTCTCAAAATGCATATCGTTCGATATGTTGATACCGATGGTAAACCAACCGCCAATTTCGTCACGGCCGTCGATTCGGTCGGCGCCGGTGTTGGTGAAATCGTCTTGGTTGCCAGCGGTAGTTCGGCCCGGCAGACCACACTGACTGAGGGCAAACCGGTCGATGCCATCATCATGGCAATCGTCGACGTCCTGGAGGTCAACGGTAAAGAGAAATACGTTAAGTCCAACTAACCTGAATTGGAGATGTTATGCAGGTTTCAGACGAACAGATTAGTGCGATCGTCGATCGGGTCGTTGAACAAATTGCACCACCACCCGAAAAATCGGAATCATCGCCAGCCCCTAAACCGGTCGTCTCCGCACCCGTTGTTTCATCCGAAGCAACGCTTGGAGCATTTCCCGATATTGATTCGGCGATCAATGCCGCTGAAAAGGCATTCTACGAATATAAGAAGGTGCCTATTTTTCGGAGAAAAAAGATTATCACGGCCATTCGCAACATCTGCATGGAGCACATCAAAGAGATTTCAAAGATGGGCATCGATGAAACGAAAATGGGACGCTATGAAGACAAACTCCGGAAAAACGAGGCGGCCATCAACAATACGCCGGGTGTGGAAGACCTACACCCAACCACCTTTTCGGGAGATGATGGCCTGACCATTTTGGAACGCGCCCCTTATGGTGTCATTGGTGCGATTACCCCTTGCACCAATCCGTCGGAGACGATCATCTGCAATACGATCGGAATGATCGCGGGTGGAAACGCTGTGACATTCAACACGCATCCAACGGCAAAGAAGACATCGGTCTACACGATCAATCTGATCAACAAGGCCATTATATCCGAGGGCGGTCCCCCGAACCTTGCAACGACAATTATCAAACCAACGATAGCGTCGGCGCAAACAATGATGACGCATCCGAAGGTTGCACTGCTTGCCGTTACCGGTGGCCCAGGTGTCGTGGCCGTTGCCATGAAATCGGGCAAACGTGTTGTAGCGGCTGGTCCGGGAAATCCGCCGGTCGTTGTCGATGAAACAGCCGATATCGACAAGGCCGCAAGAGACATTGTGACGAGCGCCTCGACAGACAATAATATCATCTGTGTCATCGAAAAGATCATTATCGCAACGAAGAAAGCTGCCGATCCACTAAAGAAGGCACTCATTAAACATGGTGCCATCGAACTCGGCGGTCACCAGGCACGGCGTCTCGAAAAAGTTATTGTCGACGGTGAACACCCCAATAAAAATTGGGTCGGCAAAAACGTTCAGGCTATTCTAAAGGAGATCGGTATCGATTGCGATCCATCCAAACGCATTGCCATTACGGAAACTGGACCGGACCATCCCTTTGCACGCCTGGAACTCTTGATGCCAGTTTTACCCTTCATCCGTGCAAACAATATCGATGAGGCAATCGAAATGGCCTATACATTGGAGGGCGGATGTTTTCACACCGCGGCCATCCACTCCAAGAACATTGAAAACATGCACAAGATGGCGGTCCGGATGAACACATCGATATTCGTGAAAAACGGACCAGCCC
>CAYWXY010000048.1:0-15258 GCA_964462555.1 uncultured Pseudomonadota bacterium | reverse complement strand
CGTAGACGAACCTTTATGGTTCGTTTTTGTCTTGAATTTAAAAAATAAGGTTGTAAATTTTGTTTGAGACGTTCCACGCATATTTGATGCAATAACGGCGGGTATTTGCGGGTAGTTGCATCTTTATGCAAAAAAAATTCAAGAGTAGAGGAGATGCTTTGCGCGTTTTTCCAAAAACTCACTTGGGGTTTGGGTGTGCGGAGTGAGTTCCTCTAGATCGCAGCCGGCGTTGATCATTTCGCGAACGGTGGGTGATCCGGTTAGTAAGTCGATGGCTGGGACGTCCGAGCGGAACTCATATTCTTCGGTTCGCCATTTGAAATCGGGATATCTCTTTAAGGTGTGGAGGAGGGTGAGGCCAGTTCGGTAGGGTTTAAAGTTTTTTCGGTCGGTGATCTGAAATTTGATTCCGCCGCATGGTTTAAGTTTCCACTTTTGCATACTGGGTTTGAATGCCGTTCCTTTATATTGAATGCCGGGGAGGCCACTGTTCTTCATCAGTTTGGCTAGGAAACCTCCCTCTATAAAAGGGGCGCCGATTTGCTCAAAAGGGGTCTTTGTGCCACGACCCTCGGAGATATTTGTTCCTTCGACGAGGCACATACCCGGGTAGAGAAGGCCAGCGAAAAGGGAACGCATGTTAGGAGAAGGGTTGACCCAGTCGAGACCGGTTTCATCCCAATACCAGTTGCGGTCCCAATCCTTCATCTTGATGATCTCAAGATCGCAGCCGATATTATGTTCTTTGTTAAAATAGCTTGCGAGTTCGCCGATCGTCATGCCGTGACGGTTGGGAAGTGGATAGAGTCCGACAAACGACTCATATCCCGGTTCAATGAGTGGTCCCTCAATATCGATTCCATTGACGGGGTTGGGGCGATCACAGACGATGACCTTCGTCTTTGTTTCGGCCGCCGTCTGCATGCAGAACGCCATTGTATATATATAGGTGTAATAGCGCGATCCGATATCTTGAAGGTCGACAATTAGGCAATCGATTCCCTCAAACATCTTTGCCGTTGGTTTGAGTGAAGCAAAGGTCGATCCATAGAGACTATAAGTGGGAATGCTGGGTGTTTCCGCCGGAGGCGGATCCGCCTTTGGCGGAGGGCGTTGGGCGTTGGGCGTTTCGGTACTCGGGACCGGTTCCATATCTTGCGCCACGCCCTCAAACCCATGTTCCGGCCCGAAAAGGGCGACGATATTTGCCCCCATCGCATTTAGATGGTCGACGACATGGACTCCATCCGAGGTAAGGCTCGCCTGGTGGGCCAGAACGCCCACACTACAATCCTTAAGATCGCTAAGTTTGTCGACTCCAAGACGCATCATTGCTATATACCAGCGAGAAAGCGAGATAGCAAGCCACACAAAAAGCCGCTAGTAACCTCCGAGGTTAACCTCGGAGGTTACTAATGGTAATGATTCCTGGTTGATGTGCCGAAATGTGAACAATCATTTCGGGAGTTGGAAAAAATATGCGACGTCGTCGACGTTTCATTCGTCTAAGAACCTCTTCATCCTTGACCCATCCCCTAATTTCAAATAAGCATTTGGGTCTATTGTTCTTTGTAAATCGGGGTAAGTAGACAAAGGGGTCTGACTCCGATGTCTACTCAGAAAGGAGTAATGAATGGATATACAGACGACGGGTCAAGGCCTTCCGGAGAATGCGTATCGCAAACTCAAGGAAGGTGAAGTTTACGTGCCGATTGTTCCGGCCGGTGAAAAGAGAGCGCAAATGACAGTACGTTCCGTACTGATCGGTATTATCATGGCGATTCTTTTTTCTGGCGCGGCGGCCTTTTTAGGACTGAAGATTGCGACAGTCTTTGAGGCGGCCATTCCGATTGCGATTTTGGCAATTGGTATCGGGGCAATCCCAAAGAGAAAGAACACGATTCTCGAGAATGTCATCATCCAGTCGATCGGTGGTGCGTCGGGCCTTGTCGTTGCGGGTGCTATTTTTACGTTGCCGGCGCTATTCATCCTACAGCTTGATAGTATGACTAGTTTCCTTCAGATGTTTCTTGTCTCGCTTGTTGGTGGTGTAATTGGTATTATGTTTCTGATTCCGATTCGTCACTTTCTCGTCGCCGATATGCACGGTGACTATCCGTTCCCTGAGGCAACAGCGATTACCGAAGTTCTTGTTGCCGGCGAAAAGGGTGGTCAGCAGGCCAAGATCTTGGCTATTGCTGCGGCCATCGGTGGTATTTATGATTTTCTTGCGATGAGTTTGCATGCTTGGGCCGAGACCTTCACGACGGCCGTTATTCCATATTTCAGTACGCTTACGAATAAAGTGAAGATGGTCTTCAGCCTGAACACCGGTGCTGCGATTATGGGTATGGGTTATATTACCGGGCTTCGCTTTACGTTGATCATCGCGTGTGGTTCATTTCTTTCATGGTTTGTTCTGATTCCACTTGTTGCCTACTTCGGAAGTTTTGTCACTGTTCCGATCCCGCCATTCGAGGGTGAGACGTTGATCGGAGAGATGAGTGCGGGGCAGATCTTTTCGAATTATGTTCGTTACATTGGTATCGGCAGTATCTTTGCCGCCGGTTTTATCGGCATCATCAAGTCGTGGAACCTAATTTGGCAGGGGCTTAGCAAGGGACTTCGCCAGGTCTTTAAGAGTAAGCATATTGAGGCTGACAAGGTTGATCGCTGCGGCTTGGATCTTAAGATGTCGACGATGATGCTTTCTCTCGTGATTTCGTTTGTGTTTATGTTCTTTTTCTATCGCTATTCGGTGATGAGTGATCATAATGATCCATGGACGATTTCAATCATTGCGACACTCATTGTTTTTATCATTTCGTTTCTCTTTACGACGGTGGCTGCTCAGGCAATTGCGATCGTGGGTATTAACCCGGTCTCAGGGATGACGCTGACCACATTGATTCTGACCAGTATTTTGCTTATGGCGGCGGGTCTCAGCGGCAAGTATGGCATGCTCGTTGCACTTCTGGTCGGTTGTGTGGTTTGCACATCGCTTGCAATGGCGGGTGGAGCGATTACCGATTTTAAGACTGGTTATTGGATTGGTGCCACGCCAAGGTCACAGCAGATCTCAAAATTGATTGGTTCTATTTTTTCGGCCGCGGCCGTTGGTGTCGTGATTTATATTTTGGCAAAAGTTTACGGTTTTGCACCATCGCCTGAACATCCGAATCCATTGCCGGCCCCGCAGGCGAATGCGATGGCCGCCGTTATCAAGGCCTTCATGTCGGGAGCTCAAGTACCGTGGACGCTTTATGGTGTTGGTATCATCGTTGCGATTTTCATGGATCGTCTTGGGATTTCACCGCTGGCATTTGCTCTCGGTATGTACATTCCATTTTCGCTCAATATGCCGCTTCTTACCGGTGGTATCTTGTCACACCTTGTCACTAAATCGGCGAAGGGTGATGAAAAGCTGAAGGCAAAACGGAAGGAGAAGGGGACGCTCATTGCATCTGGTTTTATTGCGGGAGGTGCCTTGATGGGTGTTTTAGGTGCTGTCCTGGCCTACATCAGCTCTGAGACCGGTGTGAAGCTTCTTCCAAGCTTCCATTTTTCAGAAGGTTATTGGCCGAACCTTCTTGGTCTGGGTGTTTTTATTGTCCTTTGCATTTTTCTCTACTGGAATGCTAAACGGGTCAAGAATGATTAGGAGCGATAGGTTGTAAACAACTGGATGGGGGGCGCCTGTTAATAGGTTCCCCCCATCTTTATTTTGGAGGTGTGTGATGGATGTAAAGAAAGAGTTGGTTGACCGGTTTATTGAATATACGAAGATCGATACGCGTTCGATTGAGGGTGTTGGTGTAACGCCGAGTTCACCGGGACAGTTGGAACTAGCCAAGATGGTGGCGGATGATCTGAAGGGTGCTGGGCTGACCGATGTGGAACTTACCGATGATGGTTTTATTTATGCCACGATTGAAGAGAATCTTCCGGCCGATCATCCGGCCAAGGGAAAGGTGCCGGTCATTGGTCTCTTTGCTCATTTAGATACAGCGGGAGATGCCCCAGGAGACAACGTCAAGGCGCGAATCATTGAGAACTATCAGGGTGGCGATATTGACTATCCAGCCAGCCCGAGTGTGAAGTTGACTGAGGAACTTGCGCCAGGTCTCAAGAAGTGTATCGGACACACGATCATTACGAGTGATGGTACGACACTGCTCGGCGGCGATGATAAGGCAGCGCTTTCTGTTCTTGTTCAATATGCCAAGTATTTAACCGAAAATCCGAATGAGCTTCACGGAAAGATTCGGATTGCCATTATTCCTGACGAAGAGATTGGTATCGGAACTGAAAAGCTCGACATGAAGAAATTCGGTGCAGATGTGGCCTATACGGTTGACGCCGGTGAGATGGGCGAGATCGATGTCGAGAGTTTTAACGGATTTATGGGGACGATCAAGGTGAAGGGTTATGCTGCTTTTCCTGGTTATGGCAAAGGGATCTATGTCAACGCGACGCAGGTTCTTTCCAAGTTTATTGCTGCTATGAATGAGGAGCGTTGGCCGCAGTCTGCTGCGGGTCGTGAGCCGATCTGGTGGGTCGAAGGGTTTCAGGGTGTTGTCGGTGAAGCGGAGACAAAGGTCTACCTCCGTGACTTTGACCTGGATGGGATCGAAGAGCAGAAGAAGATTCTGAACGATATCAAGGATCGCATTCTTAAAGATTATCCAAAGGCCGAGATTGAGATCGACATCAACGAGACCTATCGGAACTACAAGTACGAACTTGATAAGGATCCGCGGATTGTCGATTATGCCGAAGAGGCGATGAAAAACGCTGGGATCGAACCCCATCGAAATTTTGTTCGTGGTGGAAACGATTCGTGCCACCTCTGCTTCAATGGTCTGCTCGCAACGAATATTTTTGTTGGGATGCAGAATATGCACAGTTTCGCCGAGTGGATCAGTGCGGAGACAATTGAGGGTTCGTACAAGACGTTGATCGCCCTTGCTGGCGTCTGGGTCGATCACTCAGCATAGCGATTATATACATGTGGGGGATATGGTGACGGGGTGTCCAATCGGGCACCCCGTTTTTCGTTATGGGTGTGGGAGTTCCTGCAACCAGCCGTTTGTGAGACCGAGTTTATGAAATGTGTCGAGGGCCTTCCTAAATTCCTCACGGTTGACGCGCCTCTGTAGAATGGGATGTTCGACCGCCTTGTGGGCGGGAAAGTATTGGCTCATGAGACTGATATAGGTATCGACAGAGATTTCGTCGGCGATAAATTCGAGAACCTTTTCGGTTACCGCAATATCATTTGGCAAAACTAAATGCCGAATTAAAAGGCCGTTTTTTGCAAGACCATCGTGTGTAAGTTCTAAATCGCCAACCTGACGATACATCTCTTTAATTGCAGGGCGGACGCGATCCCAATAATCGGGCGCCTTGGAATATGTGTCGGCATTCATGTTGCTGGCATATTTGATGTCGGGCATGTAGATGTCGACGATTCCATCCAGAAGCTTGAGTGATTCCAGACCGTCGTAACCGCTCGAGTTATAGACGATCGGAAGGGCGAGGCCTTTCTCGGCGGCGATGGCAACGCCAGCAATCAGTTGGGGAACAACATGCGATGGTGTGACGAAGTTGATGTTGTGACAACCATCCTTTTGCAACGAGAGCATCATCTCGGCCAGTCGATATGGGGGCGCTTTTTTTCCGTGGCGAAGCTGGCTGATTGGATAGTTCTGACAAAATGAGCAACGCATGTTGCAGGAGGCAAAGAAGATCGTTCCGGAACCTCGAACACCAGAGATCGGTGGCTCCTCACCGGTATGCGTATTGTAGCTGGCGACTGATGCGGTTTTCCCGACATGGCAAAAACCTTGTTCATCTCTCAGTCGATTGATTCCGCAGTTGCGTGGGCAGAGACGACACTCTCGAAGTAGCTGATAAGCTTTTCCAACTCGTCGTTTTAATTCGCCATTTTTGGATAAGCGGAGATATTTTGCTGGCATGGGTGGATCCTTAGCTGGGGAAATTGGTATTGTCTATTAATATTATTGCTTTTCCTTCCGAGCCCTTCCAAAACCTTTCTAACCCATCCAAGCCCTAATGAACTGGGATAGGATGGGATGGAGAGGGCTGGGAGGGGGTCGGAGGTATCGATATTATAAGTCTCTGCAACCATTGACAATGATCGGACCATTGACTATGGTTTTCCCCGCAAAAGGAGGTAAAATATGCAATATATTCATACCGACCAAGCACCTGCAGCCGTTGGGCCGTACTCACAGGCTGTCCGTGTCGGCAACACCATCTACTGTTCGGGTCAGATTCCGATCGACCCCAATACCAATGAGCTGACGCTCTTCGATGGTGATGTCGCCAAGCAGACCGACCTTGTTCTCAAGAATCTGACGGCCGTTTTGGCGTCTGAGGGTTTAACCTTGAAAAATGTTGTTAAGACCGGTGTCTTTCTCAAGGATATGGGAGATTTCGCGCATATGAACGAGATATATGGTACCCATTTTGGTGATCATAAACCGGCACGGGCATGTGTCGCCGTTGCCTGTCTTCCGAAAAATGTCAGTGTGGAGATTGATGCGATTGCCATAGTTTCCGCCTGAGGCCCAGCCCGCCATCAGAAAGAATATTGGATGGCTGGCGGGGGTTCCGCCTTTGGCGGAGAGTAGTTGTTAGTTTGGAAGTGGGGAAGTCCCCCAGTTTGGAAGTTTCCGCCGGAGGCGGACCAGCCTTTGGCTGGGTTAGTTGGGAAGTTTTGAAGTGAAGGAGGAGGGTGATGTTTAAGAGAATCAACGGGATTCTAGTTTTTGTTGCAATTGTTCTTGCATCAACAATTTCCTTTGCCAACCAATGTAAGATTACGATCCTTCACTTTAATGATTTTCATGGTGCGATTGGCAGTGCTGCACGCCTGGCCAGTGTTGTTGGAAAAATAGACAAGAAGAATCTTAAAGAGGGGCGTCACACACTCCTCTTTTTTGGTGGTGACCTGATCTCAGGGACACCGATCTCTCATAAATATAAAGGAGAGGTTGAGTATAAGTTTCTCAATGCGATTGGAACCGAGGCGATGGTCGTTGGAAACCATGAGTTCGATTTTGGCGTTGACACCTTCCGAAAACGGATGAAAGAGGCAAACTTTCCGATTTTAAGTGCCAATATTGTTGATAAAAAGAATGAACGCCTTTTGACGACGACAGCGACCTATACCTTTCCGCTCGGGAAGGGGTGTCGTCTCGGTGTTATGGGGTTGACCTCAAAGGATACGCCCGAAATGACCGATGCCGACGTTTCATCACTTCAGTTTTCCGATCCGATCAAGGCAGCCAGTGACTATATCGATGACTTTGTTGATCAGCATGAGGTGAAGGTGGCCTTGACCCACATGGGCGTTGATCAAGACATTAAATTGGCCAAGAAGGTGAAGAGTATAGATCATAAGGGATTTGATGTTGTGATCGGTGGCCATGATCATGTGGATACAGATGATCACTGCCGCGTTGCGAAGGGTGTGACCGTTTGCCAAACACCGGCGAATGGAAAGTATGTCGGGCGGATCGATCTCACCGTAAATAATGGTCGTGTGACGGTTGAGAAGACGGAGTTGATCCCAGTCAAGGGTGGTCAGTCGAAGGATGTTAAGAATCTTTTAAAGCCTTATATTGCATCGGTCGATTCGACGATGAATGAGGTGGTTGGTTCGCTCAACAGTTCGTTGCCATATCGGACGGATGATGGATCTGAGGCGCCCCTTGGGAAATTCTTGGCAAGACTGATGGTTAAAAATACAGGTGCCGATGTAGGGTTTGTTAATCTGGGAGGAATCCGTAAGAGCCTAAATAAGGGAAGTGTTACACGCGGAGATATCTTTGAGGCCTTTCCATTTGAAAACTTGGTCGGATCGCTGACACTCAGTGGTGGAGATATCGTTCAATTGATTAAACTGTCGGGTCGTCTGACGCGCGGTGGGCATTATCAGCCAAGGCTATGTTGGTATGGAGTGACATATCAAAAACTCGGCAATGGCAGCTACAAGGTTTTAATCAATGGAAAGCAGCTTGATAACAATGAGAGGTATAAGGTTGCCACGATTAACTTCCTGGCGGAGGGAAACGATGGCTATACCTTTCTTAAGAATTATAAATTTACATCGACGGGAAAATTGTATCGTGAAATTGTTGCCGATTATTTGATAAGCCAGAGATAGTGGCTTAAAGGGAGAGACGAAAGGGGTAATAATGACAGATCACACGACCGAATTTGCTCCACCGGCAGAGCCCTATAAGATTAAGATGGTTGAGCCAATCAAGTTTACAACAAAAGAATACCGTGAGAAGGCGATCAAGGAGGCTGGATATAACACCTTTTTACTCAAGAGTGAGGATGTCTATATCGATCTCCTGACCGATAGTGGGACGTCGGCGATGAGTGACAACCAGTGGGCCGGAATGATGCTCGGTGATGAGGCTTATGCAGGAAGTAAAAACTTTTATAATCTCGTCGAGGCCGTTCAGGATGTCTATGGATATAAATATGTCGTTCCGACACACCAGGGGCGCGGTGCCGAACATATCCTGAGCCAGATTTTGATTAAGCCGGGTGATTATGTTGCGGGGAATATGTATTTCACGACGACGCGTCTCCATCAGGAGATGGCCGGTGCGACATTTGTCGATGTGATTATCGACGAGGCTCACGATCCCCGAAACGAACATCCCTGGAAGGGAAATGTTGATCTTGCCAAGTTGGAGAAGTTAATCGGCGACGTGGGTGCCAAACGGATTCCTTATGTTAGCCTTCAGGGAAATACAAATATGGCCGGCGGTCAGCCTTTTTCGATGGACAACATCAAGCAACTTCGCAAACTTTGCAGTAAGTATGGGATCGGCCTGATTCTAGATATGACGCGGACGATCGAGAATGCCTATTTTATTAAGGAAAGGGATCCAGCCTATCACGACAAATCGGTCAAGACGATTGTGAAAGAGATCTGTAGTTATACCGATGGTTGCACAATGAGTTCGAAGAAGGATCACCTGGTCAATATCGGTGGTTTCTTGGCACTCAATGATGAAAAGCTCTTTACTGCGGCCAAGAATATGGTTGTGGTTTATGAAGGGCTTCACACGTATGGTGGTATGGCCGGTCGTGATATGGAGGCAGTGGCCCGCGGTATTCGCGAGGCGGTTGATACCGATCATCATGTGGCGTGGCGCATTGCGCAGACTCGTTATCTGGGTGAGCAACTTTTAGAGGCGGGGGTTCCGATTGTTGTTCCGATCGGTTCACATGCCGTTTATCTCGATGCCAAGGAGTTTCTCCCGCGTATTCCACAGGATAAATTTCCGGCGCAGGCCTTGGCTGCTGCACTTTATATCGAGAGTGGTGTTCGCGCGATGGAACGTGGCAATGTTTCGGCCGGACGTAACAAAAAGACCGGTGATCACAACTATCCGAAACTTGAGCTGGTTCGCCTGACGATTCCGAGACGTGTCTACACAAACTCGCACATGGATGTCGTCGCGAATGCCGTGATTAATGTTTTCAAGAAACGTGATGAGGTGAAGGGGCTTAAAATGACCTTCGAGCCCGAAGAACTCCGCTTCTTCCAGGCGAGGTTTGAAGAGTTGTAATTGTTTCATATAGTAGAAGTCCTTTTAGGGGGTGATCATGCTGATCACCCCTTTTTCATTGGTACCAGGTACCATTTTGCAAACGTCAATTCTTTGACAATTCTTGGGTGTTTATCATTTTTGGCCTCCTTGGAATCCATTTTTTTCAAAAAAATCAATGGGTTACAATTGATGGGTCGTGGCATACTTATTGCTCAAATAATTGGAGCCTGTTGAGAACGTCGCGATAGGTTGTGAAATATATCGGGGGGTGAAAGATGAAACTGACATGTAAATTAGTTAAACGAGGTTTGGCGCTATTTCTGGCACTATTAATAGGTTGGGCGCCAATACATTCGGCCTATGCCAGTGAACCTAGGGACAACGATAATCGTCATCAAGATCAAGGTCGTGATCGAGGTCGCAATCAGGACAGAAGTCGTGATCGAGATAGGGATTCGGAATCAGCACAACATTTTGATCGAAAGCAAGACGATCGAGTTCCTGCCGGAAAGCCAGGCACACAAACTGGCGCTCTTGAAACTGGAGATGTTGACTTTGGCACGGTTCCGAACCTTCCGGAATATAGTGGCGGTCAAGCGCCGAAGGGAATTGTAGGATCGGTAAGTGGAAGCGGTTCGTTCAACTATTCCTTTGCCTTCTCGGTTTTTCCCGCGCGCGATAATCTGACACCAAACATTGTCCTGAATTATTCGAGTAGTTCACTGCGTGACAGTAGCGTAGGTGCGGGTTGGAACTTTAATCCCGGAACAATTAGACGGGTGAGCGAAAATGGGGGCATAGTCACACCTGAAAGTTATGCTAAATCTTCAGATCCAGCACAAAGTTGGGAAAAAGAACGCTATATTTTAGAATTACCAGGCTTTAATCAAGAGCTGGTCAGAGACAAGGGGAGTGATGACCGCTTTTATACCAAATTTAATACTAATTGGAAAATCAATGCTCAAAGTGTTCATTATGATCACTGGGTAGTTACTACCGATAGCGGGTATAAACAAAATTATAGATCAATCTTTTCATTTGATTCAAAAGACATAAAACGTAACACTCAATATCTCACAAAGATTACAAGTCCAGACGGAAAGACGGCTATAAAATATACCTATATGCCGGGGTCATCATACATATTGAATGGCGTGGAGATTGGTAAGCGAGCGGTCCATATAAAGGAAATCAGACACCAGTGCAGCAGTGTTGATTCTAATCAAAGTTGTTACCGAGTTGTTTTTGGTTGGGAAGAGAGACCCGACCCGATTCTAACTGCGGAGTCTGGTCAGATGATTGCGTGGACCAAGCGTCTTAGCTCGGTGAGTATTATTGATCCGACCGTTAGCGTTCCTCAGTCGACAGATGAGACTTTCGATCCGACTGGGATGGCATCATGGTATTATATATTAAACTATGACCAGGCAGGCGACAATGGGCGTAGCCTGCTTCATTCAATTTCTAAACATGATATAAATGGCAAAGAACTCTTTTCCGAGACTTCCTTTATATATAATGAAAATATGCCTGAGGAGTTTGAGGCGCAAATGGCGGCTGGTGGAAGTGACACATTAGAGATACTCCCTTTTGCTTATAGGCTTGATGGAACTGGAAAGCCATTTTATGAGGGGAGTAAATATTTTAAGGATCCATCGAAATTTACGGTTGATGGCGGTTTTTTATTTGCTGATCTTAACTATGATAACTTGGTAGACGGACTATCAAATTTCTATACACGCTTTCCCGAGGGGAACGAACCGTCGCATTATTCGTATCAACTTAATAATATGGGCGATGGGGTTTTTGAAAAAGAGTATGCCCAAACAGATTCTTCATATACGCCCCAAGGCTTTTGGTTAAGTAGGGTTTCTGTAAAGGCGAAAGATGATGTCTATACTCTTGATCCCCAGTCTGCCAATGTCCATCTGGCGGATTTTGATGGAGATTCTATACCTGAAATTTTTAACTATTCTAGCCAGGAGGCTGGAGAACCCAAGGCGGGCATTTTAGATATTAAAACGGGTGCACCTCTGGAAGGTGCACCTGTTATTCCCTTTGAGCCTCGGTTTGTTCTGGATATCAACGGGGACAAACACCCCGATCTTATCAGGCTTCAGTCTGATGAGTGGTCTACTTATACATTTCACGCCGTCTATATTTTCAATCCAGTAAAAAATCAATGGATTCAAGATTCAGCGTGGGAGCTTCCTGAGGGTACCGGCAAGGTTTACAACCTTGCGGTCGGTCAACAGAAAGAAAACAAGGTTAATTTTATGTTCTTGGATTTTAATAACGACGGTCTTCCAGATTTGTTGAAGTCTGATGAGTCGAATCCAGCAGGAAATGGATTATATCTAAATACGGCCAAAGGTTGGTTGAAATTGCCGGGTTTTCAGTCGGAACTGCCCTATATGTACAATGAACATGGTTTTCGTGGGGGCGATTTTGTTGATATCAATGGCGACGGTTTCCTGGATTTAGTCACCCGTGTCTCGTCAGATGGGCGTAAAATTTACTTCACCGGCTCTTATGGAACGAATCCACAGGCCATTCTTGCTAATTACTCAGGGTATTATCCGTCCAAAAATCAGATCTTCCTTGCCACGTACGATTCGTGGCTCCTGATGGATTCAGGAAAGCGATGGATCGATGTGACGGGGGATGGATTGGTGGATGTCGTCTCCAGTATCAAAGATCTTGAGGAGGCCTATCAAGCCGGGGGTAGAGTCAGGAAAAATAAATTTAAACTTCCCAGCGATATCTTAATCGGCGTCAACCATTCCATGGGTTCCATCACGAAGGTTGACTATCAACCTTGGTCCAAGCCCGACAAACAGATTGGTGGTTCGCGCTGGGTTGTAAAGCGTGTTGAGAGCAGCTCAAACGAGAACTACGACGATTATTGGTATGCAAAGGAATATGAGTTTGGTGATCCGGAATTCATTGCCCCCGAGAACTCTCTTTATAATAAGAAGCATGGGACTGAATCCCTTGGCTTTAAATCAATGATGCAGACCACAATTGCCTACAAGCCAATGGGTACGCAAGATAAATTCTCAGATCCAAGTGCTGACCAACAATCGATAGGGGTATTGCAAGAGATGCTTGAAGAGAGCAGGCGCCGCACGAGCACCACCTTTGCGGGCACCTCTGGCGGATACGGCATGACGGGTGTTCCATTAGACGAAATAACGGAAGTTTCCTACGATAAAGGTTCTAGTTGGGAGACCGTTAATACGATAGATTATGCTTACTTTCCTGGTCAGGCAGTCGGAGTATCTTTGGATCAGGCCCCGTACCGATCTTTGCTTCAATCAAGAACAGTCACATATGGTGAGGTGCCAAATCAGAAGATGACGATGAGTCTATATTCCTATGATAGTTTCGGTAACGTATTAACAGAGACGCACAGCGGAAGGACCGACATTAAGGGAGATGAGCTTGCAGTTGTGCGCACATTTTTAAACGAGACTTCAGATAACAAATGGCAGATTGGCTTGTTAGAATCATCTACGGTAACAAAAAATGGTCGATCCATAGATTATGATTTCACATATGACGAATTTGGCCGACCAACACAGAAGACAGTCATGGCTAGTGGCGTTGAGGGATTAAATGTAACTGATTTCGGTTATGACACATATGGAAATGTGGCGACGATTTCGACGACCAATCCGAATAATTCTGATTCTATGTGGGAGATGAGTATTGAATATGACAATATTGCTCATCAATTTCCGATAAAGATTACGGGCTTACAAAATCGATTCCTAAAATTTGAATACCAGGGTATTCATGGCGACAAGGGCCTCTTTGGACAGGTTTCTCGAACCTATGGCTTGGGCAGCGAAAAATATTCAAGCGGTCTGATTAACGATTATGAGTATGATACGTTCGGACGGCTTGTTTCGATGCAGGCCAACGATATCTATGGGATTGGAAAGCTGTATAAAGATGCGTATACCTATGAGCTGGATCTTGATCAGGGGATCTATACAACGTCACTTGCGACGACGGTTGAGGGGGAACAAGATTTAAATATTCATAAAAAGTTTATAACGGATTCGATGGGTCGAATTCGGGAACAAGGGAGGCAGATAGAACAAGGTTCTGTGTGGACCAAATATGAGTATGGGCCCTATCAATCGTTACGTAAAGTGATGGCGGTTGATACCAGTTACAACACTCTTCTTGAGACCACATTTCAGGTTGATGCTTTGGGTCGAGTGATTGAAGAAAAGACTCCGACAACAAAGACAACCTATACATATGAGCCTTTTAAGAAAACTGCCCACGATGAAGATAACGGATCCAGCATTCTCATAACGGACGCCTTTGGTCGCCCTCTTGATGTTAAAATGCCCGGTGGCGCTGCGCTAAGTTTTTCGTATGGATCGACGGCATATGATCCAAGTGTCACAATGAAGGATTCGGACGGATTCGTGACTAAGGTCTGGAAAGATGCTTTTGATAAGAACCTGAAGTACAAAGGTCCTAATCGTGGGACGTTGTTTTTTGCATACAACTTAGGTGGTTTGATTACCCAAATGACGGATGGGGCCGGGAATAAGACGAGTTACCTCTATAATGATTATGGAGAGCTGACCGGAGTTAATTATGGGGCCGACCGTTCGATAGACACCAGTATTTCCTATGTTGCGAAACATGCCGGTGCCTTTGGTCGGCCAAGTTCTATGACTGATGATATTGGGAAGACAACGTATACGTACAATAGTCGGGGGTTGTTGAAGGATGTGGAAAAAGAGATCGATGGAGTTAAATATCGTACACATTACCCTTATTATGATGGTGTGGGTCGAAGTGTAACGACAACGTATTCAACTGTCGATACATCGGGGTCAGCAAAGGATAAATTCCGTTGGCATTATCAGTATGATGTGTCTGGACTCAATTCCATTGAATATAAACTGGAAAAAGCTGGGACGTGGACTCCCGTTGTTACTGATATTGGAGAAGACAATCTTGGGCGCGTTGATGAGATAAATTATGGTAATGGCCTTACGATGATCTATAGTTTCAACGATAAGGGTCAGCCTCAAAATTACAAGCTTAGTCACAGTGGTTCAACTGTGTTGATGAATCGAGAGTTTGTCTACGGCGGGCCGCTGCAGTTTATTGAGAAAATAACCGACCAATGTGGTCGGCGAAGAGGCTCAGAGTATGAAATATGATGTGGCCTCGCGTCTAGAATCATTCAACCAAAAAGATCAACCTGAACAATTATTCTATTCAACGTCGGGTGGCAATCTGGAGAATAAGGGGAATTGGACGCTTTCTTACCTCGACGAAAGCCATCCTCAGGCAGCCTCTACTGCTTATAATTCCGAGAGTTATGAACAAATATCGTTGCAATATGATGCAAATGGCAATGTTGTTAAGCGGGGAAATGTTACGTTTGAATATAACAAGGCGGGATTACCGAGTACTGTTTCTGGTGTTCAGGGAAGTGTGAGTTGGGAGTATGATGGTCTGGGTAATCCGGTGAAGGAGAGCGTGAACGCGATCAATCTTTCGACCGGAAGAGCGGTAGGTAGGGATAACAATAGTCATTCGCGAGTAGACCGTGGATCAAGAAAAAACACTTGGGGTCGTGTGTTGGGTCGGATCAAAGGTAAAAGTCCGTACGTTAAGC
>CAYWXY010000047.1:0-15573 GCA_964462555.1 uncultured Pseudomonadota bacterium | reverse complement strand
AATTGCCTATGATAGCCAACCTATGAAAAACAGACCAATAATTGCGATTATCCTCTTGCTCGTTCTTTTATCGACCCATTTCGCGGCGTGCGGAAAAGATGAACTCAAGATCGGCCGAGACAACCCACAACTTGAAATCCAGAAGTGCATGAGACTCTCTGAGAAAAAGAAATTTGAAGAGGCCATTGAGTGCCTGGAAATATTCAAATCCCGCTTTCCGCAGACAACGCTCGGCACACAGGCTGAACTTTCTATAGCCGACGCCTACTTCAACAAAAAGGAGTACCTCTTGGCAGCGGATGCTTATCTGATCTATGTCAAAATGCATCCCACCAGCCCACAGTCTGACTACGCCTACTATCGCCTGGGGCTCTCCTATCTCAAACAGACACCTGAGGCAATCGATCGTGATCAGCAATACATCAACAAGGCAATTCATTATCTCCGTTTAACGGCTACGGCCTTTCCAAGCAGCCCTTATCATGAGTCAGCCGTAGAAAGCCTAAAGGATGCCCGCAGTCGAGTAGCCAGACGTGTTTTCTACATTGGTCGCTTCTATTATAGAACAGGAGAGTATAAGGCTGCCATTCCCCGCTTTTTAAGCATCGTCAATGATTATCCGGAAACGGATCTGGTTCCACCCGCACTCTACAAGCTGGTCGTCGCCACAGGAAAACTGCAGAAGGTCAATGACGCCAAGCTATTTTTTAGCAAGCTGACACTTGACTACCCAGATAGTAAGTGGACAAAAAAGGCCGAGGGAAAAGTTCGGAAGTATGTCAAAAAGTATGGTTCGGGGGACGGTGAATCGATGATCTCAGAGACACCACAACCCACAGGGGGAGCGAATGACGCAGGACGTGAATGAACAAGTCGCAATCGGTAAACAATATTTTGACAAAAAGGATTATCATCGCGCCGAGAATTATCTAAGGCAAGTTGTCAAAAAGGGCACCAAGTATGCTGACGTCTTCAACATGCTCGGCGTCATTGAACATATCGACGGTAAATTTAACAGTTCGATCAAAATGTTCAAAGAAGCCCTCAAAATCAACCCGAACTATACCGAAGCCCTTCTCAACCTGGCCGTTCTATATAACGACCTGGGCCACTACGGTGAGGCCAAGAAACTCTACACCAATCTACATAAGGGAAAAAGGGCCAAACACCGAGAGATCGAACCAGTTCTCAAGGGAAAACTTTCAAACCTTCATGCCAATATCGGTGACATTTATCGAAGCCTAGGACTCTATACGCATGCCATTGATGAATATTCCAAGGCACTAACACTCAATCTTGGCTATGTTGATATCCGAACCAAACTCGGCATCTCCTACCGTGAAAATGGAGACCTGCAAAAATCGCTAACCGAGCTCAAAAAAGTCGTCAAAAGCGACCCGAAATATGTCCACGCCCGCATCCAGCTCGGTGTGACATATTATTCGATGAAGAAATTGACCGAGGCCAAAAAGCAATGGAAGGATGCCGTTAAACGCGATCCCGACAACGAATATGCCGCGATGTATTTACGTTTAGCCGAAACAAAAACACCCAAGAAAGCCCCCCGCAAGAAATCCTAAAGTTCAATAAGCCCTACTCCCCGTTATTCACCAAGCTCTTCAAATTGTTTTTCGAGAAATTTCTGGATTTCCTCTTTCTTTGGAAGCTCAAGTTGATATTTCGAAACAAAGAGCTGATTATCTATGCCCGAAAGTGCATATTCAACCAGGGTGTGATTTTTTTGAGTGCAAAGAAGAAGCCCAATAGGAGGATTATCATTTTCCAACACCACATTCTTACGAAACCAATTTACATAAGTATTAAGCTGTCCCAGATATTTATGATCAAAACTATCCACTTTAAGCTCAATCAATATATGACACTTTAGGATTCGATGATAGAAAACAAGATCAATAAAAAAGTAGTCATCTCCAATTAAAATGCGCCTTTGTCGAGACTCAAAACAAAAACCGTGCCCCAACTCTAGCAAGAATTCCTGCAACTTATCCAGTATAGCATCTTCCAACTCCGATTCCCCCATAACCTCACGTGAACTGATTCCGAGAAACTCAAAAACATACGGATCTTTAACTGCAAGTTTGGGCTCGAATACTTCCGCCCTCGTCTTTATCAGTTTAGCCAACTTCATCTTATCCTGGGACAGTCCTGATCTTTCATAATAAAGACTTCCAATTTGACGCTTGAGCTCCCGCACCGACCAATTACCTCGCATACATTCCACCTCATAAAAGGAACGTTTATGGGGATCATTGATGTGGATCAGAAGCTCAAAATGGCTATAACCCATTATATTTATGAGATGTTTTGCAGATAGCCCTAATTGTGCGGACGGTGTCCGCACTTTCTCACCCCCCTCAGCATACACTGAAATAAGAGACGGCTCCTTCGCCGGTATTATCTCTCGAATTTGAGGATAGGTCCTATAAAACAATAGGTAATTATAAAGTTGGCGTCGTCCCGTACTGCTAACTTTTTCCTTCTTTAGAATATTTGAAAGCTCAGAAAGTAAATTATTTCCGTACCGTGCACGATCGGAACCACTGAGCTCAAACTCCGCTATATAAAAACCGATCATCCAATTTCTAAGAGTCAAACCAACATTAACTGCTCGACTTGCCTGAACCGATAGATGCTCATTCATCTGACATATTGATCTAACCAAAGTACCAAATGTCAATTTTCTCTTCATCTTTTTCACCATCACAACTCATCCAATCTTTCAATCGAGTGGAACTGAATCGATTCAGCAAGATGGGGGAGTTTTATTTCTTCTGAACCGTCGAGATCGGCAATCGTTCGTGCAACGCGAATCATTCGGTGAATGGCGCGGCCCGAATAGCCCTTCGATTCCATTCCCAACCGCAAGAGTCGTTCGCAATCATTATCTAAGGGACAGAATTTTTTGATCATATCGGGAGAAAGGCGTGAATTGTGAGGAATACCAATTGCACTGTATCTCTCCTCTTGAAGTCGGAGGGCCTTCATCACACGTTCTCGAATTTTCTCAGAGGATTCAGCGGCACCCACTTCCAGCATCTCACTCGGCTTAAGTGCTCCCACTTCCACGCGCAAATCAATCCGATCGAGAAGTGGCCCTGAGATCCTTCGTCGATAACTCTGGACCTGTCTCACAGAACAAATGCATTCTTTGGTCGGATGACCAATATAACCACAACGACAAGGATTCATCGCCGCCACCAGAAGAAAACGCGCAGGGTAACAAACACGATAGCCGGCTCGTGTAATACTAACGCGCCCACTTTCAATCGGCTGCCGAAGCATCTCAATCACATCCCGCTTGAATTCCGGAAATTCATCCAGAAAGAGAACGCCATGATGAGCCAGTGAAATCTCACCGATCGACGGCACATCGCTTCCTCCCCCAAATAGCCCAACCAGTGTCGCGGAATGATGTGGAGCTCGAAGAGGACGCTCTTTCATTAAAGGTTCCCCGGGATCGATAAGCCCCAACGAACTATAGATCTTTGTCGTCTCAAGCGATTCCTCCTCGCCGAGCGGTGAAAGGATCGAGGGCAGACGTTCGGCTAGCATTGTCTTGCCAGTTCCCGGAGGACCAATCATGAGGAGGTTATGGTGACCGGCGGCTGCGATCTCCATCGCACGCTTGGCCAACTCCTGTCCCTTTACGTCAGCAAAGTCGAGACGCGCCCCGATCTTCGATCTCTTTTTTGGAGAGTTGGAAAGAGGTGTTGGCTTGATTCCCTCTTTCAGAAACTCGACCACCTGCCTCAAGTCCTCACAGCCAATAATCTCAAGGCCATTCACCAACGATGCCTCACTGTAGTTTTCGTCAGCAACAATCAAACCCTTAAGTCCTAACCGCTTTGCAAGAATCGCCGTCGCAAGGATCCCATTGACCGGAAAGAGTCCGCCGGTCAGCGAAAGTTCCGAGATAAAAAGATATTCCCTCACCCTGTCGATCGGACAAAACTGAAAGGCGGTCATCAGACCCACCGCCACTGGAAGATCAAAACCGGTTCCACGTTTACGATTATCGGCCGGGGCAAAGTTAATCGTGACTTTTTCAGATGGAAGACGAATCCCACTATTTCGAAGAGCAGCCAAAACACGCTCCTTGCTCTCCTTGACAACCGGCTCGGGAAGCCCCACCATCTGCCAGCCAGGCAAACCATGAACCACATCGACCTCGACCATTACCCGGTGGGCATCAATCCCCTGAAGCGCCGCTGTCACGACTCGCGCAAGCATAGATCTCTACAGAGCAATCCCCGTGCCAATGCTCGAGCCCGACATACGGGCATCCCCCACGACCAACATCCTTCATGTGTCCAGAAACGCCTCACCCCCGCCCAATAACCGCCGCCATCCAACCCACCGTCACAGATAATCCAATATATACCCTAATTATTCGTAATTATTATGTAATTTTCCTAGCAACTTTTGTGAGCTAGGTGCGATAAGAAGATGGGTTTGCTAGGGGAAAAATTGGGTTGGAAGGAGCACCATGGGTGGAGGTACACCAGGAGCAATGGCAAGACACGTCGGGAGATCCGTTCGGATTCCCGCTGATATCGTCCCTGTGCCTCATGTCATTCATGATGCCGTCCGAACATTTTCGAAAGGCGCCGCAGGCTTTGTGGCAGTGGCAGCCGCTGAGACCGCCTTTACCACGCTTGACCCAACGGGTCTCCTCTCACTATCTGTCGTTTCTAACCACTTTCGAGTACCCACCCCATTCGCTCTAAACTCAGGGATCCCCCTCAGCATCGGTGACGGTGCCGAGACGTGGTTTGTAAACGTGCTAGACACCAGCCTTCCTATTGATTTACAATCGTTTCCGATCCCGACAGCATCGGGTGGAATGACAATTCTTACAGGGGGAAGTCTTATGATGGGTGGACAAGGAGGCGATGGAGGTGGACCAGAAAGACCCGGAGGCGATTCTCTAAGCGCACGCATGACACATGCATTAAAGAAACGTCTGGATCAACCAAGAGCCATTGCAGCTATTAATGAAAAAGTCACTGAATGGGCAAGATCCATGAGCGTTGAATCATGGGATCAAGCTGCATTTCAAGAGAACCTTAAGTCACACCCAGCTCGCGTCTTATCACTCATCGTCCGAGATGTGTTGGGCAACTTTCCTGGAACACTCTTTTTGCTTAAGGCAATGGGGGTTTTTAATCGCGATGCACTTTATGATGCCATTAGTGCTAAAGAGGCCGCGCTTCCTAAGGCCCTGGCTATCAGGGAAACCGACGAAAGAGTAAATGAAACCATTTACTCAATATGGAGCAGCTTTGAATCAGCGTATATCGACATCCACGAACAAAAACCAACCCCAACCATTTTCCAAAGATTGGAAAGCCAACTCCAGGAATGGACACTTCCTTTTCTTGAAGTAGCCTCCCGAATTGCTAGATTTGAATATTCATTTCTTGTTGAACAGTTTGGGTGGCCAAACCCTAGAGACGAATAAAAACGATCATTCTTTAGTGGACAATAAATTTTCCGCCCGACTCTTCGATTTCAATCGAGTCACCATTCTTATACACAATCTCAACCTTGATATTCCCAAGGCTCTTGTCTGATCTATATCTCGCATCTAATTCCTGCTTAATCTCAACGGCCTCATCAACCTCTCTTGCCGGAATTTTTTCTCTCAGCGGATCTCCAGAATTGTCTCGCAGGGCGCGGTTATCGGGGCCTCTCATCAGCCTTGTGGGATATTCTAAATCAACCTTCACCACCACTCTCTTTGATACCGTCGTGTTACCGGAACCAGACAAGGCCCGAACACGCTGAGCTACATGATTGGTAACCTCTGCCGAGATGGTACCTGTCAACTGGTTCATTGCATTGTCATATTGTTTAAAAACATAACTTCGCGTATAAGCAAGTTTCACCTCAACATACATAACCTCGGACGGCGAAATAATCACAAATTCTGGTGTCTTCCCTCTCCCATTTGTTGCCGTCGGAATCATATAAAGCTCTTCACCATTCCTCATTTCCGAAACATAATCTAATATCACATCGATCTCCGCCTCAACCGGACGGTTTATATTCGTAGTATACTTCTTGGATATTCTTTCAACCCCTGCCCCTGTGATCAGGATATCTTTTCCACCCGCGTCATAAAGACCTTTAATCTCTTTCATAGCATTAGTGTAATTTTGAGGATCTGCAACTCGAAAGATTTTCATCAGTTCAATTCCGTTACTCTTCCTGGCCACATCTGTTGCTGAATGTTGACCGATAATATCCAATACGGTAGAAACACGCGTCGAATGTTTCTTGCCTTTGGAAACATACTCGTGCATCTTTCCAAACGAGGCATTCCAAACATCATACCAACGGCCGCCACCATCCCTGACATGATCACTAAATTCACGAATCGTGTACCAACCTCCATCCTCAAAAAGAATCTCGCCTGGCACATCCAACCCCTTATCCTGTCTCCTGCGATATTCATCCTTGTGAATTCGATACTCTTTTTTTCCAGCATAATCGATTACATCGTCAACTAATCGACTCATCACCTTACTTTGATCGGACGATCCATTCAGGCGCATCCGCTCGACAACACCACCGGCAAGCAATCTCCCCGAAAGCGCCGTTGGAGTCTTACTCGACGAATTAACAACTTGGAAACCTAGACTTGGATTATGCACATATGACACCGAAACCTTGTGAGCACCACCGCCCACTAACTCCTTCACACTTGAAACGACACCGTGGTTCTGGTTCAAGGTGCGTGCGACATCGTCAGTTACGGATGAGGCTCGATCTCCTTCAATTCGAACGTCAAGCTTTCGGCCACCATCTATTGAGCTCCTTCTGGAGAGTTCGACCTGCAGGTCACTAGCAACCTTTGCAGCTCCCTCACCGCCCATACGCGCTATAACGAGTGGACGTTTGAGCCCCGAAGAATCACTAACAATCAGACCCTCAAAAACACTCTCAGGGATTTTTTCGATAACCTCATGCGGTTTCGGTGAATTCACACGAAGACGTCCAGAAACACGCACACGTCCCTTCAACTTAGGATCAGCCTCACAGGCCCGCATAAAGGCAACAGCATCTTCGGCTGACGCACTTTTACTTATTTGAATCCGAACCTCAGAGTGACCAGACGCGATTTCTAGCTTCACAAGCTCCTTAAGGTCAGTCCCCCTAAAATCTTCGCCCCCGACCTTCAGAAGGGCCTTACTCTCTCCTCGCTCAATAACCTGGTCCGAGCGCAAATGAATTTTTCGACCATTACGATGATAGTAGCTATAATCAAGGACCTCTTTCGCACCAGAACTATGCTCCCCAACCAATAACAGATCAAGCTGAACCGGATGTTTCCCATTGGCAGTATGAAGATTTTTTCTCAAATATTCGGCTAGAGCCGGATCAACGGGTCGTCCGAGCCTGCCCTCAATATATGTTGGAATTCGTTTTCCTTGTCCGCCATTTTCACAGGCTGTTTTAAGTCTGGCAATATGGGCCTTGGCTTCGGCTACACTCCGAATGGGGCTATTCGGACCATGATCTTCGATAGAATACGTTGTTTTAAAAGGCTTCGCCCCGACACTCCGCAACGACTCCATAAAGCCACCCAAAAAGACAGCACCCGACCCCAGCAGATTAGCACCCTTTTGACCGATAAATTCTGATACAGTTTCTGGACCCATGAGACCAGCCGCAAGAAGCGCCGACGCAGCCATAACCTTCTCTGGGTTACTCTGTGCCCACTGCACACCCTTACCAACAACGGCCTTCGTTTTCTGCATTGCCTTCGACTCAATGGAGTGTCGCGCCAAAACCACATTCTGAACGGGATCTAAGACGTTAAATCCTTTAGGTGTCGTCTCTGTCCGAAAACCTCGGCTCTCAGACAATGAACGACTGGCGGCCAGAGCCTTAGCATCTTTAACACGCACCGAACGCGCTCGATGTTTTCCACCCGGCACTCGACCCTTCCCTAACATATGAATAATCGTCAGCGTCGCTGCCGATTCCGCGTTCCAAAATTCCTGCGGCATTTCACCTACACCTGCTGTCGCCATTCCCATTTGCGAACCATGGAGAAGATTATATGAGGCAATGAGTTTTAATGCGTCATCGACCATACCGCTCGCCATTGAATGGGATGCGCCATAGAGTGAAGCAAGGCTTCGATATTGTTTCGTACTCAGTGACCCTTTAAGAGCTGATGCGCCATTTTCCAAAAGAACTTTTCCAGCAGCTGGATTATAACCGGTCAGGCGCCCAACAATCTTGGCACCCCTCAAGGAACCAAATGTCGCAACATCAATCATCCATCGTTCAAAGACATCAGAAGCGGTAGCCGGCACTTCGCCCATGACCGCCGCGCTTCCCAACTGATGAACCAATGAGAAAGTTGTCGCCTCTACCAAAAAGGCCCCAACCCCCTTGAGTCCAACGGCCTCCACAATAACTGGCGCTGCTTGTGCTGCCACGGCGATCAAGGCAATACTCAGATATGCCATACCGACGGCATTGGAGATATCAGCAACGGCCATCTGGTCGTGGAGTGAAGAAATCCCCCGTGCTAATTGATCACGTTTGCCACGAATTTCCTCAAGTGTAACCCCGGCGGTCAGCGCCGTGTCCTCCAGAATCCTCTTCGCATTCATAGAGGCCTGACCGTAACGCTTGGCGGGTCCAAATTGTTCAGTATTCAGTCGATGAGAGAGTTTTTTGAAATCGGCAACAGCCCGAAGATAATTGACCGACTCCGAAATGACGGCCATCGAATTTTCTTTTTCTGACAATGTCTTTGCAAGGGAGGCATTGGCCTGAACCAAATCCCCGAAGCTATCCACCTCGACCAACCCATGAATTCCCTTCCTGATATTGGGGCGAGCATCCGCCAGCGTATCTCTCAGAGCTACCTTAATTTGTGGGGTTTCAGTTGCTTGATATTCCTTCCAAGCCGTACCAACATCTGACATCAGCCTTCTATCAAAATCATATTCTCTTTCCTCTATGGCAATTCCGTCATCAGAAAGGCCAACAAACTCCTCTCGAGTCACTCGGGAGGGGTATTTATCTAAATGTTTTGAAAAATATTCGACGAGTTTTCCCCGGACATAGACTTCCTTTGTAGGATAGAGATTTCTGAGTGCATGATTTCGAGCCACTTTTGTGTCGTATTCAGACTCGGCATGTTTCTTTACTCGTCTCCGCGTCTCCTTTAAACGGAGGTAGAGTTTATCTTCCTCAACAACAGTATCGGTTGCGGCCGGATCACAGTCACTATCAATTCCCTCACAATCATACGTAGAACTGAGCTCATCATAATAGGTACCACCCACAAGAGCATCAAGCCTCTGCTGTCTTAGATAGTGAGAATGAAATTCGGCCTCATCCATTGTAAGCTTACTCTCAATCCCTTCAATAATGGATTTCCCCTGATCCTGTCCAATGAGCCATGCCATCCCAGCAAAGGCCGCCGAAATATATTTCTGCCCTTTCTCCAGACCAATCTTTTTTTCCCTCATGGCACGACCAACCTCGGCTGACCGACCCACAAGTTGTGTCAGGCGTTCAGCACCGATGCCATCCGCCGTCACGATTCCCTGATCGACAAAGAAGGCCAGGAGAACTTCCGGATTCTCCTTGAACATGGCGGGAGTATCTTTGCTCTGAAGGATATTTTCGATCTGACTCATTCCGATCGCTGAGCGAAGAAGAGGATCTGGAACCTTGCGAATCGCGTCAAGTCTTCCCGGATCGAAGGTCTGGGCAATGCCCATCGCGGCCATAAGTGCACCACTGTGCTTGACCATTAAACCCATGTCGAGTGGAGCATCTGAATTCTCGGAAAGGCTTTGCTCAATTTGATCAAGTTCAACTGCTGTCTGCGGATCAAATCCATGTTTCGGAGACTTAAGCGTCTCCAGAATGCCGGCTAAATTCTGATCTCCTTTATTTATCACCGACGACCAAAGACCAACCATCGTCACAGTGAACTTTTCAGCTAGTGCGACACCCCCCTCAATATCTATCTTGCCCGTATGAAGAGCGTTCTGAAGCGAAAGAAGATCTCCGTGAATCTCTATCATTGCTGGTGTGTCTCGGAGCGTCTTTGGAAGCTTTGAATAATTTTCGTGAAGTGCAGTATATTGTCCCACGAATGCGAGATTCTTTGAAAACGACTGAGCGATCGTTGCCAGATTTTTGAGATTCTCTTTCGTCGGCTTGGCAACAGCTCGGCTCAACGCTACCTTGTAAGCCTCGGCCTCTATTTGAATCATTTCCCCAAGTTTCGTTTTCGCAATAGCTTTGTTTCCCAGGACATATTTTTCGTATGGCTCCAAAAGAATTTTTGATGCCTCAACCATACTGGTTGACTGCTTAAGACGAACATTGGCCTTCTCTGCAAAACGTGCTGCCTTCTGAACGATCGGCGCCTCTTTGATTTTTTGTCGGGCAAGCTGAAACGGATGGGTTCCTTCTTCGGTCGTTACACCTGAATCACCCTGTGATTTTATTGGATTGGGATCGACTTCACATTGACCAGACGCGGGTGTCGATTGGCCCTCTTCCCACGGAAGGGGTTGATCATTCACCTGCTGTCGTTGGACGTGACCTCCATCACTGCCCGATGATTTTACCGGTGCTCCCACTTGCTGAAAACCTCCATCGACCCTTTGAAGAAACGTCCCCACGTTTCTTCTTCTTTATTATCGGCATTTTCCGGTCATAAGTTGCGCCTGAGAGGGGGATTTTGGACAGGCTAAGTTGTCGAAATTGCTCAGGAATTCGCCGACACTTTATTTTATGCGACTTTTCTGGGTGGGAAGGCTAAGTTGTTGAAAATATTAGATTCTTTCCCATCCTACCCTCTATTATCGGCAGGGGGATGGCGGTAAGTTGTTGAAATGAGGGATTTCCGTTTCTAGGAAGAAACGGTCTAGTTTTGAAGTTCTGAAGTGGGGAAGTTCAGAAGTTGAATCGATATTACTCTTTTGACGAGAGAAAGCGTTCGACTTCGATGGCGGCCATGCAGCCAGAGCCAGCGGCAGTGATCGCCTGACGGTAGCAGTGATCCTGAATATCGCCGGCGGCATAAACACCTTCGATATTCGTCGAAACACTATCAGGGGCCGTCTGGATATAACCTTCATCATTCAAATCAAGTTGCCCCTTGAAAAGATCGCTGTTTGGTTTGTGACCGATGGCCATAAAGACACCATCACATTGATGTTCGGTGATATCATTTGTCTTTACATTCTTAAGCCGCACACCCGTCACCTTATCTTGCGAAGGATCGAGAATCTCTTCGACAACCGAATCCCAGATGAATTTAATCTTATCGTTTTTGAAGGCCTGTTCTTGCAAATATTTTCCTGCACGAAGTTCATCGCGGCGATGAATGACATGAACCTCTTTAGCAAAGCGTGTCAAAAAGATCGCCTCTTCAACGGCCGTATCACCACCACCCACGACCATGACAACCTGATCCTTGAAGAAAAAACCGTCACAGGTCGCACAGGCCGAGACACCTTTTCCATAAAGTTTTTGTTCCGACTCAAGACCCAACCAACGCGCCGATGCACCGGTCCCAATAATCAATGTGTCAGACTCATACGTTTCCGACCCCACCTGAACGATGAAGGGACGCTTAGAAAGATCAACATTCTCTGCATCTCCAGGAATACACGTTGTCTCGAAACGTTCGGCCTGGGCCTTCATCGTTGCCATCAGCTCCGGCCCGCTAATGCCATCCTTGAAACCTGGATAATTCTCAATATCTGTCGTGATCGTCAACTGTCCACCCGGTTGCATTCCTTCAACAAGAAGAGGCTTCAAACCCGCACGCGCCGTATAGATCGCCGCTGTATATCCCGCCGGCCCTGAACCCAAAATGATAACTTTGCGTCTTTCCATTTCATTCTCCTAATGATTGATTTTCCTTCCGATGGCCGTCGATACTAGCGCGGAAAATCTCATGAAACAAGCCTAAAGTCATTGCCTTGACGATAATATTTATGGTTGACAGTATGGGGGAGAGCGAAGAGACTGCCTCCATGCCAATGCTAGCGCTTGACAACTTAGATGAAGCGGCAAAACGTTTTCCGCCCAACAAAACAAATCTCTGGCTCTTTCAATCGCCGGGAGATTTAAAAAATATAGAACGGCGTCTGGCGGAAATGGCCGGTGGTATCGTCTGGGGAGATGTCCTTTTTACCCCCACCACGTTCATCAAAAAATTCCTCTCCTGTGACCGACCGACGACATCCCCAATCATCAACAAGGCCATCACTGCTGATCTCCTTTCAAAAACTGAATTGAAATATTTTGAACGGATCAAGAATGACCCTTCAATTGTTTTATCTTTTCATCAGTCGATCGATCGACTCTCACGAAACCTCATCTTCCCCGACGATCTTGAAAAGGATCTCCAAGAGCGCGGATCCCTCAAAGAATTCGACCTACTAACGATTTACAAACGATACTGCGAGGCAATCGCCGCACGCGACCTAACGAATGACGGTCACCTTCTTGAAGACCTCATCAAATCGATCACGAACAGGGAAACTTCATTTTTAGAAACCACTAAGAGCCTTACTTTCTATCACTTTGATATCATTGAGCCGGGGATGGAACAATTGATTCAGGTCATCGGCCAGTCCTATCCGGAGATAACAATCTCCATCGTCGACAACCAACTCCCGCCTCACCCGATCTACAATAAACACCTCGCTCTCATAGACCCCACCGATTCCCGCTCCCAGAGCGACAATAAAGGTTTGTGGGAGCTGAGAGCTGAGGCTCAACTGCACGCCTGTCGGTCGGCAGGCGATGAATCTCGCTTCATTGCCAAAACAATCAACGATTCGCTTCAAAACAAGAATGAATCACTCACGCTGGTCGTTCTCCCTCAACAAAGCGCCATCAAGAATCTGATTCTTGCCCTGCAGTCGTATCAACTCTTGCCCGACGAGGCCATCACCTGTTTTGAAGGCCACTCGGCACGAATCCGTAAGGCTATCCACCGAATAGGATCACTTGAGGACCTTGCTACCTATCTTGAAAACGATTTGGGCAATCACCTCCGAACAACATTTAAGGAGAACAGCCATCTCCCTCACGTCGCAAAAAATCTCACCGAACTTCACCACCTCCTGACATGCATCTTCCATATCGAGGGTCTAAATCTCGATACAGTGAATGATATTGCAAAATCGATCCTCGCAACAGAACTCACGCTCGACCCCAAATCATACATCGACACCGGCCGCCTCCCCTTTCACTGGCTCTGGTGGAGCGAGGCCGAATACGCCGAGACCAACACGGTACTCATTCCATTTGCTACACATGGCTCCCTCCCCCCAGAAAGTGGATCATCGCCGTTCTTCCAGGAAACAAGCTTTCTTCCGGGAAATGCCCCCGATTATTTTGCAATCCTCTTTCCACAACCCGACTACACGCGGGCCAAGGAATCTCTCCGTCTTCGCAAATATCTCGAGACCGCATCCTCACGTACCATTCTCAGCTACTCGCAAATCGACAGCGATGGCAAAGAGGTCTTTCCATCCAGTGCCACTGTATCGTTCGACTGCAAATTGATCGACGAACCTCATATCGAACCACTCTGCAACTTAGACAAAGCAACAACTGAAGAGATCCAACGAAAGATGAAAAATGAACAAAGAGATCGGGCACGATCAGAGAACGACACAGAATCGTTGATCACCGATAAAAATATTCGGACCGAAATCAAGGAACGACTGAAAAACCAGGCCTTCTCAGCGACACAGCTTGAAAAGTTTGGTCGATGCCCCTATCAATATTTTCTCGAAAAGGTAACCGGCCTCAAACCCATCGAACCGGTCACACCTGAGATCAACCCCAAGCACCGCGGCATCATCGTTCATCGTGTCATGGAACTCTTCTATCTCAATGAACTCGACACACTTCTCAAACATATTCGGAAAGAGGCTGGATTTGAGATGATCGAGGAAAAAATTGACCAATATATTGAGGCCTCCATTAACGAATATGCCAACCTTCTCGTCGACACCCATCCCTCGATGGTTGATCACTTCAAGAGACGCACACGCACGACCTGCCTCCAGGCGATCGAGCTAGAAATCGCATGGATTAACGAAATGAGCTATCCGCTCCTCCCGGAGAAAACAGAATGGACGTTTGGAATCGATGACACTCCCTATCTTATCATTGATAAGACACCCCTGACAGAACCGGCACAAATCAAGGGAGTCATTGATCGTGTCGATAGTGATGATGAACACCAGACCTTTTCAATCACCGATTATAAAACCGGATCAACGGAATCGGTCCTCTCCAAGATTCGAAATGGAAAGCATCTCCAACTCCCCATATACATCGAAGCTACACGAAAGCTTCTTTACCCGGATAAAAAACCGGTCGGCGCATTTCTCTTTTCACTAAAAAAGATGGAGAAGAAACATGGTCTCGGCCGCAAGGACTCCCGTCCATTCTATTTTCCAAGCATCAACGCCCGGCTCTTTGTAAAGGATGAACAATGGAGTGAATTGATTGAAACGGCCCTTCAGTTTTCGGCCGACTACATAAATAAGATTCGAAACTGTGAATTTATTGAGGATCGCTCCGGTTGCAGTCACTTTTGTGACTTTAAGGATGTTTGTCGATATGGTGAATAGTGTCACTTTAACAAAGGCTCAAGAACGCGCCGCCACAACGATCGATACGTCGGTCGCGATATTGGCTGGTGCCGGTTCGGGAAAAACCGCTGTCTTAATCGAACGGATCAAGAATATCGTCCTGAGCAAAAAAGCGGCATTCAGCGAGATCGTCGCCATCACCTTCACGGAGAAGGCGGCCGGTGAGCTGGTCTATCGCCTAGCAGCAACCATTCCACCAGAACTTCGCGCTGAAGTTGACCAGGCCACCGTCACAACGATTGATGGATATTGCAACAAGATACTAAAGGAAGATGCCCCACTCCTCGGCATCAGCCCCGAATTTGACGTCCTTGAAGAACACTCGGCCCGAATTCTGACACATCGAATGGTTGTCGACTATCTCAGACGAAAAATGAGCGACTCCGATCCTGACATTCAAAATCTAATCGAAGAACTCGACTTTCGTTATGCCGTCAGTTCACTCGAAGACTTAATTGACAAACGTTGGCAGACATACCAATGGAACGAGCGACCACAGGATGATTTCTTTGAAAGGGAAACTCGAATTCACAACACCCTCCTCAAGGCGTTCCACGACATTGACCAATCGATCAAGGATGAGAAACGACGCCTCGGTGTCCTTGACTTCATGGATCTTGAGATTGAAACCCTCAATCTTCTGACAAACCACAAAGAGGTTCAAAAAAAGCAGGCCAGCCGTGTCAAACACCTATTGATCGATGAATTTCAAGACACCAGCCTCCTTCAGACCGAGATTATTCAGAAGATCCATCAACCGGGTCGTAACATCCTCTGCATTGTGGGGGATCCTGGGCAATCGATCTATCGCTTTCGTGAGGCCAACCCCGAGGGAATCAAGAAGATCACCGAATCGATTACAAGCAAGGGTGGTGAATGC
>CAYWXY010000046.1:0-15807 GCA_964462555.1 uncultured Pseudomonadota bacterium | reverse complement strand
ATCGAAAGATATCCAAAGGCAACGACCAACAACATAAAAAGAATGAAAGTGAACTTCTTGAATGATTTCAGGAAGGCAAAGAAAGAAAAGAGAATTAGAAAAAGAGAAAATAAAAGAATAGAAGAGTTTAGTGATAAGGGAACTATCCTATGCAGCGTGATCCCGATCGGGAGCAGTAAGGCGAGGAGTCTCAATGGGCGGTATTTCCAGTGCACCGATGACCTCTTCATAAAGTCTCAGCACCACCCGGTGGACCCGTTCGTATTGAGCTGTACCGTTTTTGTTCATCAGAATCAATCCCAATTTCGACTTGAGACCATAAAGAAACTTTCGAGCCTTTCGTGTGGGCCGCATGTGATACATCGCCAGAAAGGACCGTACATTGAAATTATTAAAGAGAAGTTCGCCATCCCCAAAGCTGAGAAAGAGTCCATCCGTTTTCTCATCATAGAGACGTTTCAGGTTAAAGAGAACCTTATCCTGCACTGCTGACGTTCGTGCAAAAAACTTGGAGAGATTTCCCTTTCCACGACGCTCCACTTCATTCTTATAATCGATCAGGGCACCCGAGATACCGCACCAAAGACGAATATCGCGACTGTCGTATTCCAAAACATCCTCAATATCGATATCGTTGACAAAGATATGGCCATCCCTATACGTCCATTCCTCATTCGTATCGCGCTTGAATGTGAGCTGATGATCTAGAGGTAATTCTTCATTCGATTGACTGACGCCCGATGTTGAACCACGACGAACCGAACGAACTTTTTCTCTTATCTTATTGATATAGCTCATGAAATCCCTTTCTGCTCCCCAAGAGACCCTGAGATAAAAAAACGAACAATTTCCACTATTTATTATCGGTTAGATGACTAGTCAAAGTTGCTTGGTAGGCATCTTTTAATTCCATTCCTTCCTCATCGCTGGCTAACACATCGATTACATTATACAATTCACCCTTTTGGGCATCATTCAATTCAAGATTCCGAATATTGTGACCCCTAAAAAAGATTTTATTGCTCTGCTTATCGAAATGAATCGATGCAACCTCATTTCGCAACATGAAGGTGTATGTAAACCGGTCGTTATAAACTGCTATCATAGAGTCAACTTTCCTTCCGCTCATTCCCCTTACCTTATGAGCACGACCCCCTTGACTCACGATCTCTTGAAGTGGAGAGGGTTTCTTTCCAGCCTCACACTGCTGATTTTCAATGACCCCTTTTTGGTCTAGTTTCCCCTTCATCGTAAATCCCCCCTTCCAATTTCCCTTCTTCGAAGCACGCTGATTAACTACTGCACAACCCGTGCCACAGGGACCAAAATAAAATCAATGTAACCAGATGTAATTATTAACAATTATCCATCGTCGCCAATGTGTGTTTTTTTTCAGAATGGGAATAAAGTGGTATCTTCTCAAAATGAGCTGTCAATTTTTTGACGCTAAGATATTGCCTTTTTCTGCGCCATCGATTATAGGGTCAAAGATGGCTGAAACTCGCATATACACAGGAAATGTGGCCGGAATCGGACCGATAACAATGACAGTGGATGATCGGCTTCTGAGGACCGTTACATTCGCCCCCCCAGCAAGAAATCTTAAGAGGCTCCCCTTTGATGCAGCCATCCAGAAATGGATCAACAATTATCTGAAGGGAAATACGAGCAAATTCCCGTATAGCCTCGATCTGAGAGGAACCCCATTCCAGCGTGATGTCTGGAGGGCCCTCCTGACGATTCCACACGGCCAGACACGAACGTATGGCTGGGTCGCCCACGCCATTGGCCGCCCAAAGGCCTCGCGCGCCGTTGGCCAGGCCTGTGGAGCCAATCCCATCCCCCTGATTATTCCCTGCCACCGAGTGACCGCCCAATCAAATCTTGGCGGATTTTCCTCTGGACTCGCGATTAAAAAGAGTCTCCTGAGGATCGAAAATAGTCATAATATCAAATAGTTCAAAAAAAGAGGCCCTTCGGACTTGACTAACCTTGACATTAACGTTAAGGTTTACTATAGGAGGGTTGCAATGAGTGAAGAAGAGACAAAAACGACATATCTCCATATCGGAGATATCTCCAAGAAGCTGGGAATATCGGCGCGCTCGATTCGATATTATGAAGAACTTGGAATGATCATCCCTCACCGTTCAGACGGCGGTTTCCGTGAATATTCGGATAGCGAAGTCGACAAGATTCAGATGATCATTAAGCTCAAGCGGCTCGGCCTATCACTCGATGAGATCAAGGAACTGACCGATCTTAAGCATTGCGTTAGCAACCGTTACCTGGCATCCGACCTCCTCGAACATCTACATAAACGACTGAATGAGTTTGAAGAGAAGGTTGTGGAGTACAGGGAGGGAATTGATGAAATAAAAGGACTGATCCAGGTCATGGAGGGCTGCGGCGGTTGTAAGAAAGGTGCCGAAGCCATCAAATGTGAAAAATGCCTGGAAGATCAGGACAAAGATATGCCCCATCTCATGAAGACAATGTTGTAGGGGGGCAAGGAGTTATTATGTGGAACTATTCGAAAAAAGTGATGGATCATTTTCTCCACCCCAGGAATGTGGGCGAAATCAAAAATCCGGACGGCTTTGGTGAGGTTGGATCCTTGGCCTGCGGTGATGCCCTGAGACTTACATTCAAACTCGACAAAAACGGACATATCAAAGAAGTTAAATTTAAAACATTTGGTTGCGCCAGTGCCATCGCTTCAAGTTCTGCGCTGACCGAACTGTTGAAGGGAAAGACAGTCGAAGAGGCCGAAAGAATCACCAATAAGGATATCGCCAAATACCTAGGTGGTCTCCCCGATGCCAAAATGCACTGCTCGGTCATGGGGCGTGAAGCGCTCCAAGAGGCAATCAAAAATTACCGTGGTGAAGAAACGTCTGACAAGAAAATCCTGGATGGCGAAGTGACCTGCAAATGTTTCGGAATTACCGAAAAGGAGATCAAAGAAGCCATCCGTGCAAACGGTTTGACGCACGTTGAGGAAGTCACCAACTTCACAAAGGCAGGTGGGGGATGCGAACTCTGTCACCCCAGAATCAAAGAACTCATTGATGAAGCCAAAACTGAAGAACAAGAGAGAAAAAACCGTGGGAACAAACCGCTCACCAACCTTGAAAAGATTGCTCTGATTCAGAAGGTTCTGGATGAATCGATTCGGCCCTGGCTCAAGCAAGATGGTGGAGATATCGAGTTAATTGATGTTGATGGAGATACAGTCTCTGTAAAACTCAAGGGCGCCTGTGCTCATTGCATTGCCTCGCAACACACCATGAAGCAATTCGTCGAAAAGAAACTGAAAAACCAGGTCTCCCCCAAGCTAACGGTGGAAGAGGTAAAATAAGATGAAGACGATCTATCTCGACAATAATGCAACAACGCGAGTCGCACCCGAAGTCATTGAGGCCATGATCCCTTACTACCGGGAAATGTGGGGAAACCCATCCAGCATGCATTCCTTTGGTGGTCACCTCGGCAAGGAGATTGAAAAGGCCCGAGAAAAAATGGCAGCCTTAATCGGTGCCAAACGCCCTTCTGAAATTGTCATCACAAGCGGTGGCACGGAAAGTGACAATGCCGCCGTCATGGGAACGCTCCTGAGCTACCCGGAAAAAAAACATATTATAACAACAACCGTTGAACACCCAGCCATTCGGCTATTGACACAGGATCTTGCTAAGCGTGGATATGAGATCACTGAACTAGGGGTTGATCGGAAAGGCGCCCTAAATTTAGATGAGCTCCGGTCCGCCATTCGCGAAGACACCGCCATCGTTACTATCATGTGGGCCAACAATGAGACCGGTGTCATCTTCCCGATTGATGAAATTGCAACGATCTGTTCCGAGGCTGGCGTCCCCTTTCACACCGACGCCGTCCAGGCAGCCGGGAAGATTCCAATCAATGTCCAGAAGACCCCGATCGACTTTTTATCCGTGTCGGGTCACAAACTTCATGGACCCAAGGGAATCGGATTCCTCTATATTCGACGGGGGTCAAAGTTTCGCCCCTTGATCATCGGTGGTCATCAGGAACGTGGCCGGCGTGGTGGAACAGAAAACGTCCCGGGAATCATCGGACTGGGTGCCGCTTGCAAACTCGCCATCGAACATCTGAATAACGAAAAGAGTCGGGTCAAACTACTCCGTGACCGCCTCGAAAAGAAGATTATCGAAAGCATTCCACATGCAGAAATCAACGGTGATGGATCGCCAAGACTTCCAAACACGACCAGCATTGCATTTGAATTCATCGAGGGGGAATCGATTCTTCTCATGCTAAATGAAAATGGCATCTGCGCATCATCGGGATCCGCTTGCACATCGGGATCACTGGAACCTTCACACGTTCTCCGCGGCATGAATGTCCCCTTTACAATGGCACACGGATCAATTCGATTCAGCCTCTCGATCTACAATACCGAGGCAGAAATTGACTACGTCATTCAGAAATTGCCATCTATTATTGAAAATTTGAGGAAAATATCCCCATTTAGATAGTTGTGAGCTGTTTTTGAACCCAAAGCAGTCTCAGCGCAAGAATCGTCTTCTCTACTACATATTCAAACGTCGCCAGACACAGCGCTCGTTCCCCGTTCGCCCCATCGGCATAAAAGAGGGCATCGGTATCCTCACTCCGGATCGAACCTGGATAGATAAATATCTCATCGGCATACCGATTAAAAAAGCGACCGAAGAAATCGGACTCATATTTGCCTGACGGAATCGGACCTCGATAGGGGTATTTGTTGAGCGAAACACGTCGCATGACGCTGTCTTGCTCCAAATGGATCGACCCCATTTGTGGAATTTTACGAATATTCTCACCACGCCCCTTCAAGAACTGAATGGAGGTAGAACGGGCCGAAAAGATCGACACCGTAGAAAAACAGCGACCCGCAAAATCGAGAAAACCTTCGACAATGTCCCTCTTTGACTGAACCCCTGAGAAATATTGAACAATTTCGTATTGCGGGACCATAAAAGGACCCCTTGGTGCCGCATCAAGATGCCCATCCTCGCAAACATGCATATATTCTCGATTTTCTGCCACGCCCACCTCCCTTGATAGTGACGAACCGTAGTATCTTTTTTCCAATAAATCAATAAGAAGTCCAAAAACCCTCAAAACTACTTGACATTATGCCCCCTACCGGATAGTTCTTTCAGCCGTTTTTCGAAGCGAACCCTATATATATGTTGGAGCACTATATGAAGTCATACATGGCAAAAAAAGAAGAAACGAAGCGTGGCTGGGTCCTGATCGATGTCAAGGACCAGGTCGTTGGACGTGCCGCTACCGAGATTGCAACTATCCTTCGTGGCAAGCATCGCCCAACATTCACACCTCATGTCGATACCGGCGATTTCGTCGTTGTGGTCAATGCCAAACATATCAAACTGTCGGGCAAAAAGTGGGAAGACAAGATTTACTACACCCACAGCGGATACATGGGTGGAATCAAGGAGACCCCTGCGGAAAGGCTCAAAGAGAAACATCCAGATCAGGTTCTTATGAAGGCCGTAAAGGGAATGCTTCCCAAGAACAGACTGGGTCGTCAGATGCTCAAGAAACTCAAGATATACCCCGAGCAGGATCATCCCCATGTCGCTCAGCAACCCGAAGCCAAGGAACTGAATAGCTAAAAGAGGATTTATATGACAACGAAACAAGAACGCACATCATTTAATGCAACCGGAAAGCGTAAAAACGCTATTGCCCGTGTCATCATGACACCTGGCACCGGTCAAATCTTGATCAACAAACGCCCCTTCGGAGATTACTTTGGACGGGCCGCCCTTCAGATGATCGTAAAGCAGCCATTTGATATCACCGGAACCGGTGACAAATTTGATATTCGCGCTAATCTATCAGGCGGTGGAGTTGCCGGACAAGCCGATGCTCTGAAGTATGGCATTGCTAAGGTCTTGCTCAAGATGAACCCGGATTATCGTAAGCCACTTAAGAAAGCGGGCTTCCTAACGAGAGATGCCCGAATTGTGGAGCGTAAAAAGTATGGTCGACACAAAGCCAGACGTTCACATCAATACTCAAAACGTTAATGGTAGAAAAAACAAAGCGAATCAAAACCCCATCCCACTCGGATGGGGTTTTTTCTTTGAAAAAGGACTTTGTGACATTGACTCAAAAGAGGTCACCCGTTATACTCACTTTTTAACGAGCAGAGATTTTTAAAAACGATGAAAACTAAATTTATTTTTGTAACTGGAGGCGTTGTATCGGCACTAGGCAAAGGTATCGCTGCCGCATCCATAGCTGCCCTTCTGGAAAACCGCGGACTCAAAGTCACACTTCAGAAATTAGATCCATACATTAATGTCGACCCGGGAACAATGAACCCCCTCCAACATGGAGAGGTCTTTGTTACCGATGATGGCACTGAAGCAGATCTTGATTTGGGTCACTATGAGCGCTTCTCCACATCGACAACGTCAAAGCTCAGTAACTTCACAACGGGTCAGATTTACTATTCCGTTATCAAAAAAGAACGCCGCGGTGATTACCTCGGAAGAACAGTCCAGGTCATCCCCCATATTACCGATGAAATCAAATCCTGTATCTTGAAGGCCGCAAAGGGCGTTGATGTCGCCCTTATTGAAATCGGAGGTACCGTTGGTGACATTGAAAGCCTCCCCTTTCTAGAGGCTATTCGCCAGTTTAAAAGTGACGTGGGGAAGGAAAATACCATCTATATCCATCTGACGTGGGTCCCATTTATTACCACGGCCGGTGAACTCAAGACGAAACCTACCCAACATAGCGTCCAGAAACTTCGAGAAATTGGTATTCAACCTAATATTCTCCTCTGCCGCGGCGAACAGGACATCCCGAAGGATATCAAGGCGAAGATCGCCCTTTTCTGTAATGTTGATCAAGATTGTGTTGTCTCGGCGAAAGATGTCGATACCATCTATAAGGTTCCGCTTGTCCTTCATGAACAGGGACTTGATGAAAAGATTGCCGAGCTCCTAAACATCTGGACAAGACAACCCGATCTGAAGGAATGGAAAGAATTGATCGAAAAGATGGAGAACACAAAGGAAAAAGTGACGATCGGTATCGTTGGAAAATATGTTCATCTCACTGACTCCTATAAAAGCCTCAATGAAGCACTCCAACATGGCGGTATCGCCAACGATGCGAACGTGAAACTCAAGCACATCGACTCCGAAGAAATTGAGAAGTCTACACCGGAAGCATTCTTATCCGATGTCGACGGCATTTTAGTCCCTGGAGGCTTTGGTGAACGTGGCATCAGCGGTAAAATACAAGCCATTCAATATGCACGCGAAAACAATATTCCCTTCTTTGGAATTTGTCTGGGAATGCAACTGGCCGTTATTGAGTTTGCCCGGAACGTCTGTGGCCTTGGTGATGCCAATAGCAGGGAATTCGATTCAAATACCCCGCATCCCGTCATTGATCTAATGGAGGAACAAAAGGCCATCACCAATATGGGTGCCACAATGCGACTCGGCGCCTACCTCTGTGAAGTTCAAAAAGGAAACAATACGTTTACGGCATACGGAGAAAAAGAATTCTACGAACGCCACCGTCATCGTTATGAATATAATAACGACTATGCAGAATTGTTCACAACAAACGGACTCAAGTCGATTGGGACCAATCCTCAGGCAAACCTTGTCGAGATCGTTGAAATACCCAAACATCCATGGTTCGTCGGATGTCAATTCCACCCCGAATATAAATCCAGACCGATGGACCCCCACCCCCTCTTTATTCACTTCATTAAGGAATCTCTGGCTCATCAGAAACGGTGCAAATGGAAAAAACAAAAAAAGACCACGACCGAAAAAAAGTCGACCCCATCGGCAAAGGCTGATGATCAGGCAGTTGAAAACGAGTGAAATCATTTCCAGATTGTCAATGTCAAAATAATGTGCTTTGATCTCCGAAGTTGACATTTAACAACCTACATTCTATCATGGTGGTGTTATGGCTCTCGAAATCAAGCAAAGTGTGAGAATGTCTCAACAGTTGGTCGTCACCCCCCAACTCCAACAGGCTATTCGTCTTCTTCAACTCTCTCGGATGGAACTTAGCAATCTAATCCAGAAGGAATTGGTCGAAAACCCAATCCTGGAAGAGCAACAATCTGAAGACGAGGACAAGGCAAACGACAGATCCCATGGCGAAGACGTTCAAAACGCCAAAGATCAAGATAAGGGACATGATCATTCATCAGACGAAGTTGGCTCATCCAACGAAGAACTGCTGAAAGAGCCGAACAATTTCGACTGGGAGAATTATCTTGGCATATATAATGCTCCCGGCATTCCGACGACAGAAAAACCACCTGCGGATCTCCCCAGTTATGAGACAACACTGACCCGCTCAGAGAGTCTCCAAGAACATCTGATCTGGCAAATTCATCTATCAAATTTCAATGGTGATGAGGTCGATATTGCCACCGAGATTGCAGGCGCCATTAATGATGATGGATATTTGGTTACCCCTCTCGACGAAATGGCAAAACGATTGGAGATTTCTGAAGAAAAGTTGCGCCGTGTCCTAACGATGGTTCAGGAACTCGATCCTCCTGGCGTAGCGGCATGCAACATCACCGAATGCCTTCTTCTTCAGACTAAAGCGCTCGGAAAAGAAAATGAGGTAATTAAAAGTATCATAACAAACCATCTCTCTGATCTGGAATTCCATAACTATTCACATATTGCAAAGAAACTCAAAATCCCGGTCGAAGACGTCAAGGATTACGCCCATTTCATTCAAGAATTGGAACCAAAGCCAGGACGAGCCTACAGTCAGGACAATGCACAATATATCACCCCTGATGTTTATGTTCACAAACTGGGCGAGGAATACATCGTAACACTTAATGAAGACGGCCTACCAAAACTGCAGGTCAGCCACTTCTATCGTAAAACGATGATGCGCAAAGAAGAAGTCGCTGACAAAACTAAAGAATATATCAATGACAAGATGCGACAGGCCATGTGGCTTATTAAGAGTATTCACCAAAGACAACAAACGCTCTATAAGGTCTCAAAGAGCATCGTAAAATTTCAACGTGACTTTCTAGATAGGGGCATCACCAATCTGAAACCCATGGTCTTAAAAGATGTGGCTGAAGACATCGATATGCACGAATCAACGATAAGTCGCGTAACAACAAATAAATATATGCATACACCACGTGGCATATTCGAACTTAAATACTTCTTTAGCTCCGGCGTAAAAAAGACAGAAGGTGACGACATTGCAGCTGAAGCGGTTAAAAACGCCATCCAGTCCTTGGTCGCCTCGGAGGATAGAAAAAAGCCAATCAGCGATCAAGAAATTGCTGAACTGCTAAAGAAACAAGGCATTGAAATCGCGCGACGAACGGTCGCAAAATATAGAGAATCTCTCAAAATACCGCCTTCCTCGAAGAGACGACGTTTTGAGTAATCTTTTTGTTCTATGGAGGCAAATCATTATGGAAACCAACTTCACCTTTCGAAACCTAGATTCAACGGATGGCCTCAAGACACACGCCACCCAGAAGATGAGCAAACTCAAGAACTACCTGATTAAGCCCATTTCGGCCAATGTCATCTTCAGCCTTGACAAATTCCGCCAGCGCTGTGAAATTACGATCATTGACAACGGTACGGAGTATGTTGGAAGCGAGACTTCGACTGACATGTACCAATCGATTGACCGTGCCGTCGAGCGAATTGGCAGTCAACTCAAAAAGAATAAGGAAAAGGTCAAGACTCATAAAATCGGCCAAGTATAACAAATACATTACACCCAAAAACGCTTATGAAACTATTTGAATTACTATCGCCAGACGCGATTATTCCCGAGTTGCAAAGTACCACCAAAGAGGGCGTCATTGAGGAAATTTGTAGAGTCATGTCGAAGGTATGGCCTGAGTGTAATTTTGAAGAAATCACATCCGCCCTACTCGCCAGAGAAAAATTAGGATCGACCGGAATTGAAAATGGCGTTGCCATTCCACACGCAAAGATGAGCTCAATCAATGACATCCGTATCGCCGTTGGGAAAAGTACTCCCGGAATCGAATTCCAAGCCCACGACGGCAAGCCTTCTCACCTCTTTTTTGTGTTACTGGCTCCTGACAGCTCCGCCGGCATCCACCTCAAGACGTTGGCGCGTTTATCTAGACTTTTGAAAGATGAAAATGTTAGAGTGCGAATCTTAGAGGCATCATCGAGCGATGCACTATACGACATCATTCGAACAGAGGATGAAAAACTACCATGCTAGCCATACCGGTCATCCAGTTGTTAAAGGATAAAGAACATCAGCTAAAGCTTGAGCTGATCGCTGGAGAGCAAGGCCTTGGCCAAAAGATCGTTATACCCCGTATCCAGAAACCGGGCTTAGCATTAACGGGGGATCCCGTTCACCTCCATATTGGACGAATTCAGGTCTTTGGAAAACCCGAAATCTCATATCTCGAATCACTATCCCAAAAACGTCGCAAAGAAATCATCACACGAATGTGCAAGCCAGGTCTTGCCTGTTTCATTATCACATGTGGAATAACACCTCCCGAACCGCTGGCTCTAATGTGCGAAAAAAACAATATCCCGCTTTTCGCGACAAAACTTCTCACCTTTACATTTATCAATCGAATCAATCATTTCTTAGAGGACCATCTCACAGCATCCACTTGCATCCATGGTGTTCTACTCGATGTTTTTGGTGTTGGCATGCTGATCATTGGACGCAGCGGAATTGGTAAAAGTGAATTGGCCCTCGATCTTGTCTTGCGCGGCCATCGTCTAATCGCTGACGATATTGTAAACATCAAAAAACGCCCGCCAGCGACACTCTACGGCACGAGCTCTGAAATCATTAGATATCACATGGAAATTCGAGGCCTTGGTATCATCAATATCAAGGACCTATTTGGAATTGCAGCCACCCGCGACCGAAAGTTAATTGAAGTTGTCATTGAACTTCAGGAGTGGGACCCGCAGGCTACGTACGACCGCCTCGGAATAGATGAACACTTTTACACAATTCTTGATGTTCATGTTCCATTTATTCGAATTCCAGTACGACCGGGTCGAAACATTGCAGCCATCGTCGAAATAGCGGCACGAAATCAGCTCCTAAAGCTTGGGGGACACTACTCTGCGCGTGAATTCCAGGAACAACTAAATCAACAGATTTTAAGCCAGACCGAAACCCAAAAATCGGTTTGGGAATTGCTGGAGTAAATAATGGTCGGTGTTGTCGTTGTATCACATACCAATATTGGCAAGGAAATGGTTATTGCCACCAAGAAGATCATTCCTGATTGCAAAAATATCGTCAGCTTAGCAATTGAATCCGACATGCCACCTGAAGCAAATCGCAATCTCATCCGACATGCCATTGATACAGTCGGAAGCTCAGACGGCGTCATATTGTTGACTGACATGTTTGGTGGAACGCCATCCAACCTCTGTATGTCGTTTCTCAAAAAAGGTGAAATTGAAGTTATCAGCGGCTTTAACCTCCCGATGCTGATCAAACTGGCAAATTATCGCGATAAAATACCCTTTAGTGAACTACCACCATTTATTAAAAATTATGGACAGAAGAACATCGTCATCGCTAGCGAAGTTTTAGAGGGCAAGGTAAAATATTAATTATGTCAAACTCGAGGGAAGAGACATTTGAAATAATCAATGAGTTAGGATTGCACGCGCGTGCCGCGGCGACGTTCGTGAAGATCTCGAGTGGCTTTCGAAGTAACATCGATGTCACGAAAGATTCAATTACGGTAAATGGAAAGAGCATCATGGGCGTTTTGATGCTTGCTGCTGCCAAGGGATCCATTATCACAATCAAGGCGGCGGGTTCAGACGCTGACGATGCCATCGACTCACTTGGAAAATTAATCGAAGATAAGTTTGGCGAGGAAGAGTAATTAATGTCATCCAAGACTGACAAGTTCAGATTTAAAGCCTTTATCCCCAACATTGTGGTCGGGGAGGCATATGTTATTAGCCAAAACCTGGCACCCTACCCCAAATATTGGATCAGTGATAAAGAGATCACATCTGAAATTGTCCGTTTCAAACAGGCCATTCAAAATTCGAAGGAACAGCTAAGTCGCATCAAGGAAAAGATGTGCAAATTCCAGGGTGATGAACAATTTGAAATCCTAGAATCCCACTCCATGCTCCTCCAAGATGAGACCCTGATCACGCATACTATCCAAGAACTTACCTCTCAGAAAATCAACGCTGAATGGGCACTTGAAAAAACGCTCAATGAACTAAAACTCGTCTTTTCAGATATGGGCGAGGAATATTTTCAAGAGAGAAAAAACGATATCGAATACGTCGGCCGTCGAATCCTGCAGAACCTTCAGGGAAGCGCCGAATTTAATCTCAGTAATCTTGAAAATGATAAAAAATATATCCTGGTTATTAATGATTTATCACCAGCGGATGTCGCCTCACTTCCCCGAGAAAAAGTTGAGGGTTTTATTACGGCATCCGGCGGAGATACGTCACACACAGCCATCATCTCCCGATCACTGGAAATACCGGCAGTTCTGGGCCATCCCGAAATTGTGGGGGCTATATCGATGGGAGATACGATTATTATCGATGGCTCTGCCGGAGAGTTAATAGTCAACCCTACAAAAAATTCTCTTGCGGAATACCAAAAACAACGTCTTCGCTATAAAAAACTCGAACAGCGTTTGATCAAGACCTCGCACATCAAGGCCAAGACAGCCGATGACCATCAGGTCAGCATCGTCGCCAATATTGAACTCATCGAAGAAGTCCCCTCTGCCCTGGAACATGGCGCCGAGGGAATTGGTCTCTATCGAACAGAATTTCTCTATGCCAATCGGATCGACTACCCAACAGAAGACGAACTGGTTAAGAATTTTTCCAAGACGTTAAAACGCATGGCACCCCGCCGAGTCACAATCCGAACACTCGATATCGGGGGCGATAAATTATTCTACTCGGGGAAATTTTCACCACACATCAATCCGGCACTCGGTCTTCGTGCCATTCGTTTCTCGTTGGCCGAACGAGACCTCTTCATCTCCCAAATTAGGGCTCTCCTTCGCGCCAATAAATATGGAAACCTACGTGTTATGATCCCAATGGTCTCGGATATCACAGAACTGAGACAGGTTAAGAAAATTATCGAAGAAACTCAGGAACAGCTTAAGAAAGAGAAAATCAAATTTAATGCCGATTTTGAACTGGGCGTCATGATCGAAGTACCCTCAGCCGTCATGATTGCGGATGCCCTCGCCGAAGAGAGCGATTTCTTCAGCATTGGAACAAACGACCTGATCCAATACACCTTGGCCATCGATAGAACCAACGAAAATGTCTCATACCTCTTTCAACCGCTGCACCCATCGATCTTGAAGATGATCCAAAAAACGGTTGAAGCGGCCAAAAAGGCAAATATCGATGTTACGCTCTGTGGTGAAATGGCCGGAGATCCGCTCCATATCATGATTCTGATCGGCCTGGGCCTCAATGCCCTCAGTATGAACCCCATCTCCATACCGCGGGTCAAACAGATCCTGAGAAGCATCAAATATAGCGATGCAGAGGAGCTCGTCAAAAGAGTAATTAACCTCCCAACAGCCGAGGATGTCGAGAAAATCGTCGGAAGCACGATCGAACCCATCCTCAATCAGTCACTTACACCGGGTTTGAAGCCCCATAAGCAACCAACCCGCTCGAGTGAATAACACCTGAATTTTCCTTGACTTAGGACCTTTTCCGCCATATACACCTACCCTTCATTCAAGTTTATCCGCTACAGGAGGAAGTATGCACACACAGAATAGAACGTACCTCTTTACGTCAGAATCCATCACTGAAGGTCATCCGGACAAGGTAGCCGATCAAATATCCGACGCCGTCCTTGATGCCATCCTTGAACAAGACAATAGTTCACGCGTTGCATGTGAAACACTGGTTACAACCGGTATGGCACTTATCGCCGGCGAAATCACTACCAACGCAGTTCTCAATTATCCAGAAATCGTTCGAAATACTATCCGGGATATCGGATACGATCATCATTCGATGGGATTTGACTGGGAAACATGCGCAGTCCTCACTACACTCGACAAGCAGTCACCCGATATCGCTCAGGGTGTCAATACGGGTGAAGGTCTCTTCAAGGAACAAGGTGCCGGCGATCAGGGACTCATGTTCGGTTACGCCTGTCGTGAGACCGATGTCTACATGCCACTCCCCATCCATTTGGCCCATGAGCTGACAAAACGGTTAGCCGACTGCCGAAAAAAAGGTGAAGTCGATTACCTGAGACCCGATGGAAAATCACAGGTCACGATCCGATATGAAGGAAACAAACCGGTCCACATTGACACTCTGGTGCTCTCGACACAGCATAAGGAATCAGCCAATCACGAAACGATCCGCGAAGAAATGATCGAGAAGGTCATCAAAAAAGTGACCCCGGCTGAACTCCTGAACTCAGATACGAACATCCTGGTTAACCCGACCGGACGCTTCGTCCATGGCGGCCCCAATGCCGATTGTGGTTTGACCGGAAGAAAGATCATTGCCGATACATACGGCGGCATGGGATCACACGGTGGTGGAGCATTCTCGGGCAAAGACCCATCGAAAGTCGATCGGAGCGCGTCGTACATGGCCCGCTACATTGCTAAGAACGTTGTTGCCTCGGGTGCCGTCGACAAGTGTGAAGTCCAGATCGCCTACGCCATCGGTTATCCAGACCCTGTCTCGCTTCTTGTTAATGGATTTGGAACCGCGAAGGTCGACCCAGAAAAAATCGAAGCAGCCGTACGTGAAGTGTTCCCGTTGAAACCAGCTGGAATCATCAACCATTTAAAACTACTCCGTCCGATCTATAAGAAGACGGCCGCTTACGGTCACTTTGGACGTGAAGATGCAGATTTTGCGTGGGAAAAAACCGATAAGGTTAATGACTTGAAGAGCTATTTGAATCTGTAAGCGACAACTATCATGGTGAAGAAGAAACCAGCTAAAAAACTTCTTCGAATCTTGATCATCGAAGATAATGTCGACCATGTCGAATTGTTGACATATGCGATGGAGCGCAACTTTGCACCGATTGATCTCCACACTGTGGAATCTATTGAAGATGCGCTCGATTTCATTGAACAAACTGAATATGATATCGTCTTCACCGATTGCTATCTCAACAATGACCTCATTATTGATAAGATTCCAAACCTCCGAAAAAAATTGTCCTCTGTCCCCATTATTGTCATTACCGGAAGCGGTGACGAAAGTCTCGCGGCCTCAGTTATCAAGAGTGGTGCCACAGACTACGTCGTCAAGAACAAGACGTCACTCGATCGCATCCCAAAATTGATAGAAAAATATTGTTATAAAAAGGGGAAAGTGATTGAAACCGAACGCCGCAAACGACGTCAGGCAGCACCCATTCAGGAAAAGATTTTGAGTGAAGTGGTGACATTGGGACGGCAGGCGAAGCATCTCTCCTCCCCCAGCATCGGTCGAGTCCCCGATGTCAAACAGCTGGAATCACTCCTCGATCAAATCCAACGCCTCAAGGAGCTGGCCTCCAAATTGATGGATAAGTAGCCTACCACCGGTGACTGAAAACCCCACTTTCACCTCACAATTGGCCATCATCCCCACCATTTTAGATCCAGAAAAGACCTATTTTCCTATATTTTCCAATAATATCATATTGTTATATTAATAGTGAGTTTTCTTCCCACTTGGCAGGGTTTTTGCTTAATATCATAGCGGAGAG
>CAYWXY010000045.1:0-15834 GCA_964462555.1 uncultured Pseudomonadota bacterium | reverse complement strand
CAAACAATCGTGCGACCTCTTCGATTAGATCAATCGGCCGAGTTAGATCAGGACGGTGCGTTGACGGAACAACTCTTAGCGTACCCGCATTCACAATCTCCACATCTGAACCGATCGATTTCAAGATATCAACAATCTCTTTCTCGTCCAACGATGTCCCAAGGATCCAGTTAACGCGATCGACCATCAAATCAATTGAAACCTTCTTGAAGGGTTTGGGGTAGAGATCGACCCAGTCTTCGCTTGGCGTCCCACCGGCAACCTTCAAAATAACTTCTGTCAATCGATGGAGACCCGAGATAACCCCTTCGGGATCGACACCCTTCTCAAAACGACGTGATGATTCAGAGGCCAACCCGGTCCGCTTACTCGTCCGACGAACCATCGTGGGATCAAAATAGGCGCTCTCTAAAACGAGCGTCGTCGTATCATCCAAAACACCCGAATGTTCACCTCCCATAATCCCAGCAACACCAATCGGAAGCTTATTACCATCGAGATTTAAGATATCCTCTTTCGTTACCTCATATTCGACGCCATCGAGGGCAATAATCTTACAGGCCTTCTTTGGCGTATCGATAATCAGTTTTTTTCCTTCGAGAAAACGAAGATCAAAGGCATGGACCGGTTGTCCTGTCTCCATCAACACATAATTTGTGGCATCAACCACATTATTGATCGAGCGAATCCCAGCCGACTCGACATGTTTTTTCAACCAATCGGGTGACGGCCCAATCGCAACACCCTCAATAACACGCGATGTATAGCGCGGCGTCGCCTTCGAATCGCCAACAACGACCTTGACCCAATCCTTCATTCGTCCCGTACCTGAGGGCGGCGTGAAATCTGGAATCTTAAGAGGTCGACCGGTCAATGCGAATACCTCTTTGGCCACACCAATAATACTGAGGCAATCACCACGGTTGGGTGTCGGGGCCAAATTCAGGATCGAATCACTCCCCTTTGAAATCACCTCTTCGACCTCCACACCTCCCATCGTAATCTTATCCGACAACTCATTTGGGGAGAGTTTGGAGTCAATATACTCACTCAGCCATTCGGTCGAAACCAACATGAAAAATCCTTAAAACTGTTCTAGAAATTTAACATTATTTTCATAGAATAAACGAATATCGTTAATGTTATACTTGAGCATCGCGATCCGCTCCACACCCATCCCAAAGGCAAAACCAGTTACCTCGTTCGGGTCATAACCCACCGATTCAAAGACATTGGGATCGACCATGCCGCACCCCAAGATCTCGAGCCATCCGGTATCCTTACAAATCCGACAACCGTTGCCCTTACAGGCGACACATTGGATATCCATCTCGGCCGAAGGTTCCGTAAAGGGGAAGAAGCTGGGACGAAAACGGGTCGCTGTCGCAGCACCAAAAACCCGATGGATAAACTCATTCATAACACCCTTCAGATCGCCAAACGTAATCCGCTTGTCGACCATCAAACCCTCCACCTGGTGAAACTTCGGCGAATGAGTCAAATCGGGCGTATCCCGACGATAGACCGCTCCCGGTCCAATCATAAATATCGGCGGTTTTTTTGATTCCATAACACGAATCTGAACCGGAGAGGTATGCGTCCGAAGGAGACGATCCTCGTCCAAATAAAAGGTATCTTGCAGGTCCCTGGCCGGATGATCCTTCGGGTGATTTAAGGCCTCGAAATTGTAAAAATCGGTCTCGACCTCTGGGCCCTCATAAACAGAAAAACCCATCCCCGTAAATACGGTGATAAGTTCATTGAATGTCTTTGTAATCGGGTGAATTCGGCCAGGACAGACCGCACGCGGTGGCAACGAAATATCTACGGCCTCGGCCTCTATCGTCTTCTGGGTGGCCTCGCCCTCCAGACGACGAATAAGGGACGAACACTCTGCATCAACGAATGTCTTGCATTCATTGATTCGTTTTCCGAAGAAGGGACGATCCTCCTTGGAAAGACGTCCCATCTCTTTCAAAAGATCGGTTACTGTTCCCTTCTTGCCCAGATAGGCAATCTTCAAGGCCTTGGCCTCGTCAAGGGTACTAACGCCAGCAACCCTCTCTCTCACCTCATTTTCAATCGAATCGATCTGGCGAATCAGTTCTTCTTTCATTGAACCTCGCTCGACATCTCTTCAAAACTACGCTTGAGCACCCATGCTCTCTTTCACAATAGCCGTAAAATCCTTTGGATGGTGGATCGCCAGATCGGCCAACATTTTCCGATCAATCTCGATCCCGGCCTTCTTGAGCGACGCCATAAATTTAGAATATGACGTGTCGTTCAATTTGGCAGCGGCACCGATCCGCGCATTCCAAAGTTGACGGAACTCTCTCTTCCGCAGCTTGCGATGGGTGTAGGCATTCTGCCCAGCTTTATCAACAGCTTCCATCGCTGTCCGCATCAATTTGCTGCGGGCACCACGAAAACCTGAGGCTTCCTTCATGACGGCATTGCGACGCCGTGCTCCTCTTGGACCTCTTTTAACTCTCGCCATAACAAAACTCCTTTTCTAACAAAAAATAGCTGATAATGAACTGCAAACGACTAACTACTTAGCTCCATACGGAAGTAGCTGATTCATTCGACGCTCGTCTGGCTTAGAGATATAAAGATCCTCTTTCAGACGGCGTTTCTGCTTCTTCGGCTTCGTCGATAGAATATGTCGCATCTTACTCCGTTTGCACTTTAGTTTTCCACTTTTAGTCGAAGAAAGTCTCTTCTTCGCACCACTATTGCTTTTCATCTTAGGCATCTCACTTACTCCTTTATTTTTTCTTCTTTGGTGCAATGACAGCGCTCATGACACGGCCCTCGCGTCTTGCATGCATTTCCACTTCACCAATATCAGAAAGTTCCTTAATCGCTCTATCAATCAAGGCACGTCCATTTTCAAGATGGGCCATCTCGCGGCCTCTAAAACGAACAGTTACCTTGGCCTTATCACCATTCTCTAAAAACCGACGAAGATGCCCCAGTTTTACCTGGAAGTCGTGTTCACCGGTTGCCGGTCTCATTTTCATCTCTTTTAAGTGGATCACGGTCTGTTTCTTTTTCGCCTCATGTTTCTTTTTGCTCTGCTCATACTTGTATTTACCGTAATCCATGATCTTACACACTGGCGGCCTAGCATTGGGTGAAAGTTCCACAAGATCCAACCCAAGGTCCCGGGCCCTCTTTTGGGCGTCCCGAGTCTGAAAAAGCCCCAACTGCTTCCCGTCGGCATCAATCAACCGAATCTCTGGTATTCGAATACGCTCATTGATTCGTGGAAGATTAAACCGTGTATCTTTTCGAATATAGCACCTCCATTTTGTCACCCAACCATCGGCCTCACACGTTGTCGACGCTCAGGCTACCTCTTTTCCTTTATCTCTTCTGTCAATAAGGCTATCAGCTCCTCCACACTCTTGCTGCCCATATCACCACCCTGCCTCGAGCGAACGGAAACCTTGCCCTCTTCAACCTCATTTTTACCCACAACCAACATGTAGGGAATCTTCTTCAACTGGGCCTCACGAATTTTGAGTCCCAACTTTTCGCCACGATTATCAATTTCGATGCGAATACCCGCATCCTCAAACATCTTGGCAATCTCTTCGGCATAGTCATTTTGATTATCCGTAATCGTCAATATCTTTGCCTGAACCGGTGCAAGCCACAATGGAAAGGCGCCAGCATAATGTTCGACCAAAACACCAAAGAAGCGCTCCAACGAACCCATAAGTGCACGATGGATCATGATCGGCTGATGCAGAGCCCCATCGTCACCAACATAACTTAGCTCAAAACGTTCCGGAAGATTAAAATCAACCTGAATCGTAGTGCATTGCCACGAACGACCCAGACTATCCTTGATTTTGATATCAATCTTCGGCCCATAAAAAACACCCTCGCCGGGATCTTCCTGCCATTCCATTCCCGACTCTTCAAGCGTCTTTTTGAGGGCACTCGTTGCGAGTTCCCACTTATCATCACTCCCCACATGTTTCTCAGGTTTCGTGGAGAGATAGATCTCAAAATCCTCAAAGCCAAAACTCTTTAAGATATAAAGTGAGAAGTCAAAGACCCGCTTCACTTCATCATTCAGCTGATCCGGACGGCAAAAGAGATGCGCATCGTCCTGTGTGAAACCACGAACACGCATTAGACCATGCAAGACTCCCGAACGCTCATAACGATAGACCGTTCCGAGCTCCGCCCAACGAAGCGGAAACTCACGATAACTCCGAAGTTTCGACTTAAAGATCTGAATATGAAAGGGGCAATTCATCGGCTTCAGCTCGTATTCCTGCCCATCCACATCCATCGGTGCATACATATTCTCGCTATAGAAATCGAGATGCCCACTCACCTTCCAAAGGTCGAGCCTCGCAATGTGCGGTGTAAAAAGTACTTCATAACCATGTTTCCGATGGGCCTCTCTCCAGAAATCTTCCATGGCACATCGAATACGTGATCCCATCGGATGCCACAAAATCAGTCCCGGACCAAACTCATCCATGGAACTATAGAGCTCCAACTCTTTACCAATCTTGCGATGATCCCGTTTAGCCGCCTCTTCCAGACAATCTAAATAATCCTGCAGTGCATCCTTGGTATCAAATGCCGTACCATAGATACGCGTGAGCATCGGATTTTTCTCATCTCCACGCCAATAGGCACCGGCCACCTTTAACAATTTATAGGCCTTGATATTCTTCGTATAGGAAACATGCGGCCCACAACAGAGGTCCAGAAAATCACCATGTTTGTAGAGTGTTACCGTCTCATCCGGAATCTCGTCAATCAACTCCAATTTATACGTATCACCGCGCTCCGAAAAAAGCTTTCGTGCATCATCCTTGGAGAGCGTTTCAGAACTAAAAGACGCGTTCGACTTGATGATTTTCTTCATCTCGGCTTCGATCTTCTCAAAGTCACCTTCTGTGATCGTTACACCCTTCGGAAAATCAAAATCATAATAAAATCCATCTTCAATAGACGGACCAATCCCGAGCTTCACTCCAGGATAAAGCTTCATCACCGCATCAGCTAAAATGTGCGATGCGGAATGGCGAATTGTGTCGAGATCATACTTCGACATACCGTCCTCAAAGAAGAATCCAAATACCAAACGGACCGAACACGATGCTCGGTCCAAATAATGTGGGCGCAACAGGATTCGAACCTGTGACCCCTACCATGTCAAGGTAGTACTCTAACCAACTGAGCTATGCGCCCTACAATTTAAAACACCGTTCTCTCAGGATGTTCCATTCGCTAAGAGGGCGTAATGTATAATGATTTTATGGGTAGTTTGTCAAGAAGAATTGATATCCTTAAAAAAAATCACATTTCCATAAAGGATCAGATCAAGAAACAGTGGCTAACGCCCGATTTTAAAGCTTTTCCTCCATTTTTCCGATTCTGGGAAAGTGATCGACCTGATATGTCGCCAACTTGGCCCCCTCGCGCCACAAATACCACATCATGAGAGCTAAACTCACTGATTTCAACGAGTTAGCGTTCTTTAGAGGCGTACCAAAGAGACGGCTGTAAAACTCTTTGGCCTCGGCCACGACCCCCCCTTTGATCTCTGAACGTATCGTCAATGTCGGCATATTATTAAAAATCGAGTAAATCTTACGGCTCATATCCATCTGATAGGCCTCTCCGCCATCGGTTTCTACGCACTTGGCACCTATGAACCGTTTGACTATACCACTACAACCCTTCAGTCTCCCCGTCTCTTGATTGTGCATCGAAAGAACAAGATCAATTCTGTATGGAAGCTTGTGATCGTTTCCCTCATAGTCCTCGATATCGTGGAAGGCAACGGCCTGGCCAGTCGCTTTATCAAACTCCTCATTCACAACCATCCTATCAATTCGAAGCTCCGGAAAGGGCTCACTCTTTTTCATCTTCCCATGAAAAGGTCCCCAAAAACCAGCGTTCAGATTAGAATCACCAGAAAAATCGAGCGTCACAGAACGCTCAACCCTATCTCCCAAATCCTTTGAAGTCACCGTATACGTCACCTCGGTACCCTTGAGCATAACGAATTTATGCAACTTCCATTTACAGCTATCATCTTTACGATAAGGAAACTGAAAAACAAAAGTTTGTGGAAATACGAGAGAAGTCTTAAGTGGCGGGACTTTGCCAATAGCCGGAGCATCCAAGGCTCCAACAATCTTCTCCCCAACTCGATTGAGCTCGTTGATGGTACTAGTCGGTGATTGAGGATTACCCCTCTCTACAATCTTAAGTTCCGCTGTAGTATGGGGACCTGTTGAATAAGTACTTTTATGAACTGCCTGACTTGGAACAATGACCCCACCCGCTCCTTGTCCTTTTTTTGAACGATCCAAAACACCAAAAATCTCAGGTCTCGGTTGTCCCGTCACGAGTTCCGCATAGAGCTTCCCCACTTGCGCCGCTGCATCGATCATACGTCTTCTATCCTCCAATAAAAATTAAGGTGCTAAAATGCCGCCTTTTTTCCCGCGGGTCAAGAGTGTTATAGCGAGGCGTGTTGGCACAATGCGTCATAAATCTCTTGATTCCTACTCCCCTTTTTTGATATCACTCTGCCTCATAAATCATACACGCACGAGGAGGAGTCATGGCTGGCAATTTGATCGAAGTAACAGACGCTAATTTCGAATCCGAGGTTATTAAATCAGATAAACCAACATTGGTCGATTTCTGGGCACCCTGGTGTGGCCCATGTCTCTCTATTGCACCCACTATCGAAGAGATTGCCAACGAACAAGTAGGTACGGCAAAAATCTGCAAACTCAATGTGGACGACAACCCGGAAACAGCCGCAAAGTATGGCATCCGCGGCATCCCCACGATTATCGTCTTCAAGAATGGAAATATTGTTAACCAGGTCTCTGGTGCCGTACCGAAACAGCAAATTGTCTCGTTGCTTCAAGGATAGCTAAAAAAGAAACCGTCGCATTCCGATACTCATCAATATACCAATCGCGCCCATCGTCACAACGGTAGATGATCCACCATAACTTAAAAATGGCAGGGGAACACCAGTGAGTGGCAATAGACCCAAGACACCGCCCAGATTGATGACCACATGCCAAAAAATAAAACCGACAATACCCAACGCCAAAAAAAGTCCCGTTCGGTCACGCGCACGCGTTGCCACGTCGACACCTGCCGCAAATAACAAGAAATAAAGAACGAGAACAATAACCGACCCAACGAACCCCCACTCTTCAGCCAATACCGGAAAAACAAAATCGGTATGCTTCTCCGGTAAATATTTCAACTTATTGATGTTCCCATTCATGTAACCCTTGCCGGTCAGTTGACCCGATCCCACCGCTATCCGAGACTGAATCAGGTGATAACCGGTTCCTCGAGCATCGACTGTCGGATCAACAAACGATGTAATTCTTGCCTTCTGGTAATCAGAAAGACCAAAAAAGTAGAGAACGATCCCCCCAAGAAGGGCAATGATGAGCAACACAGCAATTCCCCTTCCACGAAGCCGACCGAACCAGGCATACGTTCCAAAGATAAGAATGAAAAATATAGCCGAACCCAGATCACCCTGCATAACAACCAGCATCGCTGGAACCATCGAATAAACGATCGGCCGCCACAATTCTATAATCGAAACCCCGTCCGGCCTTGGGTTATGGCTGAAATGCCGGGTCAACATGATGATAAGACCGATCTTTGCAAACTCCGACGGCTGAATGGCAAACCCAGCAATCGAAAGCCAACTCTTGTGTCCAGCAACAGTCTTACCAAAGATGAGAACCGCTACTAAGAGAACTAAACTCACAATATATAATGGAACCGCTATTTTTTCGAGGAGTCGATAATCAAAGAAGGCGAAGAAAAGCATTCCCACAAGACCAATGGAGATCCAAACTAGCTGTGACCAGAAAAGCGACATCCTCTCTGCCTCTCCCCAGATATTGAGCGCACTAAAAAGATTGACCATCCCAACGGCCAAAAGAGAGAGAACCATCCCCATCATTAACCAGTTAAAACGTGAGGCCTTTCTCCGATCTGTTGTCACCAATGCCATTATCTACCTACCGATCCATTGCAGCCATCTCATCCTCATGAGAACTAAAATATTCCTGAATCACTTCACCCACAATGGGGGCCGCTGATGATGAACCGTGCCCTCCATGTTCAACGATCGCCGAAACCACTATTTCAGGATCATCGTGTGGAGCAAAACCCACAAACCAGGCGTGAGACTGATGACGCCTGGCGCTTCCCTCTCTCTCACGACTGACCACCTGTGCCGTTCCGGTCTTGCCTGCAATCTTAAGATCGAGACCATTCAAACGATAAGCCGTTCCCCGATCACTCTCCACAACGCGAATCAATCCTTCTCTGACTAGATCCAACGCTCGCTTCGAAATCATTGGAAGATTGTCACGACGAACCTCCCACTCATAGAGACAATTTCCATCCGAGGTCTCAATCTTCTCAACAATATAGGGCTGCACACGATATCCATTGTTGGCAATCTGAGCACCCAAAAAAGCAACCTGTAAGGGAGTTGTTAAATTGTAACCTTGGCCAATCCCCGCCGACAGCGTCTCCCCCTTATTCCATGCGCGTTTGAAGCGCCTCATCTTCCACTCCGTCGTAGGGACCAGCCCCCCTTTTTCCCCAGGGAGTTCAAGGCCTGTCCGATTTCCTAGGCCAAAAAGCTTAGCATACCGAGCAAGACGATCAATTCCCAGCCGCTCGGCCACGACGTAAAAGTAAACGTCACAAGATCGTTCGATTGCCTCAGAAAGATTCACCTTTCCATGACCACTGCGACGCCAGCAACCAAAGATACGATCACCGAGATGAAGACCACCCTTGCAGTCGATCTTTTCATCGGGATTAGCAACACCCTCTTCCAATCCCGCAATCGCCGTCACAATCTTGTATGTCGAGGCCGGCGGGTAGGTCCCTTGAATTGTCCGATTGAAGAGTGGACGATGCTCATGACTCAACAATTCCTGCCAATAACTGTTTCGAGTCTCTATATAAAAACGACTCATATCGTAACCCGGACTGCTGACCAACGCACGAATCGCACCACTTCTAGGATCGATCGCCACCACGGCACCCGGCCGCCCGGCCAACATCTCCACCGCCTTACGCTGCAAATCATTATCGATCGTCAATGTCACATTGCCACCACCATCGGGTGGCTGATTCATCAGATCAATCGATATCCCTGAATAGTGCACCTCTCGACCCAACGCATCCACGATCTTTTGTTCCCATCCCTCTTCGCCTCGAATCAAGTGATCGTATCTTCCCTCCACACCACCGATACCGATATGATCTCCTTCCTCATAACGATCCGAAAATTTGGAGCGGAGTCTTTCCAAACGTTTGGCGTCCACCTCCCGAACATAACCCAAAAGATGAGGAGCTAACGCTCCTTCAGGATATTCGCGAACATACTGATACTGAATATCAACACCATCCAGGAGAGGGGCTACCTCATTTTCAATCGGCATTTTTTGTGCCCGAATTTGTGCAACGGTATCCATGTCCACATCTTCAAAGAGAAGCTGCGGTCTATACTGAACCCCCTTCATGATCGACTGAACCCTGCTCAACAACTCATCCTCAGGAAGATCAACAATAGATGCCAGATGACGAGCCATCATCCCCGGATCAGTTACATATTGTGGCGTCATCACAACATTAAAAACGGGACGATTATCGACAACAACCCTTCCCTTTCGATCAAAGATCACACCACGCTCAGCAGGCACTTCAATGTTTTTTATGACATTATTTTCGGAAAAGATTCGGTAGTAGTCACCCTTTAAAATCTGAAGATAGAAAAGCCGCGCAGCTACCACAACGAAGAATATGGCAATGACCCAAACAATACCTCTTAGGCGCGTCTCTACATCGTGTCTATATGCCTTATTTAGGTCCATTCTTGTCTCGTTAATATCAAGGTTAATGGTCTCGAAGCCCACGTCGCAGGAAGAGTCGCATCCAATCATAAAAGATCATCTTCTCAAGCAGCGGAATAAGTATGAGCCCCAATGTCGCATCCCAGAGGGCCTGAACCGGCAACCAAACCATCATCGCCAGATGGATATCTATCGTTCGACCAATAACAGAAAGTGTAATCAACTGAACAACCTGCCTAAAAACACTAAAGGCAAAAACCCATAGAAAAAGCGCCAGTCGACTTTCCAAAAAAATATTTGCGCGAACATGCCGAATAAAGATCAGCGTCGCAAGATATGAAACTGTTGAAACTCCGTAGGGAGCTGCCGACATCGCATCTGCGATATATCCCAAAACGACCACCATGATCAGCCCCGTTGCAAAACGAAAACGCAGCCCCAATATTATGATCAGATAGAAGAAGAGATCGCTCCATATCCGGACAGATGGAAAATCGGGAATCAAGACAGACTGAATAATGACAGCAAATAAAATCCAAATTGTAATGGCAATAAATCGCTGCATTTTCGTTTATCTTTCCACAACCAGAACTTCTTCGAGATTAGTGAAATCAGTGAAAGGTTGCACACCTGCCTGTTTAAAAACACCGCTTTGCGTCTCCTTGACACCCTGAACCACACCAATGGGAATATCAGGCGGATAAAGACCATCCAACCCCGACGTTACCACAACATCACCATCCTCGATGTCACTGGTCCGCCTGAGATAATCCAGTCGACTCAAATATTGAGAGGGCTGAAGCCGCGTCTTGGATTGAACCCCAACGAGCATCGCACGTGCCCGTGAACGTTGGATCAGAACATCGACGGCATTATTGGGATCCGTAATCAGGAGAACACGTGACGTATCTGGGGTAATATCGACCACACGACCAATCAGCCCTGCTCCCGCCATAACCGGCATATTAAACCCAATACCGTCATCAGAACCTTTATCGATTGTGATCACGCGAAAATCCCCCCTCAGATCATTCGCCACAACGCGCGCACCAACCGCTTCGAAAACATTTCTCTCTTTAAAATCGAGTAGGCGTCTCAGTCGATCGTTTTGGGCCACCACGGAGGTCATCCGATGAAGTTTAATTTTCTGCTCATCAATAATCTTCAGTAGGCGATCATTTTCCTTTGTCACACCGACCAGATTAAAATAATGGTTCCAGATATTAACAATACCACTCCCTAGGTATGTCACACTTTTCTGTATTGGAGAAAGAGCAGTCACAATCACCTGCTCATGCCACGGCATCCGCTTGGACGAACGAAGCGACAGACCATAAAAGATAATAATCAAGAGAATCGTTATAACAACGAGAGGAATTTGTGATCTTTTAGATTTAATTCTGAACATGTTGGTGCCATCATTGAAGCACGCAGGTTACGGAGCAGCAATCCCCTTATAATAATCAAGCTTGTCAAGAGCCATTCCCGACCCCAAAACAACGCTGCTCAGCGGATCGTCGGCAACTGCGACCGGAAGACCCGTCTCCTCGCGAATCAGAACATCCAGATTCTTAAGCAGAGCTCCACCACCCGACAGAACAATACCGCGATCCACAATGTCCGCCGCCAACTCCGGAAGGGTCCGCTCTAGCGTGATCTTTACGGCATCAACAATGGCATTCACCGGTTCTATAATGGCCTCGCGGATCTCCTCGGCATGGACCTCGAACGTCTTTGGAATTCCAGCAACAAGGTCGCGTCCCTTAACCATCATTGTTGCAGATTCGCTACTTGGGTAGGCAGTTCCAATCTGAATTTTAATCTGCTCTGCCGTTCGTTCACCGATCAGCATATTATATTTTCTTTTTAGATAGTTAACGATCGATTCATCCATTTTATCACCCGCAACACGAATCGATTTTGAAAAAACAATACCACCGAGCGAAATGACCGCAACCTCTGTCGTTCCGCCACCAATGTCAACGATCATACTTCCCGTTGCTTCCATGATCGGCAACCCTGCACCCACCGCAGCCGCCATCGGTTCTTCGATCAAAAAGACCTCGCGCGCACCCGCCGACTCCGCCGACTCTTTCACCGCACGTTTTTCAACCTCTGTAATTCCGTATGGAATGCAAATAATCATCCGTGGACGAATGAGATTTTTTCGATTATGAGCCTTCCGAATAAAATAACGAAGCATCGCCTCGGTCACTTCAAAATCGGCAATCACGCCGTCCTTCATGGGACGAATAGCCTCAATATTTCCCGGAGTTCGCCCCAACATCTCCTTTGCCTCACGCCCAACGGCTAAAACACGCTTAATACCACGTCGATCATTATGAACAGCCACAACTGATGGCTCCGAGGCCACAATACCCTTCCCTTTAACATAAACCAGAGTATTGGCCGTACCAAGATCGATGGCCAAATCGTTCGAAAAGATACCAATAATGGGGTCTAGAATCATAACTCCTCCAAATTATTATGCGATGATTTATCAGATCACCCTCCCCATGGCAAGCGATATTATGCCGTTTTTTACGCCTCGATCATTGACTTTGCCTTCTCATTTCGGTAGGTTACCCAAACTCTAACCCGCAAACCCTTTAGTTAACTGAACCAAGAGGAGATCCACCATGCTGGATATCATGAGGAAACATACGAGGTCCTGGGTCATCAAGATAATCTTTACGGCCATTATTCTCAGTTTTATCTTCTTTTTCGGCTACTCACAAATGCAACGTGGAGGCGCAGGAACATCAGTCGCAGCCACGGTAAACGGCGAAGCCATCCCCATGGGCGAATACAAAATCGCACTAACGGACGCTCGTGAATTTTATCGAAACATGTTTAAAAATGAAATTCCCGAACAAATGTGGCCACAGATTCGCCAATCAGCACTCCTCAAGGTTATTTCACAAGCTCTGATGGCACAGTTCGCAGAAACAATTGGTTTCCATGTAACCGATCTGGAAATCTATGAACTGATCCAGCAAAACCCAAATTTTCAGAAGGATGGAATTTTTAGCCCCAGCTCCTACAAGACGGTCTTTCTCCCCTACTTCGAACGGCGTTTTGGCCTGAACTATGAGGATCTTTTACGCCAAGAAATGATGGCCGCCAAGGGAACCGAGTTCATCATGAGCCAGGTTACAGTAGTCGAGGCCGAAGCCAAACAACAGTTTATGGAAGAAAAAACCAAGTGGACATTCGAGAGAATAACGATCCCAAAAACAGCGGCTGAGGGTGTCACTTATGATAAAACGCCCGCCGAAATCGCAGGAGAGCTACACGAACTCCTTAGCAATGGCAAAAAAAGAGAGATCTCTAAAATCACCAAAAAGTACAAACTGACCGACGACGAACTCAAAGAGGTTACCATTCAGCGAAAGGCAATGCTGATTCCATCTGCTGACCAGATCGATTTATTTGAAGAGTTGTTCTCCTTAACAAAAGAAAATCCCATTCATAAGGGCCCCATGGAGAGCGGTGAATCCTTTTATATCTTCAAACTCGTCAAAATCGAAAAACCCTCCGAGAGCGAATGGGAAAAGGAAAAAATAGCCTTCATCAGCGATTACACCAATCGGGCCAAGCAGGAAGAGCTTAGAGAATGGCAAGAACGACTCAGAAATGAGGCCTCGATTGAGGAGTATGTCTTAAGTGCGGAGAGGTAGATGTTTATAGAAGAAGTCCTGAAGGCCGGTGGAAAGGTCTATGAAGTCGGTGGTTCTGTGAGAGATCGACTTCTCAAACGGCCACTCAAAGACCGTGACCTAATCATTCGACACCTTTCCATTGAAACCATTAGCAACATTCTAAAACCATTTGGTAACGTCCAATTTGTTGGAAAATCGTTTGGTGTCCTGAAATTTTATCCAAACGGAGATGAACAGACAGCCATCGATATCGCGATTCCCAGAAAAGAAGTCTCGACCGGTGTCGGTCACCGCGATTTCAAAGTTGACTTTGACCCCGAACTCCCACTCGAAACAGACTTGGGGCGCCGCGATTTCACGATCAATGCAATGGCACTCGATCTAGAAACCCAAAAGATTATCGATCCATTTAATGGTCAAAAGGATTTGAAGAAAGGCCTACTGAGACAAGTTTTTAAAGAGGCCTTTATTGAAGATCCTCTTCGCCTTCTTCGCGCCATTCAATTTGCGGCCCGTTTCAATCTAACTATTGAACCCGACACTCTGTCAGCAATGAAGGAACATGCAGCACTCATCTCGACCGTCTCCGGCGAACGTATTGTTGAGGAACTGGGAAAATTGATGACCGCTGATCAACCATCCCAAGGTTTCTACCAAATGGCGGAAATTGGGATTCTCGGACATCTCTTTCCAATCCTTAATCAGACGATTGGAATACAGCAAGCAAAGCAGGCCGGCGACGATGTCTTTCATCATACAATGAAGGTCCTCGATGCCACGCGAAAGGACGTCGCCATTGACCATCCCGGAGACCTGGAGTTAATGTTTGCCGCCCTTTTTCACGATATTGGAAAAGTAAAGACCAAACGCTATTCCGAAAAGGAACAACGAACCGTCTTTTATGGCCACCAAATCGTATCGGCGCGACTCGCTAAGAAAATTCTGAAACGTCTTCATGCCACAACAATTGGTATAAACCCGAAGGACGTATCTCACCTAATCGAACATCACATGTTTGAGACAAAATCGTTTTTTTCGGACAAGGCCATTCGCCGATTTATCAGTAAAATCGGAACGGACCATATATATAAACTTATCGACCTCCGTACCGCCGACAATCGTGGAGGTAAATATCCGGACGGTATCAAGGGAGTCTCCAAACTCAAGAAGCGGATTACCGATGAAATCAACCGAAAGCCCCCCTTTGGACCCCAGGATCTTGCAGTGAGCGGATCTGACATTATGACGATTGGCGTCCCCGAAGGACCGAGTATTGGAAAGATTCTGACCGCCTGCGTCGAACGCGTTCTCGACGAACCAGAACAAAACACACGAGAACAATTGATTGCATTTATTAGGGACATGTTGAATAATGACCCATCGCTCATGGAACCAACGCAGCGTCGGGGACAAAAAGACAACAAATCAAAGTAGGCAATCGAAAGGCAATAACGATGGGATCTACCAACAAGGAAAAGGCCAACAAACTTATCAAAAAGGGTGACAAACTACTTGCCAAAGGAAAGCACAAACGCGCTCTCAAAAAATTCAAGAAAGCCAAAGATCTCGACCCCACCCGCTCAGAAATATACGACCGTCTTGTAGAAGCCCACGAAAAAGTGACAACGGAGTGGAGCGAAGAAGATGTTGCCCAATCGGTCACCTGGACGATGGAAAAACAAGAAGCGGCGAATCCATCGATGAAACTCGTTCATGAAAAACTAACACCCGAATGGTCTGAAATTATGACCAAAATTGGCGAACTCATCGTTACGGACCAAGAAAACGATGAAGATAGAATTATTCAGGAAATTCAGGAATATGGAGAACAGGCCATACATCCGCTTATTCATGCGATTCTTCAAATTAAAAAAGGGACAGGCGACTCAGAAAAGGATGATTCATCATGCATACCAGAGAACACGGAACCATCATCGGATTAACCGGCAATATCAGCGCTGGAAAAAGCTCCGTCCTCGATATCTTTTCTAAACTCGGATGTGACGTCATATCTGCTGACAAAGTGGCCCATGAAGTTCTAAACGAAAGCGAATTTATCCGAAGTAAAGTAATGAAATTTTTTGGCACGACCGATCGCGTCGAACTTGCAGAGATTGTCTTTTCAGCTCCAAAAAAGAGACAACTTCTCGAAACAATCCTCCACCCCGAGATTACGCAACGCCTTGAAGAAAAACTGAAAACGTCTCCCGCTGACCACATCTTGGTCATTGAGATTCCGCTTTTATATGAAACCGGCTGGGACA
>CAYWXY010000044.1:0-15914 GCA_964462555.1 uncultured Pseudomonadota bacterium | reverse complement strand
CGACCTGGGCAGACCGCGATCGGTATATTCTTTCGTGCGGTCATTGTTGCCCCGGTCTTTACGTTGCGCTGGCCGAGGCCGGTTTTTTTCCGAAAGAGGAACTCTGGAACCTCCGTCAGGTTGGTTCGATCCTTCAGGGACATCCCAAGATGAATGTCGAGGTCGGAATCGAAATGTCGACCGGTTCGTTGGGGCAGGGAATGGGGCTTGCGAACGGAATCGCCATGGCTGCTAAATTGGGCAAGAAAGATTACACCGTTTACAGCATGCAAAGTGATGGCGAATGTCAGTCGGGTGTCCTCTGGGAAGGGGCGATGCTCGCGGCGCAATATAAGTTAGACAATCGCATTGCGCTTCTCGATTACAACGGCATTCAAATCGACGGCTTTGTTGAAGACATCATGGAGGTGTCGCCGCTCAAGAAGAAGTGGGAGGCCTTTGGTTGGCATGTGATTGAGATCGATGGCAATGAGATGGCCGAGGTCCTCGATGGTTTGGATGAGGCGAAAAAAGTCTCTGGGAAGCCGACGTTGATTCTGGCTCGGACGATCCTGGGTAAGGGTGTTTCAATTTTTGAAAATAAGCCGAAGTATCATGGCGTACCGCCGAGTGATGAGGAATTGGAGATCGCTTTGAAGGAGTTGGGAGATTAACTGGATTGCTTCGCTTCCGCTCGCAATGACGGCGGGGCGTTAACGAAAGGATGGTTATGGAAAAAGTAGCGACACGAAAAGCATATGGTGAGGCGATTGCAGAGGTTGGTGAGACCAACAAAAAGGTCGTCGTCTTGGATGCGAATCTCTCTTGCTCCACGCAAACACAGATCTTTGCCAAAAAATTTCCAGAGCGGTTCTTTAATGTAGGCGTGGCCGAGCAAAATCTCGTTGTGACAGCCGCGGGACTGGCAATGGGTGGCTACACACCCTTTCTTTCCACATTTACGATCTTTGCAACGGGTCGCGCATGGGAGATGGTGCGTTTATCGGTTTGTTATCAGAATCTTGATGTGAAGGTCTGTTCCACACATGCGGGTTTGACTGTCGGTGAGGATGGTGCCTCACATCAGACGGTCGAAGACATTGCCTTGATGCGCACCATTCCAAATATGAACGTGATTGTTCCGGCTGATGGCGTGGAGACAAAACAGGTGATCAAGAAGATTGCCGAGACGAAGGGACCTTTCTTTGTGCGGTTGGCCAGGGCAGCGACTCCTATTATATATGATGATAACTATACGTTTGAAATCGGCAAGGGAAGTGTCTTACGGGATGGAACCGATATTACGATCGTTGGTTGTGGTTTGATGACGGTTCATGCCCTTGAAGCAGCCAAGATTCTTAAAGATAAGGGAATTAACGCTGCGGTTATCAATATGTCGACGATCAAACCAATTGATAAGGATCTCTTGATTCAATATGCCAAAAAGACGGGTGCGATTGTCACGGCGGAGGAGCACTCTGTGATTGGTGGCTTGGGTGGTGCGGTCTCAGAGGTTCTTTCTGAAGAATATCCTGTTCCGGTTCGCAAGGTTGGTGTCTATGATGAGTTTGGCCAATCGGGTCCGGCTGGCGAGGTGCTCAAGCTCTACAAATTGATGCCAGAAGATATTGCGGCCGCCGCTGAAGAGGTGATGAAAAAGAAGAATGAGTGTTGCGGTGGTGAATGTCACGGGTGATCATTCGTAAGTCATCCCCGTGTAGACGGGGATCTAGAGTTATTACTTGAGATTCCTGCCTTCGCAGGAATGACATTTGAGCGTTTCCGGGGGGAAGATGAAAAAGCTATTTCTTTTACTGTCTGTTCTCGTATTTTCATTTTTTTCTATCAACAATGCGACGGCTTTGACCGAGAAAGGTTACAAGGACCTTCGTTCTTTCGCGGAGGTCTTGCATCAGGTTGAGGATAATTATGTTGAAGAAGTCGATGAACGAAAGCTGATCCATGGGGCTATTCGTGGCATGTTGATGACGCTTGATCCACATACGATCTATATGCCCCCCAATGTTTATCGAGAACTTAAGATTGAGGCAGTGGGTCGATTTGGCGGTGTCGGGATTGAGGTCACGATGAAAAAGGGGTGGCTGACGATCGTCTCTCCGATCGAGGGAACACCGGCAGATAAGGCAGGCGTCAAGGCGGGGGATCGGATTGTACGTATCAATGGGACCTCTACGAAGGGGATGGATCTGGGTGAAGCCGTTTCGTTAATGCGGGGGCGCGTGGGTTCAAGAGTCACGTTGACGCTGACCAGGAAGGATAAAAAGCATCCCTTTGATGTTCATTTAATTCGGCGGGTTATCAAGGTGCCGAGTGTAACGGTTGAAGATCTTGGTGATGGTTACATTTATACACGGATCTCGACGTTTCAGGAACGGACATCCAATGATCTGGAAAAAGAGCTCAAGAAGTATGCTGCGAAGCAGCCGATCAATGGATTGATTATAGATCTTCGAAATAATCCCGGCGGTCTGTTGAGCCAATCGATTGAGTTGGCCGATCTTTTTATTGATCATGGTGTTATTGTGAGTACGCGGAGTCGAAAGAAAGAGATCGCAAAATACGATGCCAAGAGTGGAGATACGCAGCCAAAGTATCCGATTGTTGTTTTGGTGAATGGTGGGTCAGCGTCGGCGTCCGAAATTTTGGCGGGTGCGCTCAAGGATTATAATCTTGCTCTTCTTGTTGGTACACAGACCTTTGGTAAAGGGTCGGTTCAGTCGGTGATTGAGCTGGATGATGGCTCGGCGATCAAGATTACGGTTGCAAAGTATTACACGCCATCGGGTCAGTCGATTCAGGGTTTTGGCATTACGCCGCAGGTCATTGTGGAGGAGGAGTCAGACGAAACCAAGAAGAGTGATCCTCAGAAGGACGCGGCGATCGAATATATTAAGGATGAAAAGCGGTATAATAAAGCACTTAAGAATAAGAGGAAACACCATTAGTTAGTTGGGAAGTGGGGAAGTTATTAGTGGGGAAGTTGTTAGTTTTGAAGTGGGGAAGTTTTTTAAAGATTGTTTCTTTTGTGTGCGTCTGTCTGTTTTTTGCTTTTCAATCGTTTGCTGGGCAGGATGATTTTCAGGACCAATTAGAGCGAGCCAAAAATGCCTACAATGAGTGTGTCAATCAATTGCCCGCGAAGGTTCGACAAGGTTTAAATGATAACAGTCAACGTGGTCGTCGGAGCTGGTCAGGGAGAACACAAAAACGCGTGACAAAGTGTGTGGAGCTTCGGCGCTACCGTGATGATATTCGCGCAACGATCATGCTTGGTGACGATCTTAAGGCGTTGTACAAGGAATTGAGTGGTGCTGATCGACGTGTAATGGAGAAAGAGGCAGACGGCCTAGCCAGTTATTTGGTCGGCAAGACAACTGAATTAAATAAACAGTACAAAATGGGTGGTTCTGCTCTTTGGCATAATTTTTTGGTGAAGGTCGGTTCCAAAGAGGGTGGGTATTGTTATCACTGGGCGGAAGAACTCTTTAAGGGGATGGGGCGGACGAAGCTTCGTTTTTTTGAGCGGGCCTGGGGAGTGCATCATAAAGCTCGGGCGACCGAGAATAATGCGGTCATTGTGGTCGGGCGTGGAAAATCGATTCAGGAGGGAATCGTCTATGACCCATGGCGTGGGCGGGGAGAGCCCTATTGGCGCAAGGTTAAAGACGATTCGCAGACCTGGAATCGTCTCTTTTCTGAGGATGAGATTCTCTATGGACAAGTTATCCCATCCTATTGAAATCGTTAGCTTAAAGGTGGAGATTGAGGCCTGACCGAGGTCCTTGACTGATTGTTCGCTTGACAGTTCCGTTTTTCTTTGAATAGAATTCCCGGTTTCTATTGGAATTACAAAGTATTAGCCCGCCATCGATTAGATGTTTTGAATGCAGGCGGGCAAGGAGGTGTTGATGGAGAAGAGAGATCTTGAACTTATCCAAAAGTATCAAGAGACCGACGAGGTTCTTTCCAATTTATATACCGAGCATCTCGATTTTGAGAAGAAGTTGGAAGAATTAGAGGCTCGTCCCTTTTTGACAAATGAAGAAGAGATGGAACTTCGACAACTTAAAAAGAAAAAATTGATGGGGCGCGATCAGATGGAGTCGATTCTCCAGAAGTATCGTTCGTCCGAGAAAAGCGCTTAACCTGAGGGGTTCATGACAGAACTACAGCATCAGGCCGTCCGACGGGATCATATTGTCGCCCGAGAGGGATGGGTTTTTATTTTACTTTTTGCCATTATTGCCATTTTATTCTCGGTTTTTGGAATTTATTGGGTTGGCGTTCCCTTTGCAGGTCTTGCTATCTTCAGTGTTTATTTCTTTAGAAATCCAGAACGGGTTCCGCCAAGTGACGATCAGTTGATCATATCTCCGGCAGATGGCCGAATTGTCGACGTTAGCGACGTTGAGGATAATCCTTATACTCACAGGCCGGCCAAACGGGTAGGGATTTTCATGTCGGTCTTTAGTGTCCATGTGAATCGGGCGCCACTTACGGGTCGCGTGGAAAATGTTTCGTATTATCCGGGCAAATTTTTGGTGGCCTCGACCGATAAGGCATCTCACGCGAACGAACGTAACGCTATTTTGTTGAATGTGGGACGCGAAACGCCGATCGGTATTGTTCAAATCGCGGGGACTGTTGCCCGTCGTATTGTCTGTTACCTCTCTAAGGGTGATCAGATTGGGAGAGGTGAACGGCTGGGTTTGATTCGATTTGGTTCGCGCGTTGATCTTTATCTGCCGGTTGATACTAATATCCAGGTTCAGAAGGGTGATAGGGTGAAGGCCGGAACGACGGTGGTCGGGAGGTTTGATGAAGAATAATGAGAGGCCACAAATTGTTTCTATTCGTCGCGAAGGAATAAAGAAGGGTGTTTATATTCTTCCGAATCTTTGTACGACGGCATCTCTTTTCTGTGGTTTCTATTCGGTCATTCGTTCGTTGCAGAGTGATTTTATTGCAGCGGCCTGGGCGATTCTCATTGCGGGCGTCTTCGATTTTCTGGATGGACGTGTGGCAAGGCTCACACATGCTGAGAGTGAGTTTGGAGTTGAGTATGACTCACTGGTCGATCTTGCGTCATTCGGATTTGCCCCGGCGGTCTTGATGTATACGTGGGGACTTGAGGGTTTTAATCGAATCGGGTGGCTGGCGGCCTTTCTTTTCTTTGCATGTGGGGCGCTTCGCCTGGCACGGTTTAATGTTCAGTCAAGCACAGTAGAAAAAAATTGGTTTCAGGGACTGCCGATACCGATTGCGGCCTATGTTGTGGCCACGATGGTTATTTTCTATGATTACATGAGTATCAGTAGTTCACGGAGCAGTATTGTTGTTATTGCCTTGACGGTTGTATTGTCGCTTCTCATGGTTTCAACGATTCCTTATCGGAGTTTTAAGACGGTTCACTTCAAGAAACGTTGGTCATTCTTTTTTCTCGTTCTCGCTGTTGGAGTTATTTTTGTTATTGCGGCTGAGCCGAAGATTACGATTTTCATTCTAACAAGTGCCTACGTTGCCTGGGGTGTCATTGAAGAATTGGTAACGCTTCGGAAGAGCCGCGAGATTGTTGAAAAGATCCGTGCCAGACGCGCGATGTCCGATGATGACGTTGATGAGGAGGCGGTGTGAAGAAGTGCGTTTTCTGTGGCACTGAGGTGGATGACGCAAAGGGGATCGGTCGCCGCGACGAATGCCTGAGTTGTTCTAAGGATCTTCATTGTTGCATGCAGTGCATTTTTTACGACACATCATATGCTGACAGTTGTCGGGAAACCCAGGCAGAGCCTGTCCATGAGAAAGATCGTTCTAACTTCTGCAGTTATTTTGAGTTTGGTCGCAATGAGCAAGAGAAACAACAGGTCAAGTTCACGGCCAAATCTCAGCTTGAGAAGCTATTCAAGAAATAGACCTCTTTTCCCTTGCAGGATAACACTAAATAGTGCAGTATAAACAATCAGTTATGTCTAAAGGTCCATACAGAGTAGCCGTGGTCGGTGCAACCGGTTTGGTCGGCAGGGAGATGATTTCGATTCTGGAGGAACGCGATTTTCCAGTTGGGTCGCTTGTTCCGATTGCGTCGGAGCGTTCGGTTGACGAGGTAGTCAGCTTCAAGGGGCTCGACTATGCAATGGCGATGCTTAAACCAGAAGTTTTTGAAGGGGTGCAGGTTGCACTCTTTTCGGCAGGCGGCGATATTAGTCGAGAATATGCACCAATGGCTGCGGAAAAAGGTGCGGTGGTCATCGATAACACATCGGCCTTTCGAATGGATAACGATGTGCCACTGGTGATTCCAGAGGTTAATCCGGAGGATGTTGCGGATCACAAGAAGCGGGGAATCATCGCCAATCCAAACTGTTCAACGATTCAAATGGTTGTGGCCTTAAAACCATTGCATGATGCGGCGACGATCAAGCGGGTTGTTGTCTCAACGTATCAGTCGGTATCGGGTGCAGGAAAACAGGCGATTGAGGAGTTGTCGACAGAGGTTCAGGCGCTCTTTGCGCAGAAGCCGATTGATGTTGAAGTTTTCCCACACCAAATTGCCTTCAATTGCCTGCCGCATATTGATCGTTTCGAGGAGGATGGCTATACATTCGAAGAAAAAAAGATGATGCTCGAGACGGCCAAGATTTTGCATGCTCCAGATCTTCGTGTTACGGCGACGACTGTTCGGGTGCCGGTTTTTTGTTCCCATTCAGAGGCTGTTAATGTTGAATTTGAGAAGGCGTTGAGTCCCGAGAAGGCACGGAAGATTCTATCAGATGCTCCTGGTGTCGAAGTGGTGGATGATCCTTTGGAAAACAGATATCCGTTAGCCGTGGATGCCACCGGAACGGACGCCGTTTATGTTGGACGAATTCGGAAGGACCCGACAGTTCAGCACGGTCTGGATCTTTGGGTGGTTTCGGATAATTTACGGAAGGGTGCTGCCCTGAATTCTGTTCAAATCGCCGAAGTGTTGATTAAGAACTATTTATGAAAAAACTCTTAACAACATGTGTGGTCCTCCTGTTTTTCCTTGTATTTTCTCGCACGGTTCTCTCTTATCCTAATGCTGAAAAGGCGCAGTTGTCGCTGACTGATGTGTCGGCCCAGGCCGCTCAGATGGTTCTTTCCAGTGATAACCAGGATCTCTATTTGGGTTTTAATGATCAGGTGAAGGTTGTCGATTTGGGATTTTTTAATCTGGCAACGACGCAGCCCTATGATTTTAGTTCTGATACCGACCTGGATGGGATTGTTGGGGGTCTTGCCTTGTCGAGCACACGTCTTTATGCCTCCAAGGATGATGGATATATGCTCCGTTTTACACTGGGGAGTATCGACGAAGAACCGTCGGAGATAGAGGTTAAGAGTGCAGCTAGTCTCGGGTTGATGGCGATCAATACGCTTGGAACACGTCTCTATATTCTCGATACAACCAATCAACTAATTCTCATCTATACGATTGCCTCGGCTGATGTCACTGAGGTTGACCCATCGTTAAGTATATCGGGCGCTAGTATTACTGACATGATTTTGGTTGAGGGTGTTGGCGGTAGTAGTGATTATATCTATTTCTCAACCGATGTGGGAATTGTCTTCTATATGGTGGATGGAGGAGTGACGGTAACGGAATCTGTGGTGGGAGATGCAACCGATAATATCGTCTCTCTTTATCCAAGGCCGTCGAAAGATTATATCTATGCGGTGAATAAAACGGACAAGTCGCTTCTGGCCTTGACGGCGACGACATTGGCGCTTGATGAGACTATTGAGATCATTATTGATACTGCCGACCCCACATACAATACCGATTTGACGAGCGTTGTTTCAATTCGAGATCAGACGACTACGGATACGTATACGTATGTTTCGGGTCTCAAGGGGGTTAGTGTCTTAGATGGAAATAATGTTGTTCTCGATGTCGATACAACCGACTCCTATGATCGATCACCGATTGCGATTTCGGGTGATCGGTATGGCCCCATGAAACCGAGCTCTGATAATTATATCTATATGAGTAATTCAGACGGGTCTTTGTCTGTCATTACTGACAAGCCCTATGTGTCGATTGCAAGCATTGTCTATTCGAGTGGGGGGAGTTCCCTTGGAGCGGGAGAGACGGCAACAATTACTTTTCAATCGGATACTGCGGGAACGTATACCGTTCTTGTTGGTGGTGGGATCGACGAGTCAGGTTCGGCGCTGGTTGACGCCGCGGGTGCGAATACGGGATCGGTGACAGCGAGTACGGACACGACATTTACGTTTGCCTATGATGACAATTCATCTGTTCTCGAGGAGGGATCGAATTCGGTCTATATTTTTGTAGAGGATAGCAGTAACCTGACCGGTCGTGATGCAGTGGTATGCTCGGTCGATACGCCGCCACCGGCGGTAACCGTTAATTCGACAGGATTTGGTAATACACGTGTCTATGTTAATATGAATCGTCTGACCGTCTCAGATATGAGTTATTATAATGTCTATGCGAGCACCGATGCGGATGCCGTGGTTGCTCGAACACCAACGCCGACGCAAATTACTCAACCATCGTCGGGTTCGACACTTTCGGCCGAGATATCGGGGTTGACGAATGACACGCTCTACTATTTTTCGGTTGAGGCGGTCGATCAGGGGGCGAATGTTGGCCCGCTGACGACTACCTTTTCGAGTGGCTCTCGGATAACGGGCACTCCGCAGGCGACGCTAGGACCGGCTCAGCTTTTGGGTGAAAAGGGTTGCTCTCTCTTGAAACCCATTCAACCCCGTAGGTTGGATGGCGGTATTGTTCTTTTGGCGGGGCTCTTTCTAATGGTTGTGATACGATGGCGGTGGATATGAAACATTTGACCATCACATTTTTTCTCCTTTGTTTGATTGTCGGAATGACGAGTGGGAATCTTTATGCCTCTGACTATGAGTACGAATATGATTCTGAGATGGAGGAGAGCTCGCAGTGGTGGACGACGGAACTAAAGGGTGGCTTCTGGATGCCGTCCAATAGTACGATGAAACGCTTTTTTGATCCCTGTTGTAATATGGTCGGAATGGTTGAGCAGGGTTTTCTCTATCAAGAGAAATATGGTGCCGAGTTGGGCGTCGGTTTTATGAGTATCGATGGAACGGCGATCGGAGCAACCACTGGCACACCGTCACAAGATAAATTTAATCTCTTCCTCCTTCCGATGGAGACCAGCTTTGTATTTCGAGCCGATTTTGTGAATGAACAGATAGTAGTCCCGTACGTAAAATGTGGTTTTGATTATGTCTTCTTCAGACAGAATTTGAAGGGGAATGTGACGAAGGGGCTAAAGGCTGGCATTCACGGTGTTGCGGGCGTCCAAATTCTTCTCGACTCTCTTGCGACTGGGGGAGGTTCGTTGGATGATATGGGGATCAACGATGTCTACTGGACTCTCGAGGCGAGGTATAGCTGGATTGACAATTTTGGGGCGAAGGGACTTGATCTCTCCGGTTGGCTCTTCTCGTTTGGGTTGATGTTTTCATATTGAGGGAGTTTTCTTGCCGGTGAGAGTGATCAAATTAACCTTAGCTTACGATGGAACGAACTATGCGGGTTGGCAGATTCAGAAAAATGCCACCGGTATTCAGGCCGTTCTTCAGGCGGCTGTTCAGAAAATGACGAGTGAGGATAATCGTGTCGTGGGTTCCGGACGGACCGATGCGGGTGTCCATGCCTTGTGTCAGGTTGCCTCATTTAAGACTGATACCGATATACCGTTGGAAGGCTTTCGGAAGGGAATCAATACGATTCTCCCCACTGACATCCGAATTTTGAGCGTTGAGGAAGTATCAAACGATTTTCACCCGATTCGAGACGCAAAGAGAAAGGATTACCGTTATATCATTATACAATCAGAGAATGAGTCTCCGATCTTTAGGAATCGTGCCTGGATGATTCGCCAGACGCTCGACATCGAGGCAATGAATGCGGCGGCAGAGGTGCTCGTGGGGAAAGAGGATTATTCATCATTTAAGGCCTCTGACGGCGTTGATGACGCTGTAAGAGAGGTCTTCTCTGCATCGTTTCGCACGGTTCGGGGAGAGGGTATTGCCCCATTGGATCTTTCCTTGGGGGAGACGACAATTGTCTTTGATATTTCGGGTGAGGGTTTTTTGAAGAATATGGTTCGCAATATTATGGGGACACTCGTTGATGTCGGCCTTGGAAAACTATCGACGCCCCAATTTAAGGATATTCTGTTGGCTAAAGATCGCAAAAAGGCCGGGGTTTGTGCCCCGGCCTCTGGACTTTATTTGATGCATGTGACGTATTGATGATTACGTTGCCGGCGGATCTCCTGTCTCGCCATCGGCAGCAGGTGGATTTTCCACTGGTTTAAATTCCTCGGGTAGACTGTTTGGATCGTTCGGATCCGTTCCCAGTTGTTCTTCGATGAAATCATAGACACCATCCTCGTCGGTGTCGACCTTAGGATCGTACGAAGGATCACCACTATCAAGATCAACCTCTTGCCAACCCTGAAGCATCGTGTCGCCATCCTGGGAGTCATCATCACCCCAATCGCTTGTTGAGCCAATATCGCCAACTACGAAGTCAGAACCTTCGCCGCTCTCAAAAGCGGTTGAGCCAATCCACTGTGCAGGCTCTTGGCCAAATGAGATGACCGGGGTAGTTCCAGCGGCGCCGCCTTTGATCCGAATCTGGATCATATCAAATGCGCCGGTCTTTTTATCTGTGATGTGGATGGCTTGAATAACGAGGTCCTGTCCTTCAACCTTCATGAAGACGCCGTCAACAGAACCGAAACCTTCGGGTTTCTGAAAGGCGAGGTTTCCAAGTTCACCCTTGGGTTCCAGGACAATCTCATTGTTGTTGGCGTAGGCATCTGCCCAGTAGTCGCCGCCCCATTTGCTGATGCCGGTTGGGTTACCATTACTGTCTTTGTCTTTAAAGCCTTCGATAAAGGCTTCCATTTCAGACTTGCTGTAGGAACTTCCATCTTTCAGATCCTCAGCCTTGATATGGAGTTCGGCGAGGTTTGTGATGGGTCCCAACATAAAGTCGACACCGTCACTACCGATCAGCTTGATTTCATTACCACCTGATTTCATGCTTGAAAAATCCATGATTGTTCCGCCCGAAGCGGAATCGGCGGCCTCAACCTCTATCTTGGCGTTCGTTGGATTTTCGATACGGACTCTTAAGTATTTGGTTGGTGTATCTTCATCGGTGCTTTCTTTGGCAATTGTGATTACGAGATCGGTTCCAGCATCGTCACCGTAAGAGAGCTTGTAACCATCGGGAAGCTGGATTTTGATCGTGTTCGAATCATTGTCGGGGTCCTTGGTCAGAACCACTTCACCAGTTGTCTCATCGATCGATTTCGACCAGCCGAGGGCGGTAATATCCGATTTGAGGTCATCCAGATCGTCCATATCAACGAGGTCTTTGAAGTAGACATCTTCTTCGACCTCGAGAATCTTGTCTTGTCCCAATGCACCATTGGGATCCCTTACGGCGATATCGTCACCACCACCGCCACCGTAGATCTTGTCGTATCCTTCACCACCGTCGAGGTAGTCGTCGCCGCCGGTTTCATCATTAATAGACTGGAGAAAATCCTCGGGACTGCTTTTCCATGTGGTGTCACCATATAGGTTATCCCATCCACCGAGACCTTTGAGAATGTCATTGCCTTCGCCACCGATTAAGAGATCGTCCTGGTTTGAACCTAGGATGACATCGTTTCCCTTACCGCCAATGGCAACGATACCAGGTGTGTGGGTACTGAAGGTGGAGTTGTCATCAACGCTCTGACGGACGAGTAGTGTATTGTTCATAATGATGTCATTTTCACAATTCATTGCGGAGTTGTAATACATGACATCGGTACGATGGGCGAGACCCTTCAGAACGTAGACGTCGGTGCTGCCGTCTTTCTTTTCGACGATACACCAAACGTCCTTGCCAACGGTCTTGTTTACGATGCTCTCTACGTTGTCTTCATCGTGAATGACAAATCCGATAGCGTTTCCCAATAGGGTGTCCATGGAGGCATCACCATCCATGGCCGGAATTTTGATGACATCAACGAGTTCACCATCGGTATTCATAGAGACGGCGTCATCATATTGGTCGAACATGTCGGAGTCGTGGTCTTCCTTCTCGATTCCTTGGCCATGCCAGCCGGAGGCAAGATCTGGAAGATCTTGAAAGAAGCTGCCTTCGCCGCCACCCATGAGCTCCTCAAGACTTACAATATCGCCGGCAATGACGGCATCCAGAAGGGCAATTTCACCCTTGATGCGACTGACCATTGCCTTGATCTTGACCTGCTCGGCGGTGCTTAAGTGTGCAAAGTATTCGGTGGTGCCGGTCAGTTCAACCAGGGCATCCTCTAGATTGTCCTTGAGTACCTTTGCCTGGTTCTTCTGTGCGTCAGAAATATTGGTAATTCCTGCACCATCCGCAAATTTTGGTCCACTTACGTTGTTTATACCCATAACGGTTTCTCCTTAAGCAATAGCTTACCCTTCAAATGATCCATTAACCTTCTTCTCCATATAATGGATCTGTCTGTTGTGCCGGATCTGTATCAAAGCCCGGCGCGACGACATCTGTCGAAAAGTTGCCGGTCCATTCACTCCATCCTGCAAAAAAAGTGTCCATTTCCTGTTCCATCTCGAGTGCCGGTGTTGGAAGACTGACGCCTTCCATAGATTCTGGATCGTAGAGAAATTGATCTACGATATCGACACCGATGGTCATTAAGAATTTATAATGTTCAGATATTTGTGTGTTTGTTCGTTCGGAGATATCCGAGCGGTCAGCGACCTGAACGCCGGTAAAATCCTCTTGGTTTGCGTTATCGACGGCATTCTCGCCGGTTGGTTTTTCTGGCACACCAGCATCAATACCATACGTGCTATAAACTTCCGGTTCATACCAGTTTGCAAAGGCGCAATCGGCACTCGATATTCCGTAGTAATCGTCATCTTCGCCCATTGTTGCCCAGGTCGGGTCATCATTCATATTTCCGATCTCGGTACGTCCAAATTCATTCCGAGCCTCGATATAGACAGATTCATTCTTGGGGACGTTTAGACAAATGAGATCGTCATCGGTGCCACCCCAGAAAAATCCGACTTGATTGGCGACAACATTACCGCGTTTGTGAAAGATTGAATTGGTTCCGCCCCTTAGATCGGCTGACGTTGTGTAGCCTGGGGGAAGGATTTCCTCTCCCATGAGGCCGGTCTGGTAGTCATTTTTATAGTCGGTCGGAGCCTCTTCCATGAAGAGGTGATCATGACCGTTGGAACCAATGAAACCGCCAGATTTAAAGCCTTCAAAAAAGGTTCCGGTATTGGTATTTGAATTTCTGAGATTGCTCAGGGATGCATTGAATTTTCCCGATTCTGCCGGGGAATCATCGATTCCATACTCAGTTTTGAGTTGATTGAATGATTCATCCTGCATGTAGTATTCGGCTTCGGCCTTAAGTGTGGCGGCGTCGAGATTGAGGCCGCTCAGTCGACTGTTGGCGGGATTGGACTCATTAGCGGCAATGATAGCTATAGCGCGCTTTGAGGCCGATATATTATCTGTCCCCTTGATTTGAATTTTAAGAATCGGCGTATGGGGATTCTCGGTTCCGAGAATTTTAACGACAGTATCCCATCCATCCTCTGTTGATGTCGATTTGACGGATTCTACTTTCACTTTCGGAATCTTGGCGAGATAGGTATTTTCGACATTGATTCCGGCCTCTTCCAGTTCGGCCATATTCATTTGACGGATTTTTCCACTTTCATATACGAAGCCGACCGCCTTGTTGGTCTCTTTGTCGACGCGCATATATTCCGGGATATGAATACCTATGGCTGCATCGCTGATTCCATTAGCGGAACAGTGAATATCCTCAGAAGCCAGCTGGGCCAGCATTTCGCCATCCTCGAAGCTAAGCATTTTAAGGTTACCCTTGGTTAGTTCGACTGAGTGATCGGGTCCAAGATCGGATCCAATTTCGAGGACTTCACCGAGTGCATTGGTAGTGATCGGTCGTTTGGTGTCGATATTGATGACATCGTAGATCGTCACCTTCTTACCGTCTTTATCGATGGCATCCTTGTGGGCAATAAAGAACTTGGTGTCGCCGATTCGGGAGTCACCATTTGGGTCAATATTGAAATCAAAGGGATTGGGCTTATTTTCGAGTGTGGCTGGAGCTCCATTGTATTCGCCATCTGTGTCATAGGCCACTTTCCACTTATGATATTCTTTGAGATATTGTGGAAGCAGTGTTTGTTCCTCAAGCGTATTGTTGTCGAGGATGACCTGCTTCATATCGGTCACTATCGTAATTTCGTTATCTAGTTTCGCGAATGCCTCTTGTCGATCGAGGATGACCTGCTTATAAATCTCTGAGACTTCCGGGAAAAGTTCCATAAGCTCTTCAAGCTTATGGATGGATGTCTGAACATTGTCCTTGTAATCATGATAGTTTTTGAGGAGGAGGTTATAGAAATTTGCGTCACGATCAATGCCGGCCTCCTTGGCATCGTTATCGATCTTGATGGCGCCGGGGATAACGACGTCCTGAAATTGCTCGGCCGAAAGGCCGGGGCCGCCGGCAAAATAGGCAACGAACTCCTCTTCGTCCGTTAGTTCCGGAGTTTCTGCAGCCTTGGGCGATGACGATTCCTGCGTATTCTTCACGAAGACATCGGTGGCCTGGTCGGTTTGCTCGTTTTGACCGACGGTGTAGTCCTCGCCTTGTCCTTCCGTTGCCTTCGGCGCATGATTTGGTGTTGTTGATACCTTCATAAGTCTCCTGATATAGATCCTTCTAATTAGATATATAGCAAGAAGCTTGCCAACGGGGTGACGAGACCCCATAGGTAACTGATTGAGTTTATTGGATTATTTATTTTTTTTATTTTTTTTTGGCATGAATAGTGCGTATAATGGGGAAATTAGTCATAGAGTGGGACTTTGGTCATCAGGTGGTTGTCTTTGGTTTCACTTCATTATTGGCCGCAATTTCGGTTTGAGTGAGTTGTTTTTCACAGTGGATTTTTTGCTCTTTGAGGAAGATTTCAAACTTTTTTCGGGCATCAAGATAGTCGGGATTTGTATTATTTTCAAGTTCATATTTAGTGTGTTCCATCAGCTCATGAATCATCCCAAGTCGATTCGCGTAAAAATTTCGAATATAGTTACAGTCTCTGATCTGGTCATGGATCCTTGAAAACTTTGGAATCGGGCGAAATTCTTTTTTTAGATCCTCAACACTTGCGACATTCGGATTTTCAAAATAGAGACGATGCTTGTCAAATTTATTTCGAGGGACATATCCCCGCATGTAGGGTTGTTTCCCACTCTCTTTTGCGTTCTTGTCAACAATTTCGACCATTGGCATCAGCGGCGCAATAACATTCTCATCCGGAATGCCGGGCGCGATTCCACCCTTTGATACCTGGCTCCACTGCGCATTCTTTGGGTTTGCGGGTGAGTAGCCGGAGTTTCCGGGGCCCCACTGGGGAACCGTTGAGACCTTTGGGCCGGATTGATATGTGTCCGCTTCCTCTTTCTTAGGACTATTTTGTTCCGGTGCCGCAATGGCCGCTTTCGGTTTTAATTTTACATTTTGTTCGCTCATTAGCTTAGTTCGCTTTCAGAAGAGATCTCATTGACTTCCGAATCGTTGAGAACAGCTTCGATTACCCCTTCAAATACTTGAATTCTTGACCGAAGTTCACTTTGTAGAGGTTTATTGAGTCCCTCTGCCTCAAGTTTGTGGAGACGTTGTTTGAAGTCGGCAACGACAGACTGAAGTTCCTCAGTTGTGGGGGCCGATCCGTGCTCGGACTCGACAACGGATCCCTCATGAGGATCTGTTCCCTGTGTCGGTATAACCTGGGTTGTTGTCTTT
>CAYWXY010000043.1:9377-15986 GCA_964462555.1 uncultured Pseudomonadota bacterium | reverse complement strand
GCCTGCCGACTATGTCCTTGCGAAATTTGTTTAGGACGAGGGTAGGGTTGTCGACGAATCCGTTGCCGAGGCCCTCAAGGCAATTGAGGCCTTTTACCGTGAGGGACCAAAAGTCGCTGCACAGATCTTTAATCAATAACTCCTTGATCTTGGATAATGGTATCTGAGGTCTATTATTTTAACAGCCGTAAGGAGGCCTATATGAGAGAATATGAAACAATCGTTGTGCTTCGTCCCGATAGTGGCGAAACACAGACCAACCAGCTGCTGGAGCGTGTCGACAGTATGATCGAGCGTAACGGTGGCAGTATCATCCAGAAAAAGAATTGGGGAAAGAGGGAACTGGCGTACCGTGTTCAGAAGTACAACCAGGGTGTCTATTACTACTATAACTATGGTGGTAACTCTGAGACCGTTTCTAATCTGGAGAGAGCCCTCAGACTTCATGAAATACCGATGAAGTATTTGACGGTAAAGTTGAACGACACCGTTGATGTTGAAGCGCGCAAGAAAGAGCTTGCTGAGCTAATGGAAGCAAGTGCTGCGGCTGCGACACCAGAGGTAAGCCCTGTCAAGGAGGCAGCTCCTGTGAAGGAAGAGACCCCCGTTAAGACAGACGAAGAAAAGCCATCCGAAACAGAAGAGAAGACAGAGGAGGTGAAAGATGCCTAGACCATTTAACTCAGGTAGTTCAGGTGGAAGGGGTCGTCCCAATAAACGCAGACAGCCTCGTGAGCGGTTTATGAGAAACCGGACATGCCGTTTTTGTGAAGATAAGAAAATGAAAGTTGACTACAAGGATGCGCGTGCGCTTTCCCCGTATGTCACTGAAAGAGGAAAAATTGTTCCCCGCCGTATTACAGCGAACTGTGCATACCATCAGCGGGAAGTAACCCTTGCAATCAAACGGGCGCGGATATTGGCGCTCTTGCCGTTTACGGCGACGCAGGTGAAATGGTAATGGAGAAAACTGTTCACAACGAGCTCAAGATTATCCTGATCGCAACAGCTGTTACGTTTGTGCTGTATGCGAGCGGGTTTCTTGTCTTCTTTACCCCGTTTCCAATCATATTTGCTGGAACGATGTATGGCTGGAAGATGGGGCGGAGGGCGCTGATATTGACTATCGGTGCTGCTCTTGTGGTCTATTTGGGCTTGCTACCCACCCTAATGACGTGGGCCAAGACCGGGGCTTTGGCGAAGTGGTCCTATTTGATTCCCGGGGCAGGCTTTACAGAGCTTTTTGGGGTTCGGAGTGCGCAATATCTCGGTCTGATCTATTTCATCTATTTTTTGATCTTTGCATATCTGTTTCGGTGGGCGATGGAGCAACGCTGGTCATTTAGTCGTTGGATGAGCATCTCTGTTGGCTCGGCATCCCTATTTCTTTTGGTTGCCTTGGTTTTACTTTCTCTCCTGGGTGGCTCTGTTGTCGAGGGAGCCCGAAATTATATGCAGGCGATGATGAACGAATTGGTTACGGCTCAAGAATCGGCGGGCCTTTCCATTCAGCAGGTGGCAAGGCTAGAGGCCAATTCATCGGAGATCGTGGCTTTTTCGCTTAGTATTATGCCGGGCGTGCTAGTTCTGATGGGTGGATTGACGGCGATGCTTAATATGTTGATGGCCCGTTGGTTAATTCGTGGCGGGCGGCGTTTCTCGCATATGCGCTCTTTTAATAACTTTCATGTGCCGTATGGCCTGGTCTGGATTACGATTACATTCGGTTTTCTATTTTTCTTTGATCGATATATCGCACCACTTCCAGGGCTCAGCATTATTGCGCTGAATGGGCTTATTATCAGCGGTGGCATCTACTTTTTTCAGGGATTGATTATTGCTTCGGCCATCCTAAAGGGGTTTCGTGCTCGCTGGTTTAAAATTTTATTTTATCTAATGATTGTGCTCTTTATTCAGACTGCTGGACCTGTTCTTGCGTTGATCGGGCTTTCAGATGTCTGGATTGACTATCGAAAATTGCTTAAACGCAAGAAAAGTCAGGCACCACAAACATAGAACGACGATTATTTAAGAAGGAGTTTATTATGGAAATCATTTTACACGAAGACGTTCCGAATCTGGGGCATTCAGGCGAAGTTGTGACTGTCAAGGATGGTTACGCACGTAACTATTTGTTGCCCAGAAAAATGGCCGCCGTTGCCGATAAGGGGAATGTGAAACAGATGGAGCATCAGAAGCGTGTTGCCTCGGCAAAGCAGACACAGATGAAGGCGAAGTGTGAAGAGTTGGCTACCAAATTGGCTTCATTGTCCATCACCATCAATAAAGAAGCCGGAGAAGAGGACAAGCTCTTTGGTGCCGTGACAACGATGGATATTGCCAATGCGCTTCGTGCCGAGGGCTATACCATTGACAAGCGTCATATCAAGCTCGATGAGCCAATCAAGCAGATCGGTGTCTATGATGTGAAGGTTCGGCTCCATGCTGAAGTCGATGGAATGGTCAAGATCTGGGTTGTAAAAAAGTAGCCTGAAGGAATTTTTTGACATTTATTCTTAAGGGCGATAAGGATGTAACTAATGACGGATAAAGGGTCAGTTAAGGTTCCCCCACAGAATATGGAGGCAGAGCGCTGTGTGCTTGGCGGTGTTTTGATTGACCAGGAGGCCATTAGTAAGGTTCTGGAATTTTTACGTCCCGAAGATTTTTATCGAGAGTCCCACCGAATTATCTTTTCAAATGTTATAGCCTTATATCAGAAAAATGAACCGGCGGACCTTGTGACCATTACGAATGAGCTTCGAAATCGCTCTGAGCTGGATGGCGCGGGTGGTGCGAGTTATTTGGCGACGCTGGTCGACGGCCTACCGACGGCGGCAAATATCGTTCACTATGCGAAGATCGTCCATGAGAAGGCCATCCTGAGGCGCTTGATCGAAGGGGCAACGCAGATTGCCGAGATGGGCTATGACGAGGGGGCCGTCAATGTGGATGACTTTCTGGATCAATCGGAGAGTATCATTTTTGAGGTGGCCCAGCGGAAGTTTAAGCCCTCGTTTTTCGCGGTTAAGGAGATTGTGAAGGATAGTTTTAAGGCGATCGAGCAGCTCTATGAGCGAAAGGAATCGGTTACCGGAGTGGCGACCGGTTTTACAGAACTCGATAGTCTCACATCTGGCCTTCAGCCGTCGGATCTGATTATTGTGGCTGGAAGACCCAGTATGGGTAAGACGGCTTTTGCCCTAAATGTGGCGACGAATGCGGCACTTCAGTCGCAGGTTCCGAGTGCTGTCTTTTCTCTCGAAATGTCGAAGGAACAGTTGGTTCAACGTCTTCTTTGTTCAGAGGCGCAGGTTGATTCTTCGAATCTTCGTCGGGGATATCTTTCCGAGTCTGATTGGCCGAAGTTGACGCGCGCGGCGGGCGCTCTTTCGGATGCACAGATTTTTATTGATGATACGCCAGCCATGAATGTTCTTGAGATGCGTGCGAAGGCACGACGGCTTCAGAAGGACAAGGGGCTGGGTCTTGTGGTGGTCGATTATATGCAGCTGATGCGGGGCGTTGGGTCGGGTGGACGTGGTGCAGAGAGTCGTGAACGCGAAATTTCGGAAATTTCACGTTCACTCAAGGCGTTGGCCAAAGAGCTCCATGTTCCGGTGGTGGCACTTTCTCAGTTGAATCGTGCCGTTGAAAGTCGCGTTGATAAACGACCCCAGCTTGCCGATCTTCGTGAATCAGGCTCGATTGAGCAGGATGCCGATGTCGTGATGTTTGTTTATCGCGATGAGGTTTATAACCGTGAGTCGGAAGACAAGGGGACGGCCGAGATTATTATCGGGAAGCAGAGAAATGGACCGATCGGTCGGGCAAAATTGGCCTTTATTAATCGGTATACTCGGTTTGAGAATTTGGCACATAGTATGGATGATTCTGCGGGATATGGATCAACGCCGGAGGCGTTACCTGAGGCAACCGACGATTCACCCTTCTAATTCGGTTGTTGGTTTGGGTGTCGAAGCTCGTATCGTTTGTCGGTTTGGTCGCTCGTCATATCATTAAGACGTAACCGATAGACAAAGCCGATACGGGGATCAAAACCGCAACCAAAAGACGAGCCATTCATGTTAGTTTCAGTCATTATTCCAACATACAATCGTGAGGGTATGCTGAAGGAGGCGATTGACTCTGTTTTGTTGCAGGACTATTCGGACCTGGAGTTGATCGTTGTGGATGATGGGTCAGTCGATGCGACCCAAGCACTCTGTCAGTCGTATGGTGATCGTCTCCGTTATTTCTATACGGAAAATCGGGGTGTCTCGCATGCGCGTAATGTGGGAATTCGTGAGTCGAGTGGTGACGTTGTGGCCTTTCTTGACTCGGATGATCGTTGGTTCCCTGGTAAGCTTTCGACACAGGTCGATTTCTTTCAGAAGCACCCGGATATCCATATCTGTCAGACGGAAGAGGTCTGGATTCGAGATGGGAAGCGTGTCAATCCCAGGTTGGTTCACAAAAAATATTCGGGTTGGATCTTTGATCAGTGCGTTCCACTTTGTATTGTTTCACCCTCAGCTGTCATGATTCGCAGATCGGTCTTTGACGATGTGGGCCTCTTTGATGAGGAGATGCCGGCCTGTGAGGACTATGATCTGTGGCTCCGCGCTTCGCTCAAATATCAGATCATTACACTTTCCGAACCCCTCATTGAGAAGCGGGGCGGTCATTCTGACCAGCTCTCTCGTCAGCCGCTGTTGGATCGTTGGCGGATCTTTGCCCTGCAAAAGGTCTTAAGTTCAGAGTTGGTATCGAAAGAAAATAAGATACTCGTTACAGAGGATATCCGTCGTCGTGCAACCATCGTTGCGACGGGTGCAATGAAACGTCAAAACCACGATCTTGCCCGTCAATACTTTCAACTTGCTGAGAGTTACTCATAGAACTTCCGGTTTGGGTGTCGATGCTCGTATCGTCTGTCGGTTTGGTTCTTCGTGATATTATTAAGACGCAACCTCTGGACAAGACCGATACAGGCTTCGTAACCGCAACCGATAAACGATGGGCTAAAAGTGGACGCCGGCGCCTGCCATCACACTAAACATTGGCTCCCAACCACCGGCAAGTGTCTTGACACGTGTGCCTCCAAATGTTTGGTGGACGGAGGAAAGATATAAGAAATCACCCTGTCCAAAGATGGCAAAATAGACATATTTTTTAACGAGGAAATCGATGCCGAGGCCCACACTGAGACCGCCGCCATAGACACCATTTACCTTGTTGTCGATGGCCGGATCTCCTGGGACGGCCGCGAGGAGGGCGGCGGGTCCTCCAAAGACGAAGGGGAGTATCTGTAGATCTTTCATTTTCGTCAGGGCGTTCGTGACAAAGCTATATTTGGCATTCACGTTAAGAAAGACGACATGTTCACGGTTATTGCCAATTTTTTTCGTGGCGTAACGCATTTCAAGTTCTGGTGCCATCGAGTCCCAGAGGTTCCATCCAAATTGGAAGCCATAGGCTCCCTCAAAACGGTTACCGACCTTTGAGCCCGTTCGGGCATTGTTATCAAAATCGGTGTTGACGACTCCTCCGATAATTCGAATGTAGGGGCCTTCGTGAAAACCAGGAGGAGATTTAGCCATCAACTGAAGTGGAAAAAGACAGACTATGAGGATAATGATCAGAAGTCTCAGGGTGCGCATTGGCGTAACGTACCACAACTTCGACAACGGAGCAATTGCTCCGTCATGGCTTTTGTGATAGCGTCCGCGGTAGCAAATAGGAGGAGATTGATGGAATTGATATTGGCGACGAAGAATCAGCATAAGGTTGAGGAGCTCAGGGCGATGCTCAGGGAGCATGGATTTAGCCTATCCTCGCTCTTTGATTACCCAGAAATTGTTGAGCCTGTTGAAGATGGATCCACATTTCAAGAAAATGCTTTGAAAAAGGCCAGATCTATATGGAATATAAAGAAAAAATGGGTATTGGCTGATGATAGTGGCCTCGTGGTGGAGGCTCTCGGTGGGGCTCCAGGGATCTATTCCTCCAGATATGGTGGCAAGGAAAAGGATTATCAGGCGAATAATGAGAAGCTCCTACGTGAGATGGCGGGGATTCCGGATGGGAGACGTCAGGCGGCCTTCGTCTGTGTGATGGCCTTGATTGATCCCGATGGGAACGAAAGGGTCGTTGAAGGGCGCACAGAGGGAGTTATTACGATGGATTTTCAGGGACACGAAGGTTTTGGTTATGATCCCTTATTCTTTATACCGGAGAAGGGCTGTACGATGGCCGAGTTGCCGATGGACGAGAAAAATGCGATCAGTCATCGGGGACGGGCCTTGGCTCAGGTGAAGCAGGTTTTACTTGATATTTTGGGGGAAGATGGGTAGAAGACCTCTTCGTTTCAGTGATGAATGAAACGAACTACGAAAAACGAACAACTAGGGGCTGTCTGAAGACAGCCCCTTCGGGGTGTAGCTCAGTCTGGTTTAGAGCGCCTGCTTTGGGAGCAGGAAGTCGGAAGTTCGAATCTTCTCACCCCGACATAAGAAAGCCGGCCATTGGCCGGCTTTCTTATGTTCGGGGTGTATATAATGAGCGACGAGCCGGCACCGCCCGGAGGGTGGTGGTGAGGAGCTTCCC
>CAYWXY010000043.1:0-9277 GCA_964462555.1 uncultured Pseudomonadota bacterium | reverse complement strand
ATTTTTCAGTTGTCTCAAACCCCTAACAATGATTATCAATAGATCTATGCCACACATCAATATTGAGTTTAAAGCTCGCTGTTCGGACCCCGATCGGATCCGCCAAATACTAACCTCCAGAAATGCCGACTTTAAGGGGATTGATCATCAGATTGACACCTACTTTAATGTGGCAGAAGGGCGTCTCAAGCTCCGTCAGGGCAATATTGAGAATCATCTCATTTATTATCAGCGCGAGGATGTGGCTGGCGCCAAGCAATCGAATGTTGTGCTTCATCCGGTTCAGAAGGGTGACTCGCTGAGAGAAATTTTGTCGACGTCGCTTGGCGTCTTGGCTGTCGTTGATAAAAAGAGAGAGATCTATTTTATAGATAATGTAAAATTTCATATCGATCAGGTCGAGGGGTTGGGTAGCTTTGTGGAGGTTGAGGCGATCGATAATGAGGGGACGATTGAACCTGAGAAGTTGAAAGAGCAGTGTGATTCCTATCAGGACCTTTTCCAGATCCAGGAAGAGGATATGCTTGCTATTTCGTATTCCGATATGATTCTGAAAGAAGCTTAATTGCCCAAAATAGCCAACCAGACATTGAGATAAATTCCCGCCAACAGTGATGAAACGAGAATGATCGAGGCAATCGTGTCCTTGTAAAAATTGTAACGTTCGCTAAGGACGATCATTGAGATGGCCATTGGCATGGCGCTCATTGAGACGATAATGAGCGATTCGAGGTCAGTTAATGGAAAAAGGGTGATAACGCCTACAGCAATGAGTGGAACAATGATAATGCGAAGAAGACTGAGGATGAAGGCAAGGCCGAGATTCTTATATTTTCTGCCATAAAAGAAGACGCCAAGCATGAAGATGGCAACGGCGGCTGTCGAGCTGCCCAACATGTGTATCGGTTTACTTATGGCAAAGGGAAGTCGAATGCCGCTTAGAGAGATGAGTAGCCCAAGAAGGATGGAAATGACGAGTGGATTGAGCAAGAGCTTTGTTCCAACATGTTGAAGGGCTTCGCGGATGGACGGACGTTTTTTCTGGCTGAGTTGGTGTAGCTCGAGTATTCCTACGGCGATCAGCACGCTGACAATCGATATCAAACCGGCGGAGAGTGTTCCCAGATGTTCTGCCATCGGGTTCGAAAAGGCGAAGATAACAAAGGGAATGCCGAAAAAGGCGTGACTTCCGAAGACGGAGCAGAGGACTAGAAGGAAATAAATTTTCTTTGGAAATCGGAAGACGAAGAAGAGGATCGTCAAAAGGCTCAGAATAATGATGATCGGTGCAATTCCAATCAGTGCGAATATCGTAACATTTGCTGTGAACTGTGTTTCGGCAATATTGACAAAAAAGAGCGCTGGTAATGCGAAGTAGTAGACATAGGCACTGAGAATGCGTTCGTCACCGGCCTTTAATATGTTGCGCCACCTCGAGATGTATCCGAGCCCAATTAGGAGGAAGAGGGGGATCGTCGTTTTGATGAATATTTCCATTCCTGAGAGCTAAACGGGGTTTTCTGATTTGTCAAGATAAAGGCGTAGGCTGGAATTGAATTGATGCAGAAGCCTATATATGCTAGGCAGATAGGCAGATCATGCCTACAGGGGGAACTGCATGGAGAAAATTACGTCGTTCTTTATTCGCCGACCACGTGTAACAAATTTGGTTCTGTTGCTGGTCGTGCTGGCCGGCATTCTCTCCGTCCAAAATATTCGTAAACAAGACTATCCAACCGTCGATTTTGATATGATGAAGATCACGACGGAGTACCCAGGTGCAAGTCCCGAGGATGTTGAAATCAACGTCTCTGAGCCGATTGAGGATGAGCTCAAGGATGTGGAGGATATTGACGAGATCAAGAGCCTTTCGATGGAGAATATTTCCATTATCTTGGTCTATATTAATCCCGATTCAACCGATAAGCGGAAAATTAAAAATGACATCCGTGCAGCAGTTGACCGAGTGTCGGAACTTCCGGAGGCGGTGACGCAGAAGCCGAATGTTGAGGAGATCCGGTCGACCAATATGCCGGTAATGGAGCTGGGTATCTATGGAGATGTTCCGGAGCTAGAGCTGAGGCAGTATGCACGCGACCTGGAGACAGATCTAAAGACGGTCAAAGGGGTCGGTGTCGTTGAGAAGGTCGGTTATCGGAAACGTGAGGTTCATGTTGAGGCCGATCAAGATGTCTTGGAGAACATGTATGTATCGCTAACCGAGATTATGGACGCGATTCGTGCGCGGAACGTTCGGACGTCTGGGGGAAGTCTCGAGTCATATGTTTCTGAAAAGAAGATTGTTACATTTGCTGAGTATGATGAGCCACTCGAGGTGAAGGATGTCATTATTCGGTCAACCTTTACAGGTGAGCGGCTGGTGATTGCGGACGTGGCCACGGTAAAAGAGGGATTCGAAGAGTACGATATTATTCCAAGGGCTAACGGGGAACGTTGCATTTCTGTTGTGGTGCGTCGCCAAGAAAATGCTGACACCGTTATTATTGCGGATGGGGTCAAGGCGGCGCTTGAGAATTTTAGGAAATCGCTTCCGAAGAATGTCTCAGCCAAGATCATGTATGACAATTCGATCTACACAACGAGTATGCTGAGCATGGTCCGTTCGAATGGTTTGATTGGTTTTGCACTCGTTTTGATCGTGATGTTTATTTTCCTCGATTGGCGAAGTGCCTTCTGGACGGCTGCGGGAATACCGATTGCGATGTGTGGTGCCTTTATTCTCTTTGAGCCGCTCGGGATCACGGTCAATGTCATCACGCTTTCTGGAATGATTCTTGTCCTGGGAATGTTGGTCGACGATGCCATTGTGATTGCCGAGAACACGTACCGAATGAAGGAGGAGGGGATGCCTCCGGTTGAGGGGACGATCGCTGGTGTGAAGGGGGTCTTCTGGCCAGTGGTAGCGGCGGTAATGACAACGGTTCTGGCCTTTGTTCCAATGTTATTTATGAAGGGGATTACAGGCAAATTTATTGTCGGTATTCCGATCGTCGTTGTCTTGATGCTTGGTTTTTCACTGATTGAATCGACCTGTTTTTTGCCGTGTCATCTGGCGCACGCGATGCCGCCCAAGACGCCTCCCCGGAGGACGCGCTGGGTTGCTCATGCTATTCGCCACTACACAACATTCGTAGAAAAATGTCTGAATATTAGAGGAAAGGTCATTACTATATTTGTTATTGTTTTCATCCTGACGATGACAGCTGCTGGGCTTTGGCTCAAATTTGTGCTCTTTCCTCAAAGTGATCCCGATATTTTTAATGTGATCATTGAGGCGCCAAAGGGGACAACGCTTGAAGCAACAGAGGAGAAGATTGCCGAGGTTGAAGCGATTGTGGCCGAGATGGTTCCCAAGGAGATGATGCAGAGCTATATTACGCGGATTGGCCATCATGATACCGATGTATATGGTGGAACCGCGGGTCAATATGAGAACTGGGGATTGATTACGGTCTACTTGAAGCCGGCCGATAGTCGGGATCAGGAGTCGGAGCCGCTGATTGAGTCACTTAATGAGCGTATGCAAGAGCTCCAGGGCTTTGACCGGATTAGTGTTGAGGCGTTGGATGATGGGCCTCCGATCGGGAAGGCAGTGACGGTCATCTATATTACGTCGGATGACGATCTTCGGGGTCAATTCGAGGAGGAAACAATGTCTCTCCTCAAGACGATTGATGGGGTTTCGGGTATTGAGACAACAAATATTAAGGGGAAGGATGAACTTCGTCTTAAGGTTGATGATCTGCAGATGGCACGGCTAGGCCTGACAGCGTTAGATGTAGCCAAGACTGTTCGCGCTGCCTTTGAGGGGGATGTGGTTACATCGATTCGTCGCGAGGGTGAGGAGATCGATTTCCGTGTACGTCTCAAGGATCCTAAGAAATTTCGTGCTGAGGGGGTTCTCGATCTTCTGATTTCGAATCAAAATGGAAAACTGATTCCGCTTCGAAATTTTGCCCACTTTGAAGAGACTGTGGGACCCGCTGTCATCCGTCACTATGATGGTAAACGGTCTGTGACAATCACGGCAGAGGCCAACCCCGATATTATTACAGCGGTCGAGGTGAATCAGATACTTCGCGAAAAGTTTGAGCCTGAGGTTCGGAAACATCCTGGCTTTAGAATCGAATTTGGCGGTGAAGAAAAGAAGACGCAGGAGAGTATGGAGAGTTTCTATTCAGCGTTGTTGATTGCTTTGATTGCAATCTATTTTCTCCTCGTTATTCTTTTTGATTCCTACTTCCAGCCGCTCTTGATTATGGCGGCCATTCCTTTTGCCTTGGTGGGCGTGATCATTACATTTATTGTTCACGATCTACCGCTCGGTTTTATTGCAATGATCGGTATTCTTGGCCTTGTGGGGGTGGTCGTTAACGACACGATTGTGATGGTGAGTCATCTTAATGAGGTCTGCAAGGAGAAGGGCGCGACGTTGCAGTCGGTGGCCCTGGGGGCGACGAAGCGTTTTCGTCCGGTGATTTTGACGACACTTACAACGGTTGCAGGACTTCTTCCGACGGCCTATGGGGTTGGTGGCGATATTCCGGCGATTCGACCGATGGTTTTGGTGATGGCGTGGGGACTCGTCTTCGCGACCTTTATCACGCTCTCGTTCATTCCGTGTCTCTATACGTATCAAAGAAGAATCAAATCATGAGATCATAGATAAAAAGATTAGAGATCAAGATCGAGAGACGCAATCGAGAGCTCAGAGATGATATTGTCGCTTTCTAAGATTAATGATCATCGCATAGGAGGTGTTGAGATTGGTCTGGATATCTACTTTATGACTGTCTGAAATGTAGCCAAATGCACGCATTATGTCGATTGCTGATGAGGCTTCTGCAATAGAAGCGAGTGAAATATCAAAAAACCTCATCCTTTCCTTGGGACTTCGCCTGGCATTTCCCTCACACAAATTGAGTATGGCGCTGGATAGAGCTCGCTCCAGCTGATCCCTCAAATAGGAAGTGCCCCTGGGAAGCTGTCTTATTAGAGTTGGTATGCTCTTTGCCGCCTCGAGTAGTTGGTTGTAGCATTTAAGTCTTTGATGATTCATTTGATCTCCTTCCTTGTTGGTTTAAATGTTTTCAACTTCCGTCTGGGTGAAAGTTGAAAACATTTAAACCAATGGAGGTAAGTATGTATTTCAATCATCAAAGACTTAAATGCTATAACTACTCTCTCGATGTCGCAAAGAGCATACCAACTCTCACGAGGACATGGCCAAAGGGGCACGCCTATTTAATTGATCAGCTGAAGCGCGCTGCTTCATCTATCTGTCTCAATATTTGTGAAGGGAATGCCAAATTCTCTCAAAAGGATAGAAGCCGTTTCTTTGTAATAGCCAGGGCTTCAGCGGCAGAAGTTTCTGCCATCATGGATGTCTCATATTCCTTAAATCTTACATCAGAGGAAATATACGTGACTACCCAAGATAAACTGGTTCAGATATCGAAGATGTTATATCGACTTATCAACCCCAAACCATAATCTTAATCTCAGTCCTAGTCTTGACCAAAATCTGCCATCTTTAAGACCTAAAAAACCCAATTGAAGTTGAGGCGTGCCATGGGGAGAATGACATTGGATGATGCGATTCGGGTATAATCGAGACCGACCTGGGGCGAGATGACCAGTTTTTCACTGAGCCAATAGTCGTAACCCGCGCCAGCAAAAACGGACCAACCATTATAACTTCTGGAGGGTGTTGCAACTCTGCTTCCCATCTTCTGTCCACTGGAACTCCACAGATAGGTATAACCAGCCCCAACAAAAAAGAAAAATTCGTTGTCGAGTATGACCTTAAGTGTCGGCATGATTGGGAACATGATGTAATCGACACTATTGTCGCGGGAGTACCAAATGTCAGCTTGGAGGAGGAGTGAAAAACGGTTATTGAATTGATAACCGACCTGAGAGGTCATTCCACCAGCCGGCGCCTTTAGGGCATGGGTTTCGTAACCAAACATGGGACCAAGGCCCGCGAAGAAGCCGTGATGGACTTCAGTCTCTTCAATATAGACGGCTCTACCTTCAAAATCGACATCGCTGTACTGTTTGTCTGCGGCGAGGCTTGGCGAAGAGGCGAGAAGTATTATAATCAGGATTACGATAAAATAGTGCTGATGTTTCATTAATGATCCCCCTTTATATATTCGATAAATCTACTGATAAGTTCCGGGTCCCAAAGATCTCTTGTCGTTTCATCTTTCAAAATTTTCAAGGCCTCTTCGGTCGAGAAGGCCTCCTTATAGGGTCGCTTTGTTGTTAGGGCATCGAAGGCATCGGCGATCTGAAAGACACGCGCAAGATAAGGGATCTCTTCACCTTTCAGGCCATCGGGATAGCCAGAGCCGTTCCATCGTTCATGATGTGTTCGAATGATCGGGCAGATATCACGGAGCGACCGTAGTGGTTCGCAGATTTTTTCCCCGACCTCTGGGTGTTTGCGCATGATCTCCCACTCTTCAGGCGTTAGTTTCCCAGGCTTGAGGAGGATCGAATCGGGCATCCCGATCTTTCCGACATCGTGCAGAACGGAGACGTGTTCGAGAATATATAGATCGTCAGAACTTAGTTTAAGATATTCCCCAAAGTTTCGCGTAATACCGATCAGACGATCGCAGTGGTCACCAGTCGTGTCATCCTTGGCCTCGACGGCGCGGGCCAGGCTCATAACGACTGTTTCGGCGCGTTCCAGCTCATCGTTCAGCCGTTTGACGCGGCCGGATGCGCGGATTCGGGCGATCAGTTCAGTCTTGTCGATCGGTTTACTCAGAAAATCATCACAGCCGGCCTCAATCCCCTTAATCTTGTCATCCTTTTCGTTGAGCGCTGTTACGATAATAACCGGGATTAGGCGCGTGGCCTCATTTTCCTTAATCCGTTGGCAAACTTCAAAGCCATCCATCTTGGGCATCATGACATCGAGGAGAACGACATCGAAAGAGTCGTCAGTTAGCGATTTCAGGGCCTCTTCTCCGGATGAGACACAGACTCCCTCAAATTCATTGATCTGAAGAATCTTCTCGATGAGCGCTAAGTTGGCCTTCTCATCATCAACAACTAGGACTTTGAGAGGATGGGTGTTGTTGGACATTGCGTAACCATAGAGAATTATTGTAGATAGGTCAATAGGTTAAAATTCCAATCTACAAATTTCAAATTACAAACAATATCCAAATTACAATGATCCAATGTCCAAAACATAAAGATTTTGTTTGTGATTTGGAACTTGGAATTTGTTTGTAGCTTGGAGTTTGGAATTTATCATTTTCGAGAATCAATATCCTGGGAAGGTCCAGTACCAACTATAAGGATACATATAGTGGACGCCTCTATACCGTCCCCGTCCGGTCATCATCATGTATGGGATGAATGATGGCATGGTTGGGGGATAGGGGTGTGGAGCGATTGCTGGCTGTGTCGCCAGGTTGGTCAATATCTGATTGTTGTGAGAATCCATCCGTCGATTGTTTCTTGAGACCACGGCGCATGCAACGGCACCCTGAAGCGTTTCATGTCCCAAATAGGTACAGGGGGCCTCGGCCCAGGCGGTGGCCGCCGTCAGGAGAAGTACTACTATAATGACCAATTTAATCTTCATACATTACTATTCTCGGCAGAATTCAGAAAATGTTTCGTGGTTTTTAATGTATATATAAGTATATGTAATCACACAATAATACGGTATCGGTGTCGAGGCTCGTATCGTCTATCGGATTCGGTTTGGCGATGCAGTATAGCGTGAGACGCAACCGTTTACCGATACGAGCTTCGTAACCTCAACCGGTGTGACGGGCATTCACGATGGCATCGGTCATTTTGGCGACATCTTTCATTTCGTGCACGTCATGAATGCGGATGATGTGTGCGCCTTTCATGATGTTTACTGCCGTGGCCGCTGCGGTTCCGAGAAGGCGTTCATTTGCTGGACGGTTCAGAACATTTCCAATGACCGATTTTCGTGAGACGCCCATCAGGATCGGCTGATCCAATTTTTCAAATTCATCGAGGTGATTCATGATGCAGAGGTTGTCTTCGGTTGTTTTTCCGAAACCGATACCGGGATCGATGATGATTTGTTCTTTACGTAGACCAGCCGTTGTCAACATCTCTATCGATGCACGGAGATAATCCTGAATTTCCATAATGAGATCTTCATATGTAGGGTTGGTCTGCATATCTTTTGGTGTTCCTTTAATATGCATAATGATCGTTGGACATCCGAGATCGGCCGCGAGTTCTGGCATTTTTGGATCAAAACGGCATCCACTGATGTCATTGATGATATTGGCGCCAGCGCTGAAAGCGACTTTAGCCACTTCTGATTTGTAGGTGTCGATTGAAATCGGAATGGCGCTTTTCTTTCGGATGGCCTCAATAATTGGAATGATTCGGTCAAGTTCATGAGCGGTTGAGATGGCCTTGGCGCCGGGGCGTGTCGATTCTCCGCCGATGTCGATAATGTCGGCGCCGTCATCGATCATTTCAAGGGCGTGGATCAGGGCATCTCCTTCATTGACATATTTTCCACCATCCGAAAAAGAGTCGGGGGTGATGTTTAAAATGCCCATAATAAGGGTCTTTGCGCCGAGTCTTATCTCTTGGTTGCCGAGTGATAGGGTGTAGGATCTTCTCATAATGGGCGTGACAATAGCCGATAAGATATGATAGGTGAAGTTTTTTCTTCAGGGAGGATTGATGAGACGTTTTGTTGCCTGGTTGATCTTGATGGCTGTTATTTTGGCGATTACACCGCTGGATGCCAAATCGAAATTGAGCGATGAGGAAAAATTGGCCAAGGGGTGGATTGTTAGCTATGTTGATTACGAGCAAAATGATCAAATTGCCGTCTTGGATGTGAAGGCTTTGATCAATGCGACGCCTAAGAGTGTTTGGCATCTTCTGTCAAATGTTAGTGGCTGGAGTGGCTGGACGCCGATCATGAGTCAGGGGTTTGCGATCAAGAATGAGATATTTTCTAAGTATGGTGATCGGCCTGAGAAGAATGATGAGGTGAAGATTGCGGCATCGAACGGGTCGCGCACGAGTGCAACGATCAGTGATAGTGGAAAGAGTGTTGTGAATACGTATGAGGAGTTTGACCTCCCGTGGCCGATCAATAATGACTGGGTCCTCCGGCGTTATACCTTTGATGCAACAGAGGCTTCAGCGAATAAATATAGTGTTTCGTGGACGCAGCTCTTCAAGGGGGCCGAAGGGCGTGGGGGTTCCTGGAACCTCTCTCAAT
>CAYWXY010000042.1:0-16376 GCA_964462555.1 uncultured Pseudomonadota bacterium | reverse complement strand
CCAACCATATCAATATCACGAGAAATAACGCCTCCTGGCTTTGTAACGAAATCGATGGCACCAAACTCCAAACACTTGAGTGTCTCGTCAGCCCCTTTTTTGGTAAAGGCACTGACCATGACACATGGAGTCGGAATTTCACTCATGATATATCCCAACGTTTCAATTCCATCCAACTCCGGCATAACCACATCAAGCGTCACAACATCCGGATTCAAATTATAAACGGCCTTAAGCGCCTCACGACCGTTCCGAGTCACCGCCACCACCTCTATGTCCGGATCCTGATTCAGGATCTCACTAATCTTTTTCCGCATCAGCGCGCTATCATCAGCGATGACAACACGAATTGACTCACCCATACATCACATTCTCCATCACTTATTCGGACAAACTATCCAACAACTCTTCTAACTTCACCCAACAAGACCTCTGCCTTAAAGGGCTTAATCACAAAGCCCTTGGCGCCCGCCTGGATAGCCTCGACAATCATGGCTTGCTGCCCCATTGCACTAACTACCAATATCTTGGCGTTGGGATCACTCTTCGTTATCTCTCTGACGGCATCGATACCCGACTCCTCCTTCATCACAATATCCATCGTCACAAAATCAGGCTTCAGTTCATGATATTTTTTAACGGCGTCACTACCATCCTCCGCCTCAGCCACAACCTCATATCCATCTTTCGACAATATGTCTTTGATCATCTCCCGCATATAGCTCGCATCATCCGCAATAATCACTCTCTTTGGCATGCCACACCTCCTTAAATTATCTTTACACCAAACCTAAGTGTCTTAACCGTCAGCTCACTCTCTTCAATATTAAATATAATCGTTCGTCCAGCAGAACCACCCACATCCTCGGCAACAATCTGAATATCAAGCCCACCCAGAACATCCCTCGCAGACTCAACATTCCGTTCTCCGATCGTAATGCCACTACTGACAATATCGGGAAACATATTGGCACCGCCCGCAATCTTTGCCTGGACGCAGCGCCGATTTCCTCCGTGCCGAACCAGATCATCCAGAAGGGCACAAATCGCCGTGTCGACAAATTTCGCAATATTGTCTCGAGATGCCGCCTTTGCCAAGGCAATCTCGGGTAGCATCGCATGACTGAGTCCAGCCACCTTGGCCTTTGCATCGTAAAGAACGATTCCAAGACAGGAACCGAGCGCCAGCGTATCCAAACTATCTGGCGCCTTCGCAACTGCCATTTTGGCCATTCCGACGCGTACAATCCGAGACATCTCTTCCCCTAACAAACCTGTAAATAGAAAATCAAAGAACCATCATTGGTTTTCAAGCAATCTATCAACAGCACTAAGTACGCGCGACGACTCAAATGGCTTGACAACAAAATCCTTGGCACCGGCCTGTATCGCTTCAACAACGAGCTGTTGCTGTCCCATAGCACTGACCATTAAAACCTTGGCATTGGGGTCAAATTCCATAATCTCCTTGACCGATTCTATTCCCCCCATCTCAGGCATAATAATATCCATTGTCACCATATCGGGCTTGAATTTCTTATATTGTTCAACGGCCTCTCTACCATTTGACGCCTCCGCCAATACCTTGTGGCCGTCCTCTTTAAGAATATCCGAAAGCATTCGCCGCATGAATATTGCATCGTCGACAATCAATATCTTTGCCTTTTTAGCCATTATTTCTCCTCCTTCTTTTGTCTTTCAGTCGGCCAATCGCTCAAGCCAATCATTTCATACATCTTCGCAAAACAAAAATCGGCAAAGAGACGCCTGGCCTCTCGCCCGATATCGTCAAATGAAATACCATACTCAAAAACCCCACCCTCTTCACGGTTGAGCCGAACCACTCGACCAATGAGCTTCAACGACTCGGCCTCCGAACTACCCAGAAAAAGCTCCAACTCTAACCGTGTCTCAATCGGGATCTCATCTGAAACAAGAAGCAAACATCCTCCGGCACTGACATTCTTCGTCACGCCACCCCTCAAGTCATCGTCTTCAATAATCGTATAGTTCAGCTTGAGCGGAATATCGAGTCGGGCCGCTCGACGTCGTTCGATAAAATCGGCACTTGAAGTGACATTCTGAACAATCGTGGCCTTCTTCTTTTTCGGCACCTTCTTTTTAGACACCTTCTTTTTCGGTACTTTCTTTTTGGGCATTCAAATCCCCTTTACCTACGCCTCGGCTCCCTGAGCCGGCTGTTTAACCTGACCCATTTGCTTAACCTCATCGGAGGTCAAAATCTTATCGGAACTAAGAATGATAATGATTCGATCCTCGAGCTTCCCAACGCCACGAATAAAATCAGAATGAACCTGCGATTCAATCATTTCAGGCGTTGGATCAATGCTCTCTTCGGCTATTCTGAGAACCTCTGGAACCTCATCCACAATCAATCCGACCGTGTTTTCCAACACCTCAGTGACAACGATTCGTGTTTTTTCAGTCACCTCGGATTTGTCGAGGGCAAACCGACTCGCAAGATCCATGACCGCAATAATTTGGCCACGCAGATTGATCACACCCTCAATAAACTGGGGCGCCTTTGGCATCGGCGTAACATCCTGCATCCGAATAATCTCCCGAACCTGCGAAATATCCATACCGAATTCCTCGCCCGCCAGACGAAAAATCACGAGCTGAACCTCTCCGGCATGCTTGGATTCCCCACCACTAAAACGCTCTCCCATATATCCCCCCAACCCTTACGTTCGTTTCGCACCATGTTGTTTGATATCCTTGAGACGCTTCTTCATCATCACCGCCTGCTGCCTCAGTTTTGCCGTCTTTGCCGGCTCCACCACGCTGGGCGCCTTGGAGATTCCCTTGTCATAATCACCCACCTTGAATTTCCCAACCAACTCACGGAGCGTAATCCCCATATCCGCAAGCTCCTGGGCTGAAGCTGCCATCTCTTCCATCGACGCCGTCATCTCCTCTGTCGAGGCAGAGGCCTCTTCCGTGGCCGATGCCGTCTCTTCGGCAACCGCCGCAATATCCGAAACCGACTGAGAGACCTGCTTGGTACCAGCCGCCTGTTCCTCACTCGATGCAGAGACCTGCTCAATCATCGTCGCCACAGACTCGGCATTCTTGATAATTTCCGTGAGTCCACCACCCAGACGGCTCGCAATCTCGTTTGCCTCTGAAGCCTCTTTTGATGCACCCTCAATATTTTCAACGGCCTCACCCGTCTCTTTCTGAACATCCTTAATCAGTTTCGCAATTTCATCGGCCGATTTGGCTGACGCCTCTGCCAACTTCCGAACCTCTTCGGCCACAACCGCAAAACCGCGACCATACTCACCGGCACGGGCCGCCTCAATAGCGGCGTTCAGCGCCAACAAATTTGTCTGGTCGGCAATATCGGTAATCACATTCACAATCTCATCAATCTGATCAGACCGCTCCCCGAGCTTCCGAACGCCCGATGCTGAATCAGAAACAACCTGAGAGATCCGATTCATTTTTTCCTGAGCCTCCTGGGCCGCCTTACCACCGCCCTGTGCGGTCTCAGAGGCGCGAATTGCCTGACCGGCAGCATCCTGTGCGCTCTTCGACACCTGCTCCACAGAAGACGCCATCCGCTCCATCACCTTCTGCGTATCATCAACCTTCTGCGCCTGTGTCTCCGTCCCCTTCGATATCTGCTGAACCGTCGAGGAAACTTCTTCGGCCGTGGCGTTCATCTCCTGCGCTGATGACGAGAGCTCTTGTGAGGATGATGAGACACGCTCCGAGGCATTGAGAATCTGTGACACAACATTACGAAGCGTCACCACCATATTTCGGAAGGCCTTCGCCATATCGCCCACCTCATCATCTGACTTCACCTCAATCGAAACCGTCAAATCCCCCGCAGCAACCTTCTGTGATACATCGGCCATCTCCATGACCGGATTGGCAATCGACCGAGCAATATAGATGGCGATCAACGCGACCAAGACAACCGATATAATCATAACCAGAATAATCCAGTTCCGAAGGGCATTGATCGACGCAAAGGCCTCATGCTCAGCCACCTCAGAAACAATCACCCAGTGCTCATCCTTGACCTTAATCGGAGCCGTCGCCGTCAAGGAAGTTTCACCCAGATAATTTTTATCAATCCCCTCAAAATGGCCACCCGCCAGGGCCTTTTTGACAGGTTCCGTATCCATCACATAGGAGGGATTTAATATCGTAGACTCCTTCACATGCCGAAGATCCGAACGAAGCATAAAATCTTCGCCGACAATATATGTCTCCCCGCTCTCACCGAGACCCTCGTCCGACTGCATAATTATGATCAATATCCTCGATTGAAACCTGCACGGCAACAATACCATGAAGCTCACCGTTCGCCTCAAGGATCGGCTGGGCAATGAAGGCCGCTGGGGCATCATTACTCGGCGCATACCTCTCAAAATCGGTGAGATGAGCCTTTCCCTCCTTGAGAATGAGTTGGACAAGCCTACCCAAATTGGTATCCTTATATTTTCCCGTCACCAAATTGGTCCCGAAATCGGCCTCATGCGACGCACTAAACAAAAGATCTCCACGATGATCTAAAATAAAGGCATCGTAGAAGTGAAGATCCTTTACATAGGTCTTCAGGAACTGATCGAGTTTTTTAGCCTCCGCAATATACTCCGGACTCCGAACAAATTGAGAGAGTTCCATACCGGAGGCCTCCCACATTTTTTCCATTATCTCCAGCTCGTCCGAAATAATCGGTATATTCGCGAGAGCATGAACAGCCTCTTCCTTTTCCCTAAAATAGTCCTCGATCTGCGCACCTTTCAGATGTTCAACTGATTCAAGTTGATTAGCGATCTGTCTATGGAGGCTAGCACTGGAATTGAAATAGGCAATCGCACCAACCACCACGATCGGAATGATCGACAAGACCAAAAACCAGGTCATGAGCTTCCCTTGCAACCCCTTAAAAAAACTCCGTTTTGAACCCATACCCCCCCCTTTTTTTTATTAACCCAGTGAACCCAGTAAAGTACGTATAAACCCTACCCTCCTATCACAGTCCATGCGGCGATTCCATCCCAAAATCAACAATAGCGCCACCCTTACCGTCGCATAATAAGCTTTTCCTCGTCAGGATGGCCTCCCAACCACTCGACCTTACCACTCCCAATATCATAGACCGCACCAACAACGACCACCTTCTTATCTCGAACCGACGCGCGAATCTCTGGGCTCCTCTTAAAGAGATCTTCTATCGTCTGGAAGACATTGGATTTGATCGACGCCTCAATAAGGGCCTCACCCTTAAGATCCGGTTGTTCCTTTCTTACCTGTGCCACGGCCGGCTTGATATTCGCCACAAGCTTGGGAATATTTCCATGCACGTCAGCCCCATCCACAACGGCGGTCACCGCACCACACTGCGTATGCCCGAGAACAACGAAGAGAGGCGTTGAAAGATGCTCCACACCATACTCAATCGATCCCGCTTCATCGACATTACAGACATTACCGGCCACACGAATCGTAAAGATGTCGCCAAGGCCCCGATCAAAGACCGTCTCCACAGGAACACGCGAATCGGAACAGCCGATAACCGTCGCAAAAGGATGCTGCCCCTTGCTCGACGTCTCTTTCCGGCGGGCGGCCTTCATGTTCGGATGTTTCATCTTCCCCGAAACAAATCGCTGGTTCCCATCCTTGAGAAGCGTCATCGCCTTTTCAGCCGTTATACCTCCGACCTTGCTGGGATGCCCCCCATAGGCTAACTGGGTCGCACCCAGAAAAACGACAATAAACAACCCACAAATGACCTTCTTCATAATGTCCTCCTTTTTACGTTTTCAATTTCCGGTAAATCCGTGTTGTACTGTCAAAATCCTCAAAGAGATCCCGCGTATCACCAATCAGTGATTCGACATTTCCCAAGACTAACAAGCCGTCCTCATTTAACGACTCCCAAAGATTGTGAATCACCTGACTCTGTAGGTCCCTATCCAAATACATTAAAAAATTTCGGCAAAAGGCAACATCAATATCCTCGAACGGTGGATACGATATCGCATCATGAAACCGAATATCAAGATAGGGTGGCCATCGTTCCCGAATCCAATAACGTTCATTCCCCATGTCATAAAAATATTTGTCGATCAATTTTTTTCGCCCGGGCTTAAGTTTTGCAAACTGAGAGGCCTCAAAGACGCCCTCTCGGGCCTTTGCCATCGCTCCATTGTCAATATCGGTACCGATAATGGTGATGTCGAATTGATCAAAACTGGCCATAAGATATTCAACCAACATCATGAGAATCGAGTAGGGTTCTTCGCCTGACGAACAGGCACAGCTCCAGATTCGGATTTTACGCGTACCACCCAGCCGTTTTTTTCGAACGATTTCCGGAATTATTTTCTTTTCGATCACATCAAAGACATGAGAGTCCCGAAAAAATTCAGTAACATTAATTGTAAGAACCTCGAGCAAGCGGTCGATCTCTTCCGGATCCTTTTTCAGGACCTCAAGGTAGGTCTCAAAATCTTTACTATCTGTGCCCCGAACCCGCACCATGACACGGCGAGTGAGCAACCGCCGCTTATAAAGCGCAAAGTCCAAACCCCTTTTCCTGTGCACAACACCCAATATCTTTTCAAGATAAACATCTGTCATCGTTTAATGCCTCGGGCTCTCCTTCACAATCTCCGCCGCCTGCATCAAAAATACAATAACATCGGCCTTGGCCTGTGACTTGAGCTGATTGAGTTTCGTATAGGCGTAGCCCAGATCGGTCACGACATACTTGGAGGGAAGTCGATTAAGCGTCCAGGCCGCCACATCTTCTTTACAGCGTTCGCACTTACAGACATCAAGCTCTTCGATGATGTCTCGGAGCTCATGAAACACGACCTCTTCCATATAATTTTTATAAGGCATTTTTAGTTCTCCTTTTTTTTCCGCGCAACCGTAATCAACTCTTCAGCGCTAGTCGCATTATCGGGATACGTTGCTGTACTCAGATGAAAGACCATTGAATCAGAGAAACCCTTCTCCTCAAAATATTTTTTAAAAGCACTCTCCAGTCGGCGAGCAACGTCCTGAGCCCCCTTTTCGTTACACTCCGGAAGTAAAACAGCCATAATATCTGAATCGACAAACGGGGAATCACCTGCACGACGAAGATTCTCTTTCATAACCCCCTTCAAATCCATTCGTATATCATCACACTTGGTCCCAGAAAAATCATCACAATCGGGCAAAATCATAACAAGAGAGGTCTTGAGGCCTGCCTTTGCCGCCTCCTGAATGGCGCGTGAGGCCTCTTCCTTAAGAAGTGCTGTCGCTGTATATTTTGGAATTTTAAAAGAGAACGTTGCACCCCGGCCCGACTCACTCTCCACCCATATCTCTCCGCCATGCATCTCAACATAACCCTTCGCAATCGAAAGACCGAGCCCTGTCCCCTTCTCCCCTTCACCCACGGAACGACCAACTTGTTTAAACTTTACAAAGACAGTGTCAATATCTTCCTTCGGTATTCCAACGCCCGTATCCGAGACAGAACAGACAACAGCATCTTTATCATCTTTCACTGTGACAACAATCTGACCAACATCGGTGAACTTAATGGCATTTCCGATGAGATTGGTGAAAATCTGCATGACCTTATCCTGATCGGCATAAATTTGAACATTCTCACTGGATGCCTCCATTTTCAGGTCAAGCCCTTTCTCATTGATTCTAGGCGCAAAAAAGGCCTCCGCCTGTTTGGCGAGATTAACCAAATTGAACGCCTCGCGATTCATAACGATCTTGCCCGCCTCAATTTTCGAAATATCAAGAAGTTCGTTGATGATCCGCATTAAACGATGGATGCTCTCCTTGGCATTACCGAGCATTTTGTTTTGCTTCTTGTTTAGATCACCGATGACTCCATCAAGAACGAGCGAAATACTTCCCTCAATGATTGCGAGCGGAGTTCTCAGTTCGTGCGAAACTGCGCTTACAAACTCATCCTTCATCGACTCAACGCGTTTCCTCTGCGTAACATCTAAAACATACGAACGAATCGCCCGACTATCCAGTATGTATGACGTATGGAATTCATAAATCCGATTGTCAATTTCAACTTCATCGATGAGATACGTGTTCCGGCCTTTTTCAAAATGATCGCGGAAGGCCAAGATGCTCTTGATAATGGGATTGTTTTTTCCATCACGACTAATCCCCGGAAAATTGATACGAGCGGACCGATTCAAGTAGGTAATCTCCCCGAGATAGTCGGTCTCAATGATCGGATTGGGATTCAGATTAGGAAAGGAGGCTAACCATGACAGACGATCCTGACTTTGCCGGCGTTCGGTCACGTCCTCTTTGACAGCCAAATAATGCGTGGGCTGACCATCTTCATTCTTTACGGAGGAAATAGAGGCAAATTCCCAGTAAAGTTCACCATTCTTCTTTTTGTTATGAAATTCGCCACGCCACTCATCGCCTGCGGTCACCGTTTCCCAGAGTTCCTTATAGAAATCTGTTGGCTGATCGCCTGACTTCAAGACGCGAGGGTTTCTCCCAATGACCTCTTTTGGAGCATAACCAGTAATTTCAGTAAATTTTGGGTTCACATATTCAATATTACCATCCAGATCAGTAATCACGACCATGCTAGGACTCTGCTCGACTGCACGAGAAAATTCCTCAAGACGTTCTCGCGATCTCTCATTGTCGCGCACCAACGTCACCATTTTTTTGATTACGAAAAAGTAGAGAACGGGGAGAAGAACCAGAATTAAGACGAAACTCACAAGTATGACATGAGCGAATTCCGAAAGATTTGGAGAAAAATAATGGACAAGAGAAATAGCACTCAGCTCCACAAGAAAAACAATCACAACGAGCATGACGCCAAACCGAATACTATATTTATTCCACGACCTCAGAAACATCACTCCCCCTCGACAAAATCTCTCCTAGAAATCAACCTGAGCGCGGATACCGGCGACGATAACATTCTTCACACCATACGCACCACTCGGATGGATAATAAACTGAACATCGGGGCTAATCCCGACATGCCCCTTGGCCACTGCAAGACGATAGAAGGCCTCAATGACCTGTTCGTTTCTCCCCCTGGCAAACTTACCGTTATTGATCGCCACACCGTAACCGATACCGAGTCGATCGTGCTCCCTGCCATAGAGATTGCCGAGCAACGCAATGCCGCCGGAGAAGGCCATCTTGACTGGGTAGATGGACGGGCTCTGATAACCACCACGGGCAAAAAGAGCAAACCACTTTGTAACAAGTTGATCAATACTGACGCCGACGCCCATTCCATAGTCATTGGTTCGTCCGTTATTCAAATTGACATGAGCGCTCCGATTTTGCCAGACATAGACACGATAGTTTCCATTCAGCTCGCCAAACTTTGGCGTGAAACCCGCTTCAACCGCCCAAAAAACATTATCCTCTAAATCGTAACCGGTCGTCGAGGCATCAAAGACACCCCCTTTGATATAGAACCAGTCCACGGGAACCCCAGTAATCTGCGCGCCAAAGGCTGGGCCGGGCAATTCAAACACCGTACTATTTTTAAAACCACCATTCAAAAATTGCGTGGTCTCGTCATTCGCAAAATTGTTGTTATCAAAATAAACGGTCGAATCGAGCATGCCGAGTGTAAAGACAAATGCGCCGTCCAAGTAGTTGCCTTCATAATAAGCCTCTGGCACCTCCAGACGCCTTGCCTGCGGTGCAGCATCCCTATTTACCTGACCAAAGAGAAGCGCGTTAAATATTGAGATTTGATTGAGACCGTTTCCGGCACCGGCCTCGAAGTGAACCAGCCCCAGACCATGATCAAAAAATTGGCGGGCAATAACCAGATCGAGCGTGCCACTTCCGTCTAGCTGGTCACCCTGGGGAGAATTGCCATCGTTTCGAAATGAGTTTTGCAAAACACCGGTGATGCCAAAACGAAACTCAAAACCCTTGAAGTAGTTAAAGACGTGACCGGTCACCTCTTCCCTTGTGACAGTCGTTGCCTCAAAGGCCTTCATCCTCTTTTCGAGTTCCTTTAGCTTATCTTCTGTTGTTTTCTCTAGCTTCCTTCCCTCTCGCCCCTCTGGCTGTACCTGAAGTATTGGATCAGCTTCGGGCTGGATAACCTCCTGACCGGTCGATGGATCTTTACTCACCTCGACCATCTCATCCTTGGACGAGGCCTCATCTTGGTGCGTGGCGAACGCTTGTGGTGTAATAAGAATGATAGAGAAAAAAATTACGGCAAAAGATACAAGACGACTTCTCACTATGACTCCCCCCAAAAAAAACTTACAACTTACAACTTATAACTTACAACTTATAACTTATAACTTATAACTTACAACTTACCTAGCGACATTTCAAGAGTGGTGATTCCGCATTCCCCAGAAGCGAACACTCTGTTTCCCCATTATTTACACGAACCGTTCCAGCAATCTCGGAAGATTGATAATTTCCAACCTGTTCAAAATAGTTAGAAAGATTTTTCCCCTCAAAGACAATGACCATCGCGTATTCAACATCGGTCGAGAGGCCGCCCGATATTTCAACTGAGCCATCGGAACGATACTCCAGACTAAAAGACATCTCATCGAGCGTAAGAGCAGAGAGATTGCCGATTAGCGACCATTCGGTCTCCCCATCGATGATCAGTTTTTTTGTGACACTATAGCCACGATAATCGGTCGAGTTGTGTGAATCAAACTGAACCTGATTGGAAATAAGCGTTGCATCGGCAAAACCATCTGAAATTGTTTCGCCTGCAATCGTTCCGGTCAAAAAGTGTTCTGGAAGATCGATCGACCAATGTTTATTGGAAGAACTCGCGGCCGTTGTCGCAAGAAGATCATGACAGATCGCCAATTGTGACGACAAGATGTCCTTGATGATGACCTCAGTTGCGGCCGCAATATCGGACGTCGAACCGGCCGAAATCGAGGCATCCAAACCCTCGGGAAGATTTTCGAAGTCAAAAGGCTGCTTAGCTGTACCGCCGCAACCGATGAGCGTAAAAAGGGCAACAAGAACGATGATTTGCTTGATAAACACTATAGACCTCCATACTCAATTTTTGAACGATTCGCAATGTCAAATCGCGCACTTAGCTATCGGCAGGCGGCCATGAATGTTGCGTGGTTTTTGGGAATCAGAACAGCGAATTAATCAAGCAATAACAAGTGGTTAAACGAACATCGAGCAAACTAACTACGAACAACAAGAAACGACCAACGAAAATCCCGGCATCGTTTAAAAACGGTGCCGGGATTTTTGAGCGGGAGAGGGGAATCGAACCCCCACTACCAGCTTGGGAAGCTGGAGCACTACCACTATGCAACTCCCGCTAGTTATCATCTTCCGTTCGCGGCCTCCCCACTTACTAAATCGCCCCCCCCTTGTCAAACCCTTACCAATATATGCCCCGGGTGGTTTTGTGGCGCAAAAAAAGCCCCGAACACGGTGTTAGGGGCGGGGTTAGGCTGGATCTGATTAATCCCAATCGTATTCCACGATATCTTGGGGTTCAAAGAAATACCCAATCTCAAATTCGGCTGTTCCCGGTGCATCTGAACCATGGGTAGCATTGTTCTGAATGTCGGTACCATAGTCACGTCGAAGCGTTCCCTCGGCGGCCTCTTCAGGATTTGTGACACCCATCACCTCGCGCCATTTATTGATCGCACCCTCGCCCTCCAGCGCCATCACAACGCATGGCCCGGACGTCATAAATTCAACAAGCGACCCAAAAAAGGGCTTATCCTGGTGGACGGCATAAAAGCCCTCTGCCCGGCCCTTATCCATATGCATCATCTTCATCGCAACAATTTTAAGCCCTTCACTGTCAATCCGGCCCGTGATTTCGCCGATAATACCCTTCCTCACAGAGTCCGGTTTAATAATTGCGAGTGTTTTCTCGACTGCCATACGATCTCCTTTCAGAACAAATACCGTTAAATAATGGGGGACCTCTATCAGCTCCCCCCCTCCCGGTCAACGATATTAATTTACACCCTTAGGGTGTAAATGAATCACCTCTGTCCTATTTTCGAACAACAACGACACGATTACCAAAACCCAAATATCCCTGCAAATCGTTAGATATCAAGAGGTTAAAATAAAACCGCCACCTGGCACATTTATTGCGAACACTGTTAACACCCTTAGGGTGCTAATCAGAAAGGAGCAGATATATGAATCACAGAAAAGAACCTCTTGTTACAGGACATACGTATCATATTTTTTCAAGAAGCATTGGCGAACTTACAATTTACAAGAACTTTTCAGACTACGATCGCATGTTAGAATTATTACGATATTATCAGAACGCTTCCCCCCCAACAAGGTATTCATTATCTAAAATACCGAAAAAAACCTATCTTCCATCCGGAAAAACACCAACAAATTTAGTTCAAATCATTTGCCATTGTTTGATGCCAAACCATTTTCACTTAATCCTGAAACAGCTGCTTGAAAATGGAATATCAAAATATATGAGCAATGTTTTGAATGGATATAGCCGCTTCTTTAATATAAAATACAAAAGAAAAGGACGTCTCTGGGAATCTGTTTTTCAAAATATCCGAATCAAAGATGAAGATCAACTTATTCATTTAACAAGGTATATCCATCTAAATCCAACGACAGCTTACCTCACCGAAAAACCTGAAAACTGGAAATACTCATCTTACAACGAATATCTTCAAAGAATTCCTGAAGATAAATGTCTTTGTAAATACAATGATATCTTAACAATTAATCCTGCAGAATATGAAAAGTTTGTTCTTGAACAAATAGATGATCAACGACACTTAGCTAAAATCAAACGTCTTATAAAACTTACACCCTAAGGGTGTTCGACAGGGTGATGGCGATGGTGGCGGGGCTTTCGCTGATGGCGATGCCGGCGGCTTTGAGGGCCGCGATCTTTTCGGCGGCTGTTCCCTTTCCGCCGGCAATGATTGCGCCGGCATGTCCCATCCGCTTCCCGGGCGGCGCCGTCTGGCCCGCGATGAACGCCACAACCGGCTTCTTCATTTCGCTCTTGTAAAACGCGGCCGCCTCTTCCTCGGCCGACCCGCCAATCTCGCCAATCATCACAATGGCCTCGGTCGCGGGATCACGCTCAAACGCCTCCAGGCAATCGACAAAATTGGTACCCGGCACCGGATCGCCGCCAATCCCGACGCAGGTCGACTGCCCGAGCCCAATCCGCGTCACCTGATCGACCGCCTCGTATGTCAACGTCCCACTCCGCGACACGATCCCAACCTTGCCCTTCTTGTGTATCTGCCCCGGCATAATCCCGATCTTACACTCGCCCGGCGTGATGACACCCGGACAATTCGGACCAATGAGCCGTGTCTTCTTTCCTTCAAGATACCGCTTCACCTTGACCATATCGAGCGTCGGCACACCCTCGGTTATGCAAACCGCAATATCCAACTCCGCATCGATCGCATCAATCAGTGCCTGATAACAAAACTTCGGCGGCACAAACAACGCGGTCGCATTCGCACCTGTTGCGTCGACCGCCTCGGCCACACTATTGAAAACGGGAAGACCAAGAACCTTCTGACCACCCTTCCCCGGCGTCACACCCCCGACAACCTGAGTTCCATACTTTAAACACGCCTCCGCATGGAAGAGTCCGGTTTTTCCGGTGATTCCCTGCACAATAACTTTCGTATTTTTATCAATCCAAATCGACATAACGTCTCCTACTTCACAACCTCAACAGACTTCTTTGCCGCATCATCCAGCGTCTCACCCGAAACAATATTCAGATCCGACTCACCAATGATCCGTCGTCCTTCCTTAACATTCGTTCCCTGCAGACGCACGACCAACGGCACCTTCACATCAAGCTCCTGCGCTGCCGCCGTAATTCCCTCGGCGATCATGTCACACTTCACGATCCCGCCAAAGATATTAACCAAGATTGCCTTAACATTTGCATCACCAAGAATAATCTTAAATGCCTCCGAAACATTTTCCTTCGTCGCCGCACCGCCCACATCAAGAAAATTCGCCGGCTCGCCACCGTGGAGTTTAATGATATCCATCGTCGCCATCGCGAGTCCCGCACCATTCACCATACAACCAATATTTCCATCGAGACTAATATAACTGAGATCAAATTTCTTCGCTTCAAGTTCCGCCGGATCTTCTTCGTCCGGATCCATCATCGCCTTCAAATCCTCGTGACGATATAACGCATTGTCATCCAGGTTAATTTTCGCATCCAAGGCCAACAACTCGCCACCCTTTGTAACAACCAATGGATTAATCTCGGCCAACGACGCATCCGAAGAGACGTAAGCCTCATAAAGAGCACTCAAAAACGAAACAAATTTATCGGACAACGGGCCGTTCAACCCCAACGAAGAAGCCAGGCTGCTCGCATCACTCGCCTCCAAACCAACATCAGGATCAATCGCAAACTTGAAGATTTTTTCCGGCTCCTCGGCCGCAATCTTCTCGATCTCAACACCACCCTCGGGAGAGCCAATTACCGCGAGCCGCGCCGAAGATCGATCAAGCGTAATCCCGAGATAAATCTCGCGATCAATATCACACGCCTCCTCGACCAAGAGCTTGTGCACCTTCTTCCCCTCCGGCCCCGTCTGATGTGTCACGAGCTGCATCCCAAAAATCTCACCAGCAACGGCACGCGCCTCGTCGACGGTCGACACAAGCTTCACGCCGCCGCCCTTACCGCGACCACCCGCATGAATCTGCGCCTTCACGACAACGCGGCCGCCAAGCTTTGAAGCTATAGCGACCGCCTCGTCAACCGATAAGGCCACGCCCCCCTCGGGAACTTGCACACCATATTGTTTAAGGATCTCTTTGGCTTGATATTCATGAATCTTCATAATGCGAAGACATACTACACGATGAAATCTATTTCAAGACCTCGGTAAAATGCATCAACTCCTCAGATGTCTTGGCCAGCTCCGCCGAATAGTCCTTGAGTTTCGCCCGCCAATCGTGAAATTCATCATATAGATCAGTATAGAGCCGTTCAGCTTCCTCATCTAAGAAAAATTCCTCCTCAATTACGGCCTCCTCCCTTGCAGCAACATCCAAAATCTTCACACCCAGACCATCGATCTTTTCCTGATATTTCTCGTACGACGCCTCCACACTTTTGATTAACCCACGTCTCTTTTCTGTCAACGCCTTAAATTCCGCAACATCTGCCGGACTATACTTGCTCTTTTCAAGCGCGGCCGTCAAATCACCCAACTTCCCATTAAGCGTATCATTAACAACACACTCATAATGTTTCTGAAGATCCTGTTTTTTCATCTTAGTCTTAACCCGAGACCGCTCCGTCGTCAGCTTATAATATTCATTCCAATGAGCCATCCGTTTATCCCTCAGTGTATTTCGCTTTTCATCGAGCAAATTGTACTCCGTCCAGAGGTCCTCTTCCTTCGCATCACTATCCGCCACCAGAATCATCTCCTCGACTCGCCCCATCGCCTCATCCAACTCCGCATCCTGAATACGATAGGCGGCCAACTGCCGTTTCATCGTCCCCCGCTTCTTTCGAACAGCAGCATCATATATTAAACGGTCTCTCCAAATTTGTTTCGACTCCGCACAGGGGTGACCCGCAAAGACAACACTAATCCCAGACAACAAAATCATCCCAACCAAACTAATTGTGAAAATCTTTTTCATTAACTTCCTCCTCTTCCCGGCGTTCCATTGGCGTCTTCTCAACAAAATAGATATACTCCCGATGACGAGCCACTTCTTTTTCCAAAAGGGACTGAACAACAGAGAGTTTATGATCGATAGCATTCTCTTTCAGAAAGACAACACAGAGCGAAACAACCAGAACCAAAACGGCCGCCATCGCCACCGAAACCCACCGAAACTGAAAACGCCTCTTTTCCTGAAAGGCATCCTCCACATTTCGGAGCAGTTCATTTTTCTCCTGTCCCGTCAACTCTGGAACCTGCCATGATTTAAAGTTTGTTTCATTTACCATCTTAATCCTCCAACAGTGACCGAATCTTACTCTTCGCCTCATTGATCCTTGATTTAACCGTCCCAATATTTATCTCAAGGACCTCAGCAATTTCTTGGTACGGCATTTCTTGATAGATCCTCATCACCAACACCGATCGATGTTTCTCTCCGAGTTGCATAACCGCCTCTTTCACTCGCCGCCCTTCATCACTTCTTTCCATCATTTGATGCGGCGTCTTCGATTCGTCCTGTCCTTCCCACCGTGCACCCGCGAGAAAAAGCCGACGAACCTTCTGGCGTCTGAGATGAGAGATGGCACAGTTGCCCGCCACACGATAGAGCCATGGTCGCCACCGCATGTCGCCGTCGCGCCCTCGCTTCATCTCTTTAACCAGCCTCAA
>CAYWXY010000041.1:0-16382 GCA_964462555.1 uncultured Pseudomonadota bacterium | reverse complement strand
GATGATTCACGGGGATTCTTTATAGGGGGAAGGTCATGATCGAAGTCGACAGATCGTATCTAGGTCTCATGATGGAGGCCGGCTATATTTTACTGGGCATGCAGCGTTTTAAGGAATCAAAAGAGGTCTTTGAGGGAATCTCGATTATGTCTCCCGACAGTGAAATTCCGATCGTAGCCCTTGGTTCCGTTGAATTCTGCCGTGGAAAATTCTCTCAGGCCACGACAAAATATAAGAAGGCACTCAAGATTAATCCAGAAAGTTTCTATGCTCAGGCCTATATGGGTGAGGCTCTCTTCTTTTTGGGAAAGAAAAAAGAGGCGGTTAAGGAATTAAAGGGAGTGGCCAAAAAAGATCCAGAGGGGCGTGCAGGTGATTTTGCTCGAGCTCTGCTCGATGCAATTGACAAGGGATTTGATCCCAACATGCTCTCCGGACACGAGGAGGTTCGTGAGTATGTCGAAAAACAAAAGAAGTCTCGTCGCAAGCGTTAGTCTGCTTGTAATCCTATTTGTCTTCGTTGCGAGCTGTAAGAAAACAGCTCTCTATCATAATTTGACCGAGGAAGATGCCAATGAAATCATTGTGGTTCTCTATGAGTCCGGAATCAAGGCCGTGAAACAAAAAGAGATGGTCCAAAATGAGGTCTCCTGGAATGTTGCTGTCGATGAGGATAAGCTGGCCGAGGCTCGACAGATTCTTGTTCGCAGAAACCTCCCAAGAAAGCGTGAAATGGGTCTTTCCGGCGTTTATAAAGACAAGGGGTTGATTCCAACACCCGATGAACAGAAGGCCCGCTTTCTCTTGGCCATGAAGGGTGAAATCATCAATAGTCTGGAGAGAATTCCCGAAGTTGTCGATGCCGATGTTGTTATTAATATTCCGACACCTGAAGAGTTTTCCGGAGACGACGATAAGCGTCCGACTGCATCGGTGATCATTAAGATAAAACCGAATGAAGAGGTTGTGTCACAGTTGACCGAGTCAAAGCTTCAACAGTTTGTCGCTAACTCCGTCGAGGATTTAAATGCGCGCGATGTCTCCGTCATTATTAGTTACCTGAATCGGCCATCAGAAGGTGAAGGGTCACGTGGGAAGTTGATTCTTCCCGAAACAACGAAAAAGGAACAGAAAGAGGCAAAGGTGGCGTCTGGGCTCGCATCGGTTGCCGGGATTCAGGTATCAAAGGAGTCGGCAACCCGTCTCAAGATCTATCTATCGATATTCTTCTGCATTTTGATCATTATTTCGGCCATTCTGGTTGTAAATGTGATTCGGACGACACGAATGAAGCAGGAATTTCAGGCCCTGTCAGAGGGTTCCCAGGGGCCGCTTTTAGAGGGTGAAGTCGCTCACGAAACCCCACAACTCGGGGCCGGCGAGGGTGATGAATTCCCCGAAGAGCCACAGGCATAGACACCGGGGTCAGACCCCTTTGTCTATTTGTCTAACAGGAATATCTTCTAAGTGCTTGAATTTATTTAAAAATAAAATAGATAAAGGGGTCTGACCCCGGTGTCTATTTTGTGGTATAATTTTGGGTGATTGGACGCAACTTCAGGGAGTGCGGTTGCCGATACTAATAGTGAAGGAAAGTTTTTATAAGGAGTAAAGAGTGGATTTCAAACCGGTAAAACCAGACATGGTCAAATATCAAATGCGAATGGTCAGCGGTCAAGATCCCTTCATGAAACATCAGAAAAAACCAGGTGGGTTTGGGCGATTCCTTTCAGGAATCGGTAAGTTTCTCGGCGCGGTTGCCATGCCATTTTCATTCATCTTTCCGCCGGCAATGATCGGTGCACTCGGTGCTTACGGTCTTGGAAAAATCGGCGATCAGATGCAATATAAGTCTTATATGAAGGTGGCTCAGCAGCAGGCTGCACATCAGGGAACCAATGTGTCGTTTCCTGGAATGAGTGGTGTCATGGGTGGTGGTCCCGGTGGTGGACAATTATCATCGATACAAGCCGACATCCTGAACGTGCTCTATTCGAGAAACGATATGATGATGGATTCGGCCCACCAGATATAAGAGGAATTAGGGTATGAGCAATCCAATCAAAAAATCCGGACCAAAGAATTTTCATCCAACAATCGAAGAGACCCCTGAAAGTAAGGTGAAAACTGCGCCTGCCGAGGGTGAACAGTTTGCTCTTAATACCGACGAAAAAGCACTTGGTCGTCTGATGCAACAAATGGGTGTCAAGGTAGCCAGCGCCTATTTCCCGGGGGCACCGGTATGGACTTCAGGTGCGTCACGTCTTCTTTACGGCTTTGTTTCATATGCACTTGGTAAACATAGCCTCTTCAAGAGTCGTCCTCTTGCCATGGAGCAGACAGTAAAGGCCGTTACGAAGGCCATTCAGAGAAGTCCAAATTTAACCGCCATGTTTATGCAGCATCTCGATAGCAAACACTCTTAATAAATCGTTAATCGGTTTGGGTTTCGAAGCTCGTATCGTTGTTCGTACAGCGGTTTCGTGCTGACGCAACCGATAACCGTCAAACGATACGAGCATCGTTACCGATACCGTCAGACGTGGGTATAGAACTCCCCACCTGGCACGAAATTTGACCGTATTGGGTATAAAACTCCCCACAATATACGCACAGTATAGAGGATAATCGCTACGTCGCAGAAAGCAATACATCAAATACCACCAATAAAAACAATAAGTTAAATAGAAAAATATCAATGGGGAGTGACCTCCCATCCTGGCATGGTTTCTGCAATCACTACCAACGGTGGCCAAATCTTTGGGCACTGAAGGGAACAAGATGGCGAAGTCAGCACTCAAGAAAAAGAAGGCGAAAGTGGTTCAGGCGACGACAACAAAATCGCATTTTCGCGAAAAGTTGCTGAAGAAGCGTGTGGCTGGCAAGGCGATCTCAGACAAGAAGCAGAAGAGTGCAGTCAAGGAACTGAAAAGACGCGACGAACTCATTGAACAGTATATGCCCTTTGCCACATCGGTTGCCAATCGCGTTGCGCAGACTCTTTCATCATCTGTCGATTATGAAGAAGTTATCTGTAACGCTCGCATTGGTCTCTTGGAAGCCGCAAAGCGTTTCGACGAAACTCAGCTAGTCGATTTCAAAACATTCGCCTATTATCGTATTCGCGGAGCAATCTATGACGGTCTTCGCAAATCAGGTTGGATTCCCCGTTCCATCTATACCAAGATCAAGATGGAAGAGGCGGCCAATGATTATATGCGTTATAAATCAGAGCATAGTGGTGAGAAGGACGAAGAACATGAACATCAGCTCATCGATACGGTTAATAGCATGGCATCGATCTACGTTATTTCAATTGATGCCTCTGAGGAATTCGAGCTGGAAGATAAAGATCAGGTTGATCTGGAGAGAAAAGCAGAATTTAGACAGATTAGAGAACACATGCGCGTGGCGATCGATTCGTTGCCAGAGAAAGAGAAAAAACTGGTTAAGATGTATTACTTCCAGAACAAAACGCTGGAAGAAGCCGGTGAAAAACTCTCTCTTTCAAAATCGTGGACCTCACGACTGCATGCCCGGGCATTGGAATTGCTCTTTAAGCGTATTCGAGCCATTGCCAGGGGAGAAGAATTAGCAATTGAAGGGGAATAACATACTGGAGAAAAAATGGTTGGTGCATACACAAAATTAGCGGCAAAGGTTATTGAAAAATCGGTTACCGATGTTAATCGTCAGCAGGCGATGGGCGGCGTTGGTGGTGGTTTTCAGGACCAGGTGTCCCCTTTTCAGCAAATGTTAAATTCCGTTGAAGGCGGCGAACAATTCGCAGCCAATATTGGCGTTGGAAATCAAAACATTGGACTTCCAAGTCATCATGTTAATTCGATTTCAGCGGATGGCATTCCGATTGATACGGCTAATTACAATGTTGGGCTTAATCAACCGGATGGAATCAATAAGGTTGTCGATCTTCTTTCCGAAGTGAATAATGGTCAGATGCAGATGGAGGGAATGGTCAATCAAATCTTGTATAGTGGTAAGAAGTTTAATAACCAGGAACTCTTGGCCATTCAGGCGCATGTCTTTCATTTTGCGCAGGTCACAGAACTCGTGGTGAAAGCAGCGGATCAAGGTGTATCGTCGGTCAAGTCAGTTCTGAATACTAATATTCAGTAACCTGCCGACATAACAATATAGGAGAGACCAAGTATGACGTTTAAAGCAGGCCAGATCAGACAGGAAGTTGTTGCCTGTCTGGCCGCTGCTGATGTCAGCAGCGAAGCTGCGTTTCTCTCTCAATTTGGGCCCATCGGCGAAGAAGAGTCGCTGATGAATTCAATTGAAGAGATGAAGGGCATCCCCGAGGAGAGCCGCGTCGATTATATTGTCGATCGCCTCAAATCGTTGGTGGCCCGAGAAGAATTTCGCGGCCTGGCAGAGATCCATCCCGCATGGCTCGTCGAAGTCCTCTCCAAGGAATCTCCGAGAGTGATCGGAATTGTTTTGCGTTACCTGCCTTCCAAACAGGTTCGCTATATTATCGAGCACCTGTCCAGACGGATCAAGCATCGCTTGCCGCAACTGATCGATTCCTTTGCGGTTCCAGGGCCGATCCTGAAAATTATTCGGGAGCGTTTTGAACGGCAATTTATCTCAGAGGGTGGACTTCCAGATGAAGACACCTTCGAATTCGATTTTGTACGCTTTTTAAAGAGTGAAGATCTACTGACATTTTTTAGAGATCTCGGTGTTCATGAGTTGGCGATGGCCCTCAAGGGCGTCGACAATCGTTCACTGAATATCCTCTTCAATCGCTTATCGGTTGATGAGGCCCGTGCATTGCAACAGCGGATTCGGTCGTTGACCGATGTGTCACCCAGCTTGCTTCGCGAGGCCAAATATACGGTTTTGGAAATGAATCTGACAGAGGCCGATTCCGACGATCTCTTAATGGATATTGGTCTAAACGCATTTTCACGCGCACTCTTTGATGATGATCGGCAGATTTTTCCACTGATCAAACAGAAATTGGAGCCGAGATTAGGCTACACACTAAAACGATATATCGATCAACATATTGATTCCAATGTTCAGGATGTGACCGACAAACGAAAAGAAGTCATTTTGGAGCGGATCAAGACGTTGGTTAAAGGTGGTTCTCTTGATGAGAATCTGAGTCGCTATTTTGGCGAGACCAAATCAGAAACCCCGGCCGAGGATTACTTCAAGGCCCATTCATCAGAGGGAGCAGAGAGTTGGCAGGCTCCCGAGGGTGTGGTATGATGGAGCAAAGGACGGGCCATATGAAGAAAAAAGTATTAAAAAGCAAAGATTTATCTAAGCGTCTGGGTTTGGAAGAGAAGGTGCGTCAGGGTGTCAAGCGCTCCCAGGTTGATCTTGTGGGCGAGCGAGGCGCCATTCTCAATAAGAAGACCCTGGATGCCAAGGCCAAGGCCGAAGAGATTATTAAAGAGGCCCAGGTTGAGGCCAAAAAGATTCAGTCTGATGCCAAGGATGTCTTGGCACAGGTCGAGGTAGAGCTCGAAAGAGAGCGCAAGCGTGGTTATGAAGAAGGCCGAGAAGAAGGGCTTTCGAGTGTTACTGAGCAAGTGATGGCCTTTGAAAAAATGAAAGAAGAGTTCTATGTAAATGCCGAGGAAAATACGATCAAGCTCGTTATGATGGTTGCCGAAAAAGTAATCGGGCGGACCGTTCATGAACACAGTGACACAATTAAATCGATTGTGAAACAGGCGTTGGAGTCGGCATTGGGTGAGAGAATTGTTATTCGCCTGAGTCCTGAGGATTATAAGGTAATCAGCGATGCTGCTTTTGAATTTAAAGATGAACTTGATCGTACCAAGCGGATCCAATTTAAGGAAGATGAGGCGATTACGCAGGGCGGATGTATCGTGGAGACTGAAGTTGGCACGATCGATGCGAGATTAGAGACACAACTTAAAGCTATTAGAAAAGCTTTGGAGTTGTAGTGGAGGAATTTTCTCCTAACCCCTCCCAGCTCTTCCGATCCTCTCCCAACCCAGTTCACCTGGGTTAAGATGGGTTTGGAAGGTTTTGGAGGGGATAGGATGGGGATAACGATATTGGCAACAATGAGGATTTATGACGAACGAAACAAAAAAAGATGGCAACAAGACAGGGCGCCCAGAGATGCCCAGCGTCGATTTTCATAAATATTTTCACAACCTCTCGTCTATTTCGACATACAGCATTAAGGGAAAGGTAACCGAGCTGACGGGTTTGGTTGTGAAGGCCGTTGTCCCTGGTGTTCGTATCGGTGAGCTTTGCCTGATTCAACCCTATCACAACGAGACACCAATCAAGGCCGAAGTAGTCGGGTTTAAGGATCAAGAGGTTCTCTTGATGCCGCTCGGCAATCTTGAGGGGATTGGACTTGGTAACGATGTTATTCCGACCGGTAATTGTTTGTCTGTTCGTGTTGGCGATGAGCTTCTTGGCCGTGTGCTCGATGGTCTGGGCGATCCGCTAGATGCCGAAACCAATGGACCACTTGAGTATACAACAGAATATCCGGTAACAGCCGATCCACCCAAGGCGCTAAAACGTCAACGTGTGACACGACCGATTTCAGTTGGAATTAAATCGATCGATGGAATGCTGACTTGTGGTGAAGGCCAGCGCATCGGTTTCTTTGCTGCCGCCGGTGTTGGTAAATCGACACTGATCGGTATGATCGCTCGAAACACTGAAGCCGATGTTAATGTCATCTGTCTGGTCGGAGAGCGTGGTCGTGAAGTAAGAGATTTTATTGAACGCGATTTGGGCGAAGAGGGACTGCGTCGCTCGGTCGTAATCGTTTCAACATCCGATCAACCGGCGTTGGTTCGTCTGAAGGCCGCTTATGTGGCCACAGCGATTGCGGAATATTTTCGCGACCAAGGGAAGCGCGTCATGTTGATGATGGATTCGATTACGCGTTTTGCCCGGGCCTTGCGTGAAGTTGGTCTAGCCGTTGGGGAACCTCCGGCCAGACAAGGCTACACGCCGTCAGTCTTTTCGACATTGCCGCGACTTTTGGAGCGTTCCGGTAATTCAGACAAGGGGTCGATCACCGCATTCTATACGATATTGGTGGCCGGCGATGACATGAATGAGCCGGTAGCCGATGAATCCCGTTCCATTTTAGACGGGCACATTGTGCTGTCGCGTGATCTTGCGGCACGTGCCCACTATCCTGCCATCGATGTCTCCGAGAGTGTGAGTCGTGTGATGGATGATATTATCGACGAAGAACATCGGGATGCAGCCCGAAAGGTTCGAGAGATTATTGCCAATTATGAAAAAGAACGCGATCTGATCCTGATCGGAGCCTATGAAGAGGGCTCGGATCCAAAGGTCGATTATGCAATTGAACATATCGAAGCAGTGAACAATTTTCTCAAACAGAATGTGGAAGAAAAAGTTGAAAAAGATGAGACGGTCAGCATGTTGACCGATCTTTTCTAGAGGTTTTTAAATGGCGAAAGAGAGATACAGACTGCAAGCGTTGCTGACGATTAAAGCACACGAGAAGAAACGTGCTGAGATAGCGCTCGCCATTGCGATCAGGGAACTCAATGAAGCACGAGAGCGCGAGAAGCAGCTGATTAAAGAGAAGGAAGAGATTATTCAGAGGTGGCATGAAATGCGTGCTGATATGAAGCGTGACATGACGGCCGGATCTCTGATTTTCGATGGCACCGTCTACACGAATTACCTGAGAAAACTGAAAGATGACGAGAAAGACAAAGAGAAAGAAATCGAAGAACAACAGGAAGTGATCCGCGACTGTGAAGAGGCAGTGGCCGAGGCCAGACGCGAATATATAGATACCTCTAAGGAACTTAAGGTTATGGAGAAACATAAAGAGCTTTGGGTCAAGAAGATTCAAGCAGAGATCAGTCGAAAGGAAGAGCGTGAGCTCAATGACTTGGGTAATACTATTCATCAGCTTAAACGTTGGAAGGGTGAAGAATCCTCAATCTAAAAAGGTGATGTTATGAAAGAGAAAATTAAAGACATTCCGAATAAGCTCGATATTCCGGATCGATTTGAAGAGCCTGCCAAGCCGCCGGTGAAGGAAGAACCGTCTCGTTTTGATCGAACGCTGGAGCAGCAGAAGAATCCCAATCTTCTTCAGAAGGCCCCACAAAACGTTCAGGTGGGCCTAGGTCGTCAGGATCAAAATGAAAGCAAGGTCTCCAGACATCGCGAGCAGGGTCAAGAGCATAAAGATAATAAGGATGATGATAAGGAACAGGAGAGAGGGAAGCAAAAGGGCGAACAGAATCGCACATCGGGTAAGGCCGCCGGCCAGAAGGTCATCGGAAAGGGATTTATGAAGGGTGGCCAGCAAGGTCAACAGGGACAACAGGGCAAAGGACATCATGCCTTTGGTCAGCCGGTCTTCAAGCGTGCGATTAACAAGATGAAAAAGCTCGGTGCTGGGAAACAGGCCCTGATGGGGGCCGAGGCATCAAAATTTGCCTCAAAACTTGCGGGTGAAAAGAAGGCCACCCATCTTTCAAAGGAATTTGTCCAAAATCTTGTCAATCAGGTTGTTAAATTCGTCAAAACGGGCGTCAATAAGGAGGGAGACAAGGAAATTCGTCTTGACCTCCGGGAGCGCATATTTAGAGGGTTACAATTGCGCGTTTCTATGAAAGGTGGTAAGGTAGAAGTCCACTTTAAGGCCTCAAATATGAACGTTCGGGATCTTTTCCAGAATAGCTCGGATGCGATTCAGGAGGAGTTAGAGGCCAAAGGGGTGACCGTCAGCCGTATTAAGGTGACTTAACCCCCAAGAAGAAACGATGACGCGACCATTCAAACTAGATCGAATCAAAAAAGTATCCAAGAATGAGCTCGAACTGACTCGTGCGCTTTATGAGTTCTTTCCGGCGACCGACGTTCGTGAAAAAGTGGGGATTGTCATTCGAAAATCCCTAATGAAACATCTTGGACAGGAAATTCGTTATTTTCTCTCAGATATTGAGCAAGTTCCATTCAATGAATTGATTGTTAAGCTGCCGCAATCGCCAGTGGTTGTTTCGTTGGGTTTGGCCTCTGTGGGTCAAAAGGCTCTCATCCATATAGATCATCATGTGGCCAATCTCGTTATCAACAAGTTGCTGGGTGGTGGTGAGACGACGATGAGTGATCTGCGGCCTCTCACTGAGACCGAACAGGGCGTTGTCCAATACCTCATTTTACAGGTTTTGTCTGAGGTTTATAAGATATCTGGTTCTGAGCCGCGTTCCCATTTTCGTTTTGAGAAATTTGTTTTTGATCCAGCTGAACTTCAGAAATTGGCTGGGGGACGTGAAAAAGTAACAATCATGACGATGGAAGTCTCACTCTTTGATCAATCAGGTTATGTTCGGCTCATTTTTCCTCATTCGTTGTTAAAGGAGATCGTCGCTTTGCCTAAGGGCGTTGCACCTGTGGGAAAAGAGAAGGACTATTTTGTTCGTCAGTTAGCAAGATGGGGCTTTTTTAAAACGTCGGTTTGGGCTGAAGCCGGCCAATCGATGCTTTCTCCGCTCGAGATCAAGGATCTTGAGGCTGGTGACGTTATTCTGTTCGATGAATCCGACCTGACGCTTAAGGGAAAGAAGGCAAAGGGTGAGGTGAAAATCCATATCGGAGAAGCGCCGGGACGAATAGTTTCAACGCTGACGGGAGAGACTGAGAAAGCCGTTAAATGCAAACTCAAACGAGTCGTTAAAGAATAAGAGGTGGTTATGGTTGATAAAAAAGAAGAGAAGACATTCGAATCTCCAGAAGATTTCGATGATTTTATGCAAGAGGAGCCGTTGGCCGATGATTTAGATGCGGAGGAAGCGTCGCCCGAGGCCGAACCGAAGTCGAAGAAAGCTCCAAAGATGGCTGATGATCTGGGTACCGATATTGATTTGCCGAAGATCGAGGAAGAGGTTCAGCCAGAGGATATGCTCGATATAGCCGCCGATGTACCTGTTCAGGTAGTTGCGGTTATGGGAAAGAAAAGTATTACGCTCAAAAATCTTGCCGCCATGAAACTTGGGGAGGTTGTTGAGCTTGGACGCCCAGCAAATGAAATTGTTGATTTGGTTGCTGGTGGAAAGTTGATTGCGAAGGGTGAGCTGGTCGAAATCGAGGGGAAACTCGGTGTTCGAATTGTCAAAATGATTCGTTAAGACTCGTACGTCATTCCCGCGTCAGCCAAAGGCTGATCCGCCTTCGGCGGAAAGGCGGGAATCTCATGGAGGGGGAGAAATTGCTCGCAATATTACTCGAAGTGGCGACCGCGCCGGCCACGCAGGCTGGGGCCGTTGATTTTACCTGGCTCTTCATCAAGATGATGGGGGCCCTTTTTATTGTCTGCATCCTGGCCGTCGTGATTCTCAAATATGCCGTTCCGAAGGTTGGCCTTCTGAAACGCTTTGCCGGTGGCCAATATATAGAAATCATTGCCCGTCAAAGTCTCGAACAACGCAAGCATCTTTATCTTGTTAAAATAGGGCAGCGTTACGCACTTGTCGGAGGATCAGACCACGCCGTCAATCTTGTGATGGAGCTTAGTAAAGAGGATGTAGAGTCGAGGAAAGAAATTAAGCAATCGTCCGGATGATGGGAGAACAGTAAGTATACGTCATCCTCCGGCTTGACCGGAGGATCCAGATTAAACACATGAGATTCCCGCCTTCGCGGGAATGACGTTAAACTGGGGGATGGAATGAAATCCATAATTAGATTTATTAAAAAGCGTTGGATCGCGGCATCGGTTGCTGGATTGGGTGTTCTTGCAATGTCCGGGGCTGTCTTTGCACAAAGTGTAACCGGCGATACGGGTATTTCACGCCCGCTGGTTTTACTGATGGTCTTGGCCGCCCTGGCGATGACTCCATTCATTATCATGATGGGAACGGCCTTCGTAAAGCTGGCCGTCGTCATTTCCCTTATTCGAAATGCAATGGGGACGCAGCAGGTGCCACCCAATATCGTCGTCACTGGCCTGGCGCTCATTTTGACAATCTATATTATGACGCCCGTCGGTTATCAGATCTACCGAAACGCCGGCGAGGTCCTCAATCAGGGGACGAACCAACCGCTCATGTCGCAGGCCTCTGTGGAACTCCTGGTCAAGGCGGTCGACAAGGGAAAGGAACCGGTTCGGTCTTTTCTTCTGAAGCATGTTCATCCAAAGGAACAGGCACTTTTCTACAATATGGCCAAAAAGATGCAGCCGGTGCAGGAGGACCGAGATAAAATCACCGAGAATGACTTTTTGAATCTCATACCGGCCTTTGCTATCAGCGAACTTTCGGAGGCCTTTCAAATTGGCTTTGTGATCTTTTTGCCCTTTTTGATTATCGATATTGTGACGGCCAATATTTTGCTTTCTCTCGGTATGTTCCAGATTTCGCCGATCACGTTGGCGCTGCCATTTAAGTTGCTTCTCTTTGTTTTGGTCGACGGGTGGCATATCATCGTCAGGGGGTTGATACTCGGCTACGCTTAGTGCCGGGTAGGGGGACTTATGCAGGAATTTATTATTGCAATAGCCAAGCAGGCACTCTTTTTGGCGCTGATTATCACGGCACCACCTGTGGCGGTGGCCCTGATGGTCGGTCTGACCATTTCTATTGTTCAGGCAACGACGCAGATCCAGGAAATGACGCTGACCTTTGTTCCGAAGCTTGTCGGCGTGATCACAACCCTGGCACTTGCGGGTCCCTGGATGCTCGTTCAGTTGCTGACATATGCCAACGCAGTGCTGACGTCATTTCCCAACTTCATCAAGTAGACACGTTCAACTATGGAACACATGTTTGAAAAACTCGGTATTAATCTCAATTTTGAGTTTTCTATCGTCTATGCATCTCTCCTCTGGATTCGTCTCTTAACAATTGTTTCGATTGTTCCCTTTCTCTTTGGGAAGCCAGTGCCGCGAAAAATGCGGGTCGGCGCCGCTATGGTTCTGATGTTTTTCCTCTTTCCACTTATGAAACCCGCAGTGCCGCCCGAGATTACGAATGATTCATTGGTTCTCTTTGCCCTCTATATGAAAGAGGCATTTATTGGTCTCTGTCTGGGCTTCTCTGTTTCGATGATCTTCTATGGATTCGATGCCGCCGGTCGGATGATCGATAACCAACGTGGTGCGTCGCTCGCTCGCGTTCTGATTCCGCAGCTCGGAACACAGGGCTCTCTCTCTGGTCAGCTTCTCTTTCAGATGGCGATCGTTCTCTATTTGGTTTTCGGAGGTCATCTATTGTTTCTGAAATCGGTCTTTGAGAGCTATCAATTGATTCCAATCTTCGAATTTCCAAATATCCAGCCCGGTCTCTTTCCATTAATGGATTTCTTTATCACTCTGTCGGGGCAGGTTTTGGCGTTGGCTGTTCAAATCGCGGCACCGGTGATCATTGCGATTCTGATGGCCGATATTATTCTTGGTCTCACGAATCGTGTGGCCCCGCAGATCAACGTCTGGGAACTCGGTTTTAATATTCGTGGATTTATCGGGATACTGACACTCTTCTTTGCGATCACCCTGATTGCACGCCAAATCCATATCCATACGGGTCACGCCGATAAGAATACGAACACGGTGATCCAGGTCTTTGAGGGGGTAATTCCGCCTATACTTCAGGATGTTGAGACGCCCGAAAAGATTAAGCAGATGTTCGCGCCAACCGGCGAAGAAGTTCCAGAACCGTCTATCTGGGACAAGACGATCCGCTCCCTCAAAAAAGAAGAATTAGAGAATCTTTAGTTTGTTATCGACCGGGAAGGTCGTCCCAAGGATCAGGTTCGTTATGAGGATCGGAAATGCGTTCAGGACGAGAGAGCTCGAGAAATAATAACTGCAACCGAGCGGCATGAATCACCTCATCTGTAACCGACGATTTCGTATCTATAATGCCTAGGCGATCTCTAAAGGCAATGAGGCGACTTCCTTCATCGATGAGATCACTCATGGCTTGAACCTCTCGTACATCTAAATCGTTACGTGATGACCATTTTTCTGCAATCCGTCTAAGTCGGTTTCTTATTGCACCCTTGATCTTTAAACTGCTCATCTGAATCATTTTGTAGTCAGCTTTGGCGAGGTCTAAATCCATTGCCTTGCTGAGTAACTGAAGCACTCTTTCATGATTCATGGCAAAGTAAAGTTCTACGATTATGTCTCTGAGAGGTGAATAGGGGTCGCCCTGAAGGCCTTTGGTGATTTCAGAGTCCCAAAGGTGGTATTTGAACTTGGGTTCCGAAAATAGGTAATCGTTAGCAGCTCTAATGCGTTCAGAAGATCGACGAACATTTTCTGATTCACGAGTGAGCCCAAAAGTTGGTAGAAGTTCCATTAGAGCGTGAACAACGGGAGAAAGAATTCGCGTGACCAAAACGCTCCCTTTAAGGAGTGTGCGCCAGGGGTGTATTCTTTCGATTGCCATCTCCAAACGTCGTGTCGTCATTTTAGAATATCGTCTCAGTGTCCCTCTTGTTTCCTGCATCAGGCCATATGCCGTGAGACCTTCAATGAGTCTATCCGAAAGGGTGCTGAATCTCCCTGACCGGGCCAGCTCGACCAATATTTCAGGAATGGCTTCAGGCGTGGCCTCCCAAATGCGAGCGACCACTTGATCCGCATCTTCTCCAGAGATAGCCGTCAAATCCTCACGCGTCAGATGGCCCGTCAGCTTCATCCCCGCTTCCGCAACTCCGGGAGTTGCCTGCGGGGTTTTATTGCTAGTAGGGGATGTTTGGGCGGAGGCGAATTGTGGGAAAGGAGACTCAGCCTTGGTCGTGAGCAATCTAAATGGCACAAACTTCGCATCACGACGAGCGGCCGCAACAAGATTTGTTCCCCAGGTTTTCCCAACGGAGACATCGAGTGGACCAGTATAATTGCTTTGGGGTTGCAGAACTTGAAGTCTTGATAAAATATCTGTTGAGCCTGTTTGTGGACTGATTTGCGACTTTTCGAGTCTTTCTCGAAATGACTGTACGATTGAGCGAACCTCTAAACGTTTGAAGCTCTTACCGAAATGATATTTATGGGCGGATGCGGGCTTGAATATAGACACACAATACTCCTATAAATGCCCGCTACGGCTACAATCTATTATCGTCAAGCCTCCACGAAAGTTGCGTGTTATTTAAGTAAAGCTGTGGAGAGAGAGGCGCATATTCATGTGTAATTACGAGAAGATATATGCCTCTCAAGAAAGAAGAAATGAACAACTTTTAGAATAGACCTTGGGATGCATGCCGGACGAGTCGAACGGTGCGACGGAGCCCATTTGCTTTCTCCGGGAATCCCATGCGGTCGAACACCTCCGCGGTCGATTCAGCCAATTTGATGGCGTTCTCCACCTGACCACGAAGCGGGGAGTGTCTCTCTTTGACAGGCTGACTCTTCTTACTTTCAATCAGATCGCGAAAGCCCCAAAGAGCACGATTCGTACTTTCGGTGACATCTTCCACGGCCTGTGAAATACGAGAATCGCTCCTGAGAAGATAGTCCCATTCGTCGGCTGAAAGTTCCTGCCTCAGGGCCGAACGGAGAATATGGATAATGTCGTAAGATCTGTCGGCCTGTCGAAGTTGGCGAACAAGGTCGCCAGTAACAGAAGGCAGATAGCTTCGTGTTGTCATGGCGGCATATACATCTCCGGCACGTCGATTGGCCACCTCTCGAAGAGTTTTTGCGCTATCTCTAAGTTCCATTCTTTCCAGAACGGTGGCAAAGGTCTTGAACCTGGCGATGTGATCCCCAAATCGTTGATGAGCCTCTTCAACATCGATCTGAAGAAACTGTCCGCGCTCAGCCCCAACATTGTCAAGCACTCGGGCCGCAGCATCACTAACAACGTGAAGGAGATGTGAGGCGTGATTCAATGCCGTTGTTCGGACGGCCTCAATCCCAGAGATGTTTTTCCAGTCGGTTGCGGTCGGTGTGAGGTCTAAGGCTTGATCTAATAATAGAAGAATCTGTTCGGGGTCCTGTAATCTCATAAGTTCGAAAACAATGTCGCCCATCTTGGTTCCAACGATCGATTGGGCCTTCTCTTCATAGTAGTCCATGTCACGTTTGTATTGGTGAGGTTGTTTAGTTTCTCGTGGTGTTCCAATAGCTGATAACGCAGCAACGAGTTGGTACCCCTCGGAAAGCATCTCTCTGAAATGGTGAAATCTTTGCTTCCCAACGGACTCTTCAATACTGAGTCCGATCATTCTGACTGATCTGTTGAGCAATTCCTCTTTTATCTGCCCTAGGCGTTCATGAAGCACATCTAAAATCTGAGGATTGCTCCTCCTAACGCGATTCCAGTCTGCCTCAGTCAGGTTCATTGTAGTCGCTTCGGCCAGAAGTTGGGCAATCTTTCCCTCTTCACTTGTGGAGTAGAGGCGAAGGATGAGTCGACCCAGGGGGCTGTGACGGTTGTCGAGAACACGAAGAGCACCTATTTCAGGATATGGATAAGGCACTGCTGAGTCACCGGTAAGTTCGATTCTCCGAGCCCTGAGTTTTTCTCCCAGAGCATGTAAAGAATCTTCTGCTTCCGAGAGTTCGAAGATATACAACAAATTTTTTAACGCCTTGTGTAAGTGTATCAGCATTTCAGCGTTTTGAACTCGAACCTTGAACATCTTACGATCAGGATGAAGTGTATCTAGCGTTAATGTCATTCGGTCAGCAATGGTATCGGCATATCGTAGTAGTGCCTGTTTTGTGCGATCCATTAAGCCACTTTGGGTGAGGCCTTCCAGAAGGGCACCTGAAAATGCCGAAACTCGTTTCTCTATCAGCGCCATAATGTTGTCACGCGGGCCTGAGAAATCGGCTAAATCATCTTGGGTGAGATGGCCTTCCTCGATGGCTTCTGAAAGCGCGGTAATCGTTCTCGATAATGCCAGCTCCATCAAAACCTCTGGAATCTCGTCTGGTGTTGAGCGGCGAATTCGAACGACCAGCTGTGTGACACTTTCTCCTGAGATAACGATCAGATCTTCGTGTGTCAGATGATCCATAAATGAGAGGCCTCTAGATCTCTTGCCTCCATTTTCTGCGCCAGGGGTCGATCTTCCTGCGGCGAACATTCCCTGGCTGACGTCCTTTCCGCCAGAGGCGGACGTCCCTCTCCCTTCGTCGCCTCCAACCATCGCAAACATCGGTGCCGCAGAACTGCTCATTCCAGTCAGCAATTGAAATGGAACAAACCTTGCGTCACGCTTGGCAGCGGCAACCAAATCCGTTCCCCACGTCTTTCCAACCGAGACATCTTGTTGGCTGAAACTAACACCCTTAGGGTGTAGGATACTCAGTGATGGGCTCATGCCCAACAATCCATTTTTCACCTGAATTGCTGTTTTACCTAGAACCTCGCGAAACGAGGGCTTTGCTCCAGTTA
>CAYWXY010000040.1:0-16503 GCA_964462555.1 uncultured Pseudomonadota bacterium | reverse complement strand
TTCTCCCTTCTCCTGGATTGGCCCCAAGCGCTTTCACCCATCTCCAGTCACAGCAAAAGAACTTCCAGATCTTGATGTCGTCTTGATTACCCATGATCATTATGATCACTTGGAAAAATCAACGCTTATTACAATTAATAAAAAGGTTAGACGCTTTGTTGTACCGTTGGGCATTGGTTCTTTATTAGAGGATTGGGGAATAGATTCCTCTAAAATCACTGAGTTGGATTGGTGGGAAATCTATTCTTCTGGTCCCCTGAAATTTCACGCCACACCCGCAATTCATTACAGTGGTCGTGGGTTATTTGATAACAACAAGCGATTATGGTGTTCATGGTCAATTGTAGGGAATGACGAGAAGGTTTTTGTCAGTGGTGACTCCGGCTATTTTGATGGATTTAAAAATATTGGTGAACGACTTGGACCTTTTGATGTAACTTTTCTTAAAATTGGGGCGTTCAATGACGAGGGTGCTTGGAGAGCGGGACATATGACACCCGAGGAAGCAGGTAGGCAGCATTTGGATCTTAGAGGACAATTGCTTGTTCCCTTGCACTGGGCAACCTTTGATTTGGCTCTTCATCCCTGGTATGAACCCATTGAACGATTGATCACCTTTTCCGAACAAAATTCCATTAACCTAATCACGCCTGAAATCGGAGAAAAAATTAATTTACGAGACAAGCCAAGTTCCGATCGTTGGTGGTTGAAATATAAAACAAAGAGTACCAAATGAATGGGCAATTCGATTGTAATATTCCCCCTACGAAAAAAGCCCATGATAAACATGGGCTTTTGACGATGCTCACCGTCGTGGACGACGTTAGAACCAGGATTATTGCAAATTCGATAAACTGCTTGACATCTATGTCTTAGTGTATTAGTTGAGTAATACACATGGACCCAAGCTGGAAAAAGGAATTTAATGACCTTATTTGCTCAATAAATAAGGTAAAAGAAGTTGAGGAACTATTTAATGCACTTTTTACGCCTTCAGAATATGAGGAATTTGTTAAAAGGTGGCAGATCATCAAAATGCTGCTTGAAGGCAAATCCCAACGAGCTGTCAGTGCTGAACTTTCTGTTTCGATCACAACAGTTGGCAGAGGTGCTAGAGAAATCAAATACGGCAACTCTCATCTTAAGGAATATTTCAATCGGTTATATCCCAAATCTCAATAAAGTACAAAACCATAAAATCACTTCTCTTAGTTGGCTGGCTTAAGCCAGCATATCATCTATTTATATACGAACACATTTACTTCTTAACAAACTAAAATAATACAATAAAAAGGAGAATAATAATGACTACAGTACAACAACATATAGTAACAATAGCTAACAAAGATGGAAATCCGCAACTATCGAAGCGTGACTTTCTTTTGATAGAGGCCAACCATGAATCTCTCAAAGGATGTCAAGGTGATCTTCGCTGTGGCATTTTCGAGATCAGAAAAAATAATCATGATATGAAGGCGATGCCTGATCATTTCGTTCAAAACTTTTTAGGAAAACCTGGCTCCTACAAACGTGAAATTGCTGAAAAAAAGGCTGACTTCCTACTTGCTATTGCAAAAAGATACAAGGGATCACAGGAGATTTATAGTGATAAAAGTGCTTTTAATAGAGAAATAAAGTTAGTCGAAAATATTTTCGACTTCTTTATTCAAGTTGGCGCAAGGCTATTTGTCACTGTTCAAGCCCCTGCTATACCACACATAATACCCAATCCTGTACGCACCGATGAACCCGCTATTGAATGTGAAGTAGGGTGTTGTGGCCCATTGCAATACGATGAACCTTATCGATCACAAGAGTGTTGCGGAGATAAGCACTGTAAGTGATTACTGGCATTATCCAAAAAACAACAAAGCCCCCTTCACGGGGGCTTTTGTTGTTGCTCGGGGACTAGGATTCGAACCTAGATAACCAGAGTCAGAGTCTGGTGTCCTAGCCGTTGGACGATCCCCGATTATATTTTCTTTGGAGTCGCATAGAAATCTCTAAGCGCCTCGCTACCTTCGGTATCTACGTCGCTAAGATATTTCTAACGATCCCCGATCTTAGAATCCGTTACCGAACATTAGTGAGGTCTACGGATTCTTAGACCCGCCTCAGGCGGGTTGGATTGCGGTTTTATATTTAATTGTAGGGATCAGATCAAGGGTTTTTGTTGAATTATGTTCCAAGAAGCTCGGCATCTAAATGACCCAGAAATTCATCCATCGACATGCTATTTCCCCCAACGAATTTTCGGGTCGAGGTCGAAAAGGTATCTTCAGGGACGGCGTGCCATTCTGGCCGGCTGCCGTCGGTTCTGACAATCAGAAGGATATGGGTTTGGCGTATCCGCCCTTCTATTCTAAGACACTTCTGCTCGATTGAGTGGAGGCCGTGCTGCTGACGCTCCATTACCGATTTGGGATTGATGATTTGAATCGTCACATAGCCGTGTTCCATCGGCACATTAGCCGTTCTTCGGCCTGCTCCGATGAACTCCTGATACTTCTCAATTAGGGCCTCTGGTCGAATCTTCACAAATAGACTCCTCTAAGGGCCTATCTTACAAATTACGTACCAGATCGCCTACAATTACGAAGTTATAACTATTTGATATTATATGAGAATATTTTTGGACGTCGGCTAACGCTCTATCGTTTCGATATATTTGTAATTTTCCGTCAAAATTTCCACTGGAGAAACTGGATTCCTGCCTTTCCGCCAAAGGCGGATCAGCCTCCGGCTGGCGCAGGAATGACCTGGATTGCTTCTCCGCCTTTGGCGGATCGCAATGACGTTAGATTTTGAGGCGTTTTTGGAGCTCCGCCTTGTATTGGTCGAAATCCTTGATCGGTGACTTGGCCACGCCAGAGTCCATTGCCGCCTTGGCGACCGCTGGGGCCTCCCAGGTCAGGACGCGCGGATCGAGCGGCTTCGGAATAATGTAGTCGGGACCAAACTTCAGATCAGCACCACCGTAGGCCACCTTGATTTCTTCTGGCACCGGTTCCTTGGCCAGCTTCGCAAGTGACATTGCCGCTGCAATCTTCATCTCTTCATTGATTGCCGTTGCCGAAACATCAAGGGCGCCTCTAAAGATAAATGGAAAACCCAAAACATTGTTCACCTGGTTCGCAAAGTCGGAACGACCGGTTGCAATGATACAATCGGGGCGCGCCTCCTTAGCGTCCTTTGGTAAAATCTCAGGATCAGGATTCGCCATCGCAAATATGATCGGCTTGTCGGCCATTGTCTTGACCATCTCTTTGCTCAGGAGATCCTTTACGGAAACACCAATAAAGACATCCGAATCCTTCACTGCATCTGCAGGCGTCGAAAGATTTGTATCTTGTGCAAAATAGTCACGATACTTTTCCTTCTTCTCACGATCCTTCCGAACGATCCCTTTGCTATCGATCATCCAGATGTTTTCGCGCTTCACGCCCATATTCTCAATGATCTTGGCACAAGCAATACCAGCAGCCCCTGCACCTGAGAAAACAACCTTGATGTCCCCAATATCCTTACCCACAATCTCCAACGCGTTGACTAGCCCACCCGCCGTAATAATGGCGGTGCCATGCTGATCATCATGAAAAACTGGAATATCCATCTGTTCAATCAAGGCCTCTTCAATATAAAAACATTCCGGCGCCTTGATATCCTCCAGGTTGATTCCGCCAAAGGTCGGCTCTAACGATTTTACAATATGAATCATGTCGTCTGGATCTTTTGGTGTCACTTCGAGATCAAAGACATCGACATCGGCAAAACGTTTAAAGAGAACACCCTTCCCTTCCATCACGGGCTTACCCGCAGATGGTCCGATATTTCCGAGACCCAAAACAGCTGTCCCATCGGTGATTACGGCGACGAGATTTCCACGCGCGGTATACTTAAAGACATCGGCTGGGTTTTTGTGAATCTCACGGCACGGCTCTGCAACACCGGGTGTATAGGCCAGTGATAGATCTATTTGTGTTTCACATGGTTTGGTAATGGCGAGCCCGATCTTCCCCGGCCGCCCCTCTTCGTGATATCTTAACGCCTCTTCTTTAGTCGTGAGTGCCATATTCCCCTCCTGTGGTTAGATAAACGTACTCTTCCTGGTGATATAACCAGAGGGATAAAGCTAGGCAATAGAAATGATTTTTTAGCGATTTGCGAAGTGAAAGGCCGGCTCTTTCAGCCTTTGTAGGGATGAAAAATAGTGCCTGGGATTAACGGCACTTCCAAAATATTTAATCTCAAAATGGAGATGGGGTCCCGTCGAAACGCCCGTTGAACCAACTTCTCCGATGATATCTCCCCGTTTGACAATTTGACCTTTTTTTACATAGATCTTGCTCATATGACCATTAAGGGTTTGCCATGCGTAACCGTGGTCCAGTTCCACCATCTTCCCGTATCCCCGTCTGCGTGAAGCGACCTTGACGACACCGTCGGCCGCCGCATAGATATACTGCCCTTTCGGCGCTGCCAGATCGATACCCGTATGAAAATGGTGACGCCTACGCTTCGGATGTGTCCGCCAGCCATATTCGCTGCTGACAAAACAGCCATTCAAAATATGTCCCGCACAAAGTCCAGCTGCATACATGTCGATCGATTTCGGATTCACGCCCGGAAAAGCTTCAAAAAGCGACATGTCCATCTCACCGGCCAGGTCAAAACTTGCCCAGAATGAGTGGGGCGCCGCCCAAGCAGTCCCACTCGGTTGCCATACGATGGCAAGGGCAATAATGATCAAAATATAGCGAATTAGTTTCACGCGGCGTTATTATGCATGAATTGTGCCACCTTTTTGCTGAAAATCAGGTTTATTATGTCAGTGATTCCGGTAAGTTAGCCTTGCTAACGATAATGCTTCCTAGAAATTGTCCGACTTTTGTCCACAATGTACGGATTCTAGACACCACTTTTTAAAATAATTACCCCTTTTTCATTTTCAAAATAGGGACAGATGTTCCGGATTCAAAACAGATACAGCGCCAACCATGCAATATCACTGCAGATTCATTTGACCTTCCCCGTCATCTCCAGTCTAGTTAGGGCATGAAACGAGAAGAGACAAAAATTATTCATTACGACGATCACCATAAAGAACTTCATGCAGAGACACTGGAATTCACGATTCGATCGCCGAACCGTAGAAAAAAGGTTTTACAATCCAGTAAGAACCGAATCTCCTTCGGCTCAGGCAATGAAAATGATTTTCAAATCGATGACCCCTTTGTTTCGCGTCGACACTGTCGAATAGACTATTTGTCTATTGATCCACTCTTGATCGATCTCGGTAGCACTAATGGAATATTATTGGATGGAGAACCGATCGATAAGGTCACGCTCCCCAGAAAATCGTTGATGACTATCGGAAAAACAATGATTGCGATCCGTCGTCTAGAGAAATGTGAGAAGATCGCTGCGGTGAATGTTGAAAAAATGGGCGGACTAATTGGCGTTAGCGATTCGATGAAGGAAATCTTTGCGTTAATACTTCGCGTCGCGCCCACAGAGGCAACCATCTGTATTACCGGCGAAAGTGGCACAGGAAAGGAACTGGTCGCCTGTTCGATTCACGATATGAGTGATCGCAAAGGGGAACCCTTTGTTGCCATTAACTGCGGTGCCATTCCGCCGACTATTATTGAAAGCGAACTCTTTGGCCATGAGCGTGGGGCTTTTACTGGGGCAGCCTCCACCCATCGTGGTGTTTTTGAACAGGCGAATGGCGGCACTCTCTTCCTGGACGAGATCGGTGAGATGCCACCCGATCTTCAGACGCGGCTTCTTCGAACGCTCGAAACACGAACGATTCGTCGTATTGGCGGCCATCGTGATATCCCGGTTGATGTACGGATCATTGCCGCCACGAACCAGGACCTTAAAAAACGCGTTGCTGAAAGCCGATTCCGCGAGGACCTTTTCTTCCGCCTCTATATTATTCCGATTCACATTCCACCGCTTCGAGAGCGGCGAGATGATATTGAACATTTGGCCAACTATTTTGTTCGATACTTTGCCAAAAAGGGAAAAACTCAAACAATCTCCAGCCGTGCCATGGCACAATTAATGACACATTCGTGGCCGGGAAATGTTCGGGAACTTAAAAATACGATTCAGCGCGCTGTTATTATGAATGATGGCGGAACGATTACGGCCCGACATATTCAGATCACTGAACTGGTCGATCCTCATGCGCCACGTGTTCTCCCCCTCATCAATCAAGAGAAAGAGGCGATTTTTGAGGCTCTTCGCCGACATCGCGGCAATCAGACGAAGGCCTCTCGCACACTCGGCATCTCAAGAACAACGCTCGGCAACAAAATCAAGAAATATGAGATTGATCTCAGCCGGATTACATTGTAGTGTGTCAGTGAGGGTCATCCTCCGGCGAGCCTTATGTCATCCTCCGGCTCCGACCGGAGGATCTAGGGTTTGTTCACTGGGTCCCCGCCTCCGCGGGGATGACATACGAGTATTATGCAAGAAGCTATACTTTACACAAAGAACCCGGATGATTCGGTTGATTGTTCACTTTGCCGGCATCGATGTCACATCTCTAAGGGCGGTCGAGGCATCTGCCAGGTTCGTGAAAATCGAGATGGCACACTCTACTCCCTCTTTTATGGTCGCCCCATCGCCGTTGCCATTGATCCGATTGAGAAAAAGCCGCTCTTCCATTTTTATCCAGGCTCACTCTCTTTTTCGGTTGCCACACTCGGTTGCAACTTTCAGTGCCCCTTCTGTCAGAATTGGGACATCTCACAATATGGGCGCGATAAAAGCATTCCTGAATCTGGGCAAAGCGCATCTCCAGAGCAGATCGCTAAGAAGGCGCACGAGGCTGGATGCAAAACGATTGCGTATACCTACAGTGAACCGACAATCTTTTTCGAGTATGCACTGGATATTGCGCGTGCCGCCAAACCTTTTGGGATAAAGAATGTCTTTGTCACGAATGGCTTTATGACGCGAGAGATGCTGGATGAATTTCACCCGCTGCTTCATGCAGCCAATGTTGATCTGAAGGCATTTAATCCCGAGACGTACAAGACGATGATGAAGGCCGATCTGGATGGCGTTCTGGATTCTATTCGGTATATGAAGGAGCTCGGCATCTGGATTGAGGTTACAACCTTGGTCGTTCCGGGAATGAATGATAGCGAAGAGGAGCTCGGGGAGATCGCCTCGTTCATTGCGGATGTCGGCGTCGAGATCCCATGGCACATCAGCCGCTTTCATCCAACATATAAGGTTACCGACCAACCGCGTACACCGATTGAGACATTAGAGACCGCTTACCGGTTAGGTAAAGAGGCCGGCCTTCGATATGTTTACATGGGAAATGTCGCCACTGATCGCGGCGAGAACACGTACTGTTATCATTGTAATGAATTGTTGATTGAGCGTGTTGGGTTTGGTGTTTCGGAGAATAAGATTTTGGATGATTCGTCGTGTCCGAGATGTAAGAGTCAGATCGATGGAAAATATTAATACCTGTTAAACAGGACGACCTTGGGGCCACACTCCGCTCATCGCATTCATGATCGAACCGCCATAGACATACCAGGCACCACGTTGCAGTGAATATTGTTGCATATTCCACTCCTGCTCACATTTTTCATCGATAAACTCCTCAAGTGAGGCCTCATCAGGATGGAAACCCTTTGCAAAACCTTCCGAAAATCTATCGGGACTGGGAGGATTAAAGTGGAAAAAAGTTCGTTTAAACAAGGATCCATATTTATTGATATTTCGAATGGGCTGGCCATATATCGCCTTGCACAATTCACTCATGGAGTGGTGGATAATTTTGATTTTCGCTTTATGAATCGCTGTAATTTGTTCAAGTATGTCACCAATATTAGCTAACCAGGCGAGATCGATCGGAAATATTTTGCCCGATGGACCACGCCACGCCTTCACATAGGCCTTGGGATCGTGATTCTTCGGCTGATTGACCGGTTGATTCTTTGTATCGCCTACCTTGGACATACGTATACGTCTCCTTATAACTATTATCGGCTAAGGGAGAGGCTAAAGTTGCGAAGAAAAATGACTAAAAAGGGTCGTAATATTCAACGGTTCCGTCGGTTGCCATCCTATTGCAGGCCTCTTGATTCCGAGGATACGTGCTGCATCGAGCCTCGTAATGCATGGGAATTTCACGCGAATAGAAGGTAAGGCCATTTGTCCACCAATCATTCTTCTTGAATGTCTCAACCAGGCGAAGGACACGGGATGCGTTATCTAACATCACACCAGCATCAAATGATCCAACATTGTAATCGCCCAGGATAAGATTCTTTGCGGCCTCTTTTCCCTCGTCCGACATGTCACTATGATTGATCGCCCACTTCAGACCTTCTTTCATCTGCATACGGACGTTGTCGTAATTCATTGGAATGGCTTCATGCTGAAAAGCCTCAAGCGCGAGCCTATTCTTTGCAGAATAGCCCTTAACCGGACCGACCGTGTCATGCTCGTCTTGCATCCAATGAGAGTTGCGTCCCATGAAATCTTTGTATGTAACATCTGTTTTGTCCGTATCACATTCCGCCACTTTCATGAGCGCAGCACCAAGTTTAAGCAAATCACCAGAATCAAGATGAATCGTGTCGTGGCCGATCAGATCAGCCATTCCTGTCTGAAGCATTACGTCTTTATTCGGTACTGGGGTTATCTCATCAATGTACTCACACTGAACATCGGTGTGGGCATAAACGCGATAGACATGCTCGCCTGATACATATGTGGTATCAGTAAAAAGCCCGGGGAGCGTTACAGTACGAGGCAATGTCATTTCGAGGACAATAGGAGCATGGAGCGGCAACGCTCCACGATCTAGCTGATGCCCCCTCCTCATATTAGAAATAGTTTCTTTCGATGGCATTCCACCCATCGGTGAAATTTCTCTCCTGAAAAAAACGATCTCATTCTCAAGCATTTCTTTTCCATCTTTCGCGACAAAGGGCTTAAGAAAAGCCTTTAACAATGGTGTATTGAAAATATCTGGATATTCGGATTCTGGTTTCGCGTTAGACGCTAGTGGCTGATCAAAATCAACTTCACTTTGGGAACGTTCCCAATGACCTAATGAATATGTCACTTTACCTTTACAAACTACTTCACTCATAATGAATAACCTCCGTTATTTATTTATTTTCCGCCCCGTAGGGACATTATCGGCAACTCTACCCAAAAGTTGCGTCCTTTTTCACCCCCTAACCCCCCGATTTCACAACCTATTTAAGCACCGGGAGCTTAGGAAGGTTTATTTGCCGAAATCGAGCATGCGCTGGAGGGCGAGGTGGGCATCTTTGGCGATTTGGGGATCGACTGTGATTTCGTTGACCTCACCGAGTTTTTCGAGTGTCCAGCAGAGATCATTCAGCGAAATCTTGAACATATTGGGACAGAGCGAGCGAAAGAGCGGAACGACCGTCTTGGTTGGGTTGTCCGCGGCTAACCGCGAAACCATATTAATTTCGGTGCCAACAACAATTGTCGAACCCTCTGGAGCTTTTTCAACATATCGACGAATCTGCTCGGTCGAGCCACTGGCATCGGCGGCCTCAACCACCTCTCTTAAACATTCGGGATGGACGATGATCTTGGCATCTGGATAATTCTCACGCGCATCTCTAATGTGATCCGATGAAAAAATCGTATGAACATGGCAGAATCCGTTCCAAACAACGACACGACTCTTTTCAACATCGCCCTTCTCAAGGCCACCATACTCCGTGTTCTTTTTCCAGAGCACAACATCATCGATCCCCATATCAAATGCGGTGTTCCGTCCCAGGTGCTCATCGGGTAAAAAGAAAATTTTCTTACCCTGGGTGAAGGCCCACTCGAAAATCTTTTTTGCATTGCTCGACGTACAGACTGCACCGCCATTCGCGCCGCAGAAGGCCTTAATCGCCGCTGTCGAATTCATATACGTAATCGGAACAACTTCCTTGATGTCGGTCATCTTGGAGAGCTGTGTCCATGCATATTCAACCTCACCGATCGGGGCCAGGTCAGCCATGGGACAACCGGCATAAATGTCGGGGAGAAAGACGCGCTGATCTTTTGATGCGAGGATACGGGCTGCATCCGCCATAAAATTAACACCACAAAAAATAATATACTTGGCATCTTTCTGTTCCGAGGCATCCTTAGCCAGCTTAAAGCTGTCTCCCGTAAAGTCGGCGAAATTATAGACTGAATCACGTTGATAATGATGACCAAGAATAACCAGTTCCGCTCCCAACCGATCGCGAACAGACTGAATTCGACCCGTCAACTCTTCCTCGTTAATCCCTTGGTACTCCTCCGGCAAGATCATTGATGCAACCTCCTGAATCCTCCAGTCCGACTTATATGTCATTCCTGCGAAGGCAGGAATCTCGAGTGTTCACTCTGGATCCCCGCTTCCGCGAGGATGACATACAAGTGCCGGAGAATGACATATTTAACTTCTTCCAATCATCTTCAAAAAATCGGTTTCGCTAATTATCTTAATATCCGAACCGGATGCCTGCAACTTCTTGGCCTTTTCCAGCTTGGATCCGGCACCACCTCCATCACCGATCACAAGATAGTTCAAATCCTTAGAAACGGATGAGGCAATCCGTCCAGCATTTTCTTCAACAAGTTTCTGAGCCTCTTTGCGACCCATCGTAACCATTGATCCGGTAAACAAGAATTTTTGACCATCCAGGAGACCTCCACCAATTGGGGCCTCACCGGCAACGATCGTTACTTCACCCAACAATTTATCGATAAGGTGGCGCTTTGATTCCAACCCGTTAATCACATGCTCAGCAATCACATCACCAATCGAATGAATCGCGGCCAACTCTTCCCTTGTAACGTTAAATAACTGATCCAACGTTGAATAACTGGTCCCCAGAATCTCCGCAACATGTCGGCCCAGCTCGCGAACACCTAGCGATCGCAAAAAAACGGCAAGGGGTAATTCGCGCCGCGCATTAATATTCCGAATCAACTTCTCGGCCAAAACATCGCCCATCCGATCAAGCCCCATCAATTTCTCTTTGGTCAACTGATAGAAATCGGCCGGGTCGAGAACCAGTTGTTTTTCGTAAAGCTGTGCAATCAGCTTGATTCCAAAACCATCACAATCAATCGTTTTAATAAAATGTTCGAGTTCTGCCAGATGTTTTTGAATACATTCTGACGGATTAGTACAATAGAGAAAATCATCCTGCATCTCGGTTGGAGCACCACATGATGGACACTCCTTCGGCACACCAAAACTTTCACTACCCTTTTTTATCACCTTTTCGAGATTTGGAATTACACCGCCCCGGCGCATCATTAAAACAGTCGCCCCTTTTGAGAGCCCCAGCTTTTTCATCAGGCCCACGTTGTGAAGAGAGGCACGTGTCACGGTTGCCCCGGAAAGCTCGACAGGTTCTACGATTCCAACCGGCGTAATAACACCAGTCCTGGCTACACTCCATTCAATATCAACAAGTCTCGTCTCACCGGAATCCCCCTGAAACTTGTAAGCAATCCCATATCGAGGGTGATGCGCCGTCGCGCCGAGACGTTCTTGCTCGGAAAGATCGTTGGTCTTAAAAACGACGCCATCAGTCTCAAAATCATACTTTTCCCGTTTTGCTAAAAATTTATCGTAAGTCTCTTGTATTTTTTCAGCATCAATCTTTTTCCATTCGATTGATGGGAACCCCTCTTTTTTCAACATCTTTAACTTATCCGCTTCGGTCTTACACCCAGCACCCAGAAGGTCGTAACCCCAAAAGGAGAGATTGTACTCCGCCGTCCTCTGTGGATCTTTCTGTTTGATAGCGCCAGCTGCCAAATTTCTTGGGTTGGCAAATTCATCGGCATATTTTTTAAAGACTGAGAGGGCCATATAGATTTCGCCGCGTATTTCGACATTCTTAAGCCCAATTTTGTTCGGGATATCACGAATCTCTTCGACATTCTTCGTGATCAGCTCTCCCTCAACACCATTACCTCGCGTGGCCCCGAGAGCTAGCTCCCCATCTTCATCATAGCGAATCGAAACGGCACAACCGTCAATCTTTGGAGAGGCCACAATATCGCCAGAAAATTTTGATGCCCAATGCGTCATCGTCTCTTCATCGTAAGCCTTATCAAGTGAGAGCATCGCAGTTTCATGGCGAACCTTTTCAGATTCTCCCGTCAGATCCGACCCGATCTCGGCCAAAACTTTGGAATTGGGCTTGCGCTCAGTAAGGGCCTCGACCAGTTGATCAAATTCATAATCACTGATCTCCGGCTTTTTCTCGACAAAGTAGAGATGATTGTGGTGTCTGACCAACCGTTCGAGTTCACTTATACGCATCTTTTTATACTGATCTTCCATTCCGGCGTTTTTTATCCTTTCCCCCTTGATAGAGGGGGCGGTTTCAATGTAGAGTGCGGAGACTAACCTATCTAAAACATTAAGGGAAATCAACGGAGAAACGTTTATGGCTGAACTCTTTACACTTTCAAATGGACTCACGGTTTTGCTCGAAGAAAACCACGCTGCGCCTGTCATTTCGTTCCATATGCTGGTCAAAGTTGGCTCAGCTGTCGAAAAGAAGAACGAGGCCGGCATCTGCCACGTCATTGAACACATGCTCTTCAAGGGAACACCAACCCGTCCGGTTGGGGCCATCGCGCGAGACGTTGAGGCAGCTGGCGGTGAAATCAACGCCTATACATCGTTTGATCAAACGGTTTTTTATATTAACATGGCCTCACGCTTCGCAAAGGAGGGACTTTCCATTCTTTCCGATGCTGTCCAACATCCCCTCTTTGACGAGAACGAACTGGAACGCGAAAAAGAGGTCATCCTCGAAGAGATTCGGCGCGATAAGGATAACCCCTCACATCGATGCAGCGAACTCCTCTTCATGAAGGCCTATAAACAACATCCATACAAAAACCCGATCATTGGAAATGAGGAGACGGTCAAGTCCTTTACACAGAAGCAGATCCTCCAGTTTTATCGCCGATGGTACACACCTGACAACCTGACATTAATTGTCGTTGGTGAATTTAATTCGAAGAAAATGCTCAAATTGATTGAAGAGCTCAATATAGATTTTTCGGGAAGCGACACACCCACGATGAAACTTCCCAAAGAACCCAAACCACAAAAATTTGCGGCATACTACGAAGATAATCCTATTCAAGCGACCTATTTTACATATGGATTTCACATCCCTGAAATTTCACACGATGATGTTCCGGCGATCGATGTCCTGTCACATATTCTTGCGGGAAGTGAAAGTTCACGACTTCCCCAGGAGATCCGTGAAAAAAAACAGCTTGTCAATGCAGTCTATGCGTATGCGTTTACCCCCAAAGACCCTGGGCTCTTTTTTATCGGAGGCCTAACTTCGCCTGATAAGACCGAAAAGGCGTTGGCTGCGATTATCGAAGAGATTCAAAAACTTCACGCACATCCGATTTCAACCGGCGAGCTCAGTCGGGCCAAATTAATGCTTCGATCAAATGAGATCTACGAGAAAGAGACCACCAGCGGCCAAGCTAGCAAATACGCGTATTTCATGGCGACGGCTGGAACGCACACTTTTGAAAAGAAATATTATCAAGCCATCCAAGACATCCGTGCCGATGACATCCGGCGCGTGGCACAGAAATATTTTACTCCGGAAAATGCAACACTGATTGTTGTTCACCCAAAGGGAGATGCAAAAAAAACCAATCGAGAAAGAATCAAAAAGACGGTCAATAAACTCAGGCCTTCTCGCACAACGATCATGAAGACAGAAAAACATGTCTCTCCACCGATCTTACATAAGCTTTCGAGTGGTGTCCGCCTTATTATTCGTGAAGACCACACATTACCGATTGTCTCATGTTGCACAGCTACATTCGGTGGACTTCGTTTTGAAAACAAACAGAATAACGGTATCAATAATCTTTTGGCCCAAATGATCACAAAGGGAACCAAGACGAAAACGGCCATCGAAATCGCTGAGAAGATTGAGTCGATCGCCGGATCAATTGAAGGTTACAATGGCCGGAATACTTTTGGCGTTCGTGCCGAGTTTTTAAGTGACAAACTCGGAGAAGGCTTCGATCTTCTGGCTGAGGTTTTAACCGAGCCGTCCTTTAGTGCATCTGAAATTAAAAAGGAAAAAGACCAGATCCTTGATGCAATTAAAAACCAAGAAGATGCGCTGACCACCATGGCTTTTATCAAGTTCTTGGCACACCTCTTCCCAAATCATCCATATGGACTCCGTACATTAGGTGAAGCCAAGACCGTGAAGGCCTTGAACCGCAAGAAGTTGATCGATTACTACAATCGTCTAATGACACCAGAAAATATGGTCATCTCGATTGTCGGTGACGTGGCACCCAATGAGGTCATTGCCATGGCCGAGGAAAAAATTACGTATGCATGGAAAAAAGGAAGAAAAATCCGTGCACCGAAACCTGAGAAACCTACTAAAAAAGCAATCAATATTGAACATCGTCGCCCTGAAAAGGAACAGGCACATATCGTCATGGGTTTTCTGGGGCCCAAGATCACGTCGAAGGATCATTACGTCCTGGCCGTTCTCAATAATATTTTATCGGGCCAAGGTGGAAAACTTTTTCTCAAGCTTCGTGATCAAATGAGCCTCGCCTATTCAGTCAATTCGACATTTTTTGTCGGCTTGGAGCCAGGCTATATAGCACTCTATATCGGAACGGAGCCATCGAAGATCGAAACGGCAATCACTGGTATGCGGGGGGAGCTCAGACAGGTTGTCGAAAAAGGTGTCACGCAAGAGGAACTGAGTCGCGCCAAGAACCATCTGATCGGCAGCTATGAACTCGAAAAACAGAGAAACCTGAACCTGGCCGGAAGTTATGCCTTCAATACTCTTTACGGTCTTGGTCTGAAAGAGGTCGAGGAATATCCGATGCATATCCAGCGTGTCTCGCGTCAGGACATTCAACGCATTGCACAGAAATATTTAAAACTGGATGCACCAGTAACGGCAATTATCCGTCCTACATAGCTTTACGGTTTGTCATTAAATCCATTGAGAGGGCATTCGTCGCAACGTGGTGTGCGCTTGCAGTAGTTCTTTCCGACCTGAACGATCAGGGCATGATATTCATTAAAAATCTTTAGATTGGCCTCGAGGTTATCCATAAAGAGATCCTGAAGTTCCGTGTAAGTCACCTCTTCCGGAACAAAACCATGCCGTTCAAAGATTCGTTTGGTATATGCGTCGACAACAAAGATCGGCTTGTCGAGGGCATAGAGAAGAATGGAATCAGCAGTCTCCGGGCCGATTCCATTTACATTCAAAAGCCACTCTCGCGCCTCATCGGTCGGCAGTTTCGCCAAACGCCGGTGATCACCACCAAATTCGTTAACGAATTTTTTGACAAAATTTTTGAGTCGCTTAGATTTGAGATTGTAATAACCGGCCGGTCGAATCAGCGTTGCGAGACGACGCGGAGAAATCTCGTTGATCGCCTTCGGCGTCAGACTGCGTTTCGATTTGAGATTGGTGACCGCCTTTTCGACATTGGTCCAGTTAGTATTCTGCGTCAGGATCGCCCCGACCATAACCTCGAACGGACTTTCCCCAGGCCACCAATGTTGTGAACCAAAATGATCAAAGAGTTTGTGATACGCCTCTTTTAGGAACCTATTCAGCCTTCTCTTCCTTCTTTTCTTCAGCGGCGGGTGCTTCAGCCGGTGCCTCTTCCTTCTTCTCCTCGGCTGGTGCTGCCTCTGCCGGTGCTTCAGCCTTTTTCTCTTCAGCTGGTGCCTCGGGAGCAGCCTCTACTGGCGCGGCTTCTGGTGCTGGAGCAGCTGCTGCAGCTGGCGCTTCGGGGCCCTTGTCCTCACCCTTTTTGGATGCCGACCAGGCCTCATAATGTTTCTTACACATACCGTGTCTATGAAGTTCTTCTCCGCATTTTTCCTCACCGCAGATCTTGTAACGGCGCTTCGTGTCCATCTCACCACGACGCCATTTTTTAAAGTGTGTATTGCAAAAACCCTTTGCACGATATGGGCGCTTACAATTGTCTACGGAACATTTCTTGGCTGTTGTTGTCTCTGTCGCTGTAGCTGTCATTACTTTCCTCCTTGATTACGATCACCCATTGCATTCTGCTGGGGTGTTTTCTCTTCCTTAATTTTAATACCGAGCTCTTTTTGTAGAATTCGATCGAGTTCTTCGCGGTCTTTATTACTAATGTCACTTTCAAGCTTTGTTCCAGCCCCTTTAAGGGCATCACTCGTCCATGTCTTCAGATCTTTGATCCCTTCCTTTACAACGGTCGATTCCCGAAAATCATCAATCTTCGTTCGAAACGCGCTGTCACTCTGGACATACTGGATACCCCAGTAGATGACTGTTCCGAGACCGATAACGATCAGGAGACGCTTTATCCACCGAAAAATAAACATGGTGGCCTAATCAACCCTATTTTTGGGGCCCTGTCAAGGGGCGCGTCTACCCTAAT
>CAYWXY010000039.1:0-16649 GCA_964462555.1 uncultured Pseudomonadota bacterium | reverse complement strand
ACTTGTCGATATATTCGGCGATCGATGGAAAGCGGCTAATCAACGACGACGACGTCCCGAGATCACCAATGAAAAAGAATGGGAAACAAAAGAGAATGGCAATCACACCGGCACCAATGAACGAAAAGATATGCCGTGTCGTTCGTTTCACAATGAAGGTATAGAGAATGAGACCGAAGAGCGTCAAAAAGAGCGAGACGAAATTTGTATAGAAGGCAATGACCACACATAGAATAAAGAGGAAAAAGGCCACGGTCTCTTGGTGGATTTTTCGCCACATCAGATAGAGGATCGGCGGCACAAGAAAAAAGATTGAGTAATATTTGCATTGCCTCGAGTAAAAGATGAACTGAAAGTTGAGAAGGAGAAGGATCGCCGAAAGAAGCGCCACGGGACGATTCCGACTCACACGAAGAACGAAACAGTAGAGAGCCGCGAGGGCCGCAATGCCAAAGAGAACGAAGGGAAGCCGTCCGGCCACATTCGACTCACCGAGCAATTTAAACGAGGCCGCCGTCACATAGAACGGAAACCAGGGAGTGAACGCCCAAGTATAACGTGCATTGGAATCGTTAGCAGAAAGTTGCGTGATGAGATTAGTGCCGTTCCAAGCGACCGGATAACCATGTTCATTGATGCTTCGGGCCAGCAATGCCGTCTCAGCCTCATCCTGCCACAGTGACGGACGATCCAATGCCGGCAACATAGCAACCGCTGCGATGATGAGAATGAGTAATATTCCCCAGTTTCTTTTGAACCAAGATTTCACAACACCCCCAAAAATACGGTTGGGGTTGCGATACTCGTATCGGCAATCGGTTGTGGTAACGTATCCATAAACAAAACCGAGGAACGCTAAACGATACGAGCTTCGAAACCAAAACCGAAATCACTACCCCTATTACTCAAATATCTTAAATTTACAAATGCCCCAGCGATGGAGACGGAATTGAAGCGATGTCCAAAGGACGCCAAGACCATACTTCATACTCCTCTTAAAATTAATCGAGGAGGCCTCGGGAAAATATTTGGTTGGGCAGGTGATCTCACCAATCTTGAAGCCCTTATAGATGATCTGTGCGAGCATCTGATTATCGAAGATAAAGTCATCAGAGTTGTGCTCAAGATTAAGCGACTCCAAAAGATTGCGACTGAAGGCTCGATAACCGGTGTGATATTCGGCCAGCTTATAATCGACCATAATGTTTTCGATATGTGTCAGGACACGATTCGCAAAAAATTTGTAGAGGGGCATCCCACCTCTCGTGGCGCCAACGCCCAGAATACGGGACCCTAAGGACGAATCAAAAAGGCCACTTGCAATCAACGTCACCATTGTTGGAATCAGTCTCGGTGTATATTGATAATCGGGATGAAGCATAACAACAATATCGGCCCCGCGTTTTAAGGCCTCTCGATAACAGGTCTTCTGGTTGGCACCATAACCACGATTTTTTGGATGAACAACATGCGGAATATTGAGTTCCTTCGCCACCTCAACCGTCGCATCCGAACTCGCATCATCGACCAAAATAGCCTCATCAACGATATTAAAGGGGATCTCTTCATATGTCTTTCTCAGCGTCTTCTCTGCATTGTAGGCCGGCAAAACAACCACGATCTTTTTTCCGTTAAACATATAATATCCTTTGGTTTTTTAAATTTTTTCCGAGTTAACATCATTGATAGACCGAGTCAACGAGTATATTGTGAATCATTGACATCCCACTTTATACCCGCTATACCCCCAAAAAACCAAAGACTTAGGAGAGATCATGAAAGCACTTGTTTTAGCCGGAGGCAAGGGAACGCGCCTCAAACCGCTGACACATACCGGGGCCAAACAGCTCGTCCCCGTCGCCAATCGCCCGATCCTCTTTTATGTGATGGAGAACCTCTCCAAGGCAGAAATTCGAGAGGTCGGCGTTATCGTGGCCCCCGAAACGAAAGACGAAATCATTTCAGCACTTGAGAGCGGAAATACCTGGAATATTTCATTTACGTTTATTGAACAAGCCGAACCCAAGGGGTTGGCCCACGCAGTTCTGACGGCCAAAGAATTTCTCGGCGACAGCCCATTCGTCATGTATCTCGGTGACAACCTGGCCAGGATATCACGTCGGTCTGCAGTGAATTCCCGGGGAGTGATTCCGACTCCGTGATTTTTCTTAAAGAGGTCGAACACCCTGAGCAATTTGGCGTCGCCAGACTTGCCGACGACGGCCATATTTTGGAACTCGTCGAAAAGCCGAAAAATCCACCGTCGAATCTGGCCCTGGTTGGCATCTACTTTTTTAAACCATCGATCTTCGATGCCATCGCCCGAATCAAACCCTCGGGACGCGGCGAACTAGAGATCACCGATGCCATCCAGGAACTGATCAACATGGACCACAAGGTAACCTCTCAGAAGGTCGGCGGCTGGTGGCTTGATACTGGAAAGAAGGATGATCTCCTTGCGGCCAACATGACCGTTTTGGATACCTGCTGTGAATATCAAATTCGTGGCCATATTGATGATAAGTCAACATTGGAAGGTCGCGTCGACCTGGGTGAAGGATCCAAGATTATCAACAGCAAGATCCGCGGACCCGTTGTTATTGGAACAGGGACAACGATCAAGGATACGTTTATCGGCCCCTACTCCAGCATCGGCGACAACGCCGTCATCGAAAAGACCGTCCTGCAACATTCGGTGATCCTTGACGGCTGTACAATCAAAGATATCGACCGTCTGGAAGAGACGCTCTGCGGTCGACGCGTCACAATCCGTCGCCACGATGACAACTATCGCTCCTACAAGCTGCTCCTAGGCGACGACAGCTCAATCGAACTATAAACCGTTATTAACCTCCAAGGTTAACCTTGGAGGTTACTGTGGTTTTGGAGGGGTTATGTATAAAGAGGGTTCCATTGAAGGGCTTACGATTCGGCCACTCACGTTCTATAATGATGACCGCGGCTGGCTGACTGAGATCTTTCGGGAAGACGAGATCGAAAAAGCGACCCTACCCGTCATGTCGTATGTCTCGATGACGAAGACAGGAATGAGCCGCGGTCCACATGAACATGTCGATCAGACCGATTATTTTGCCTTCCTGGGACCCGGAAAATATCTCTTCACCGTTTGGGATAACCGCAAAAAAAGCCCCACGTTTAACAACCGCACATCTGTCATCGTCGGCGAATCGAACCCGCAAGTGGCCATTGTTCCTCCAGGTGTCGTTCACGGCTACGCGAACATCGGCGCAAACGAGGGAATCGTCTACAACTGCCCCAACCGACTCTATGCCGGCTGGGAGAAGAAGGAAAAGGTCGACGAAGTCCGACACGAAGACGACGCAAAGAACCCCTTTGTTATCGATTTTTTGAACCAGATTGAAGAAGCGAGGAAAAAATGACCGAACGCAACTTCTCCGAGAAAACAATTCTCGTCACAGGTGCTGCCGGATTTATCGGCAGCAATTTTCTTTACCTTACCCGAAAACGTCATCCAAATGCCCAGATTATCAACATTGATAAGCTGACGTATGCGGGCAACCTAGAGAATCTTACTTCGCTTGAAAATGACACCAATTACACATTCATCAGGGGTGATATCTCATCCAAGGGAGATGTCGAAAAAATCTTTAACGATCATCAAATCGATTGCGTCATCAACTTTGCGGCCGAATCACACGTCGACCGAAGCATCCATGACGTCACGCCCTTTATCACGACAAATATCGCAGGAACGACGAACCTGATGGAGACGGCGCATGCGCAATGGAAGGATGATCGGGAAGACAAGATATTCGTCCACGTCTCAACCGATGAGGTCTATGGATCACTCGGCCCAACCGGAAAGTTCACCGAGACAACACCGCTCTCCCCGAAGAATCCGTATTCGTCGAGCAAGGCGGCCGCTGACATGATGGTTCAGGCCTTCGTCAATACGCACGACTTCCCGGCCGTCACCACACGCTGCTCCAACAACTATGGCCCGTATCAGTTCCCCGAGAAATTGATCCCCTTGACAATTATTAACATTCTCAACGGCAAAGAGATCCCGATCTACGGTGACGGCAAGCAGATCCGCGACTGGATCTATGTTGAGGACCATTGTGACGGAATCGAAACAGTCATGCGCCGCGGGAAGGTCGGAGAGGTCTACAATTTCGGTGGTGAAGCTGAAATGTATAATATCGATCTCGTTCATGAGCTCTGCCGTCTCTCTGATGAGGCCGGTGTTAGCAAGGATTCCAAGAATCTAATCACATATGTGAAAGATCGACCCGGTCACGATCGCCGCTACGCCATGGATATTACCAAGGTCCAAAACGAACTAAACTGGAACCCCAGTCACCAAAGCACTGCAGCCCTTAAGGAAACGGTCCACTGGTACCTCGAAAATAAAAATTGGTGGACAAAGCTCTTGAGCAGAGATTACAATGACTACTACGATAAACAATACGGAGATCGTTAATGTCGATAGTTGTCATTGGTGCATGCGGGATGCTTGGACAAGACCTCTGCACCCTTATACAAAGTAAAGATCGGAACTGCACCCCCCTTCCACACGAGAAGATCGATATCACATCGGTTGAGAGCATTCACGATGCGTTCAAGGAGCTCACGCCTGACGTGATCATCAATTGCGCGGCATACACCGACGTCGACAAGGCAGAAGAAGAGTTTGAAGAGGCCTTTCGCGTCAATCACGTCGGGACAAAGAATCTGGCAGATTTTGCATCTAAAAGAGATATCCCGCTCTGCCATCTCTCGACTGACTATATCTTTGATGGCAGAAAAGAGTCACCCTACGTAGAAGACGATAGGCCCAACCCCCTCTCCGCCTACGGGAAAAGCAAGCTGGCCGGCGAGGAAGAGGTCACAAAGATAGAGAAACACTATATCGTTCGTTCCGCTTGGCTTTATGGAAAGAACGGCCGGAACTTCATCAAGACCATCCTCAAGGCATCACGTGAAAGAGACGAGCTCCGAGTGGTCAACGATCAGATCGGCTCACCGACATACACCTTTGACCTCGGCGAACGGATTCTGGAAATCATCGACAAGGGAACATACGGCACGTACCACGCCACAAACTCCCAATCGACCTCATGGTATGAGCTTTCAAAATTAGCCTTATTTATCAAGGGGATACAGACACCTATTCAACCAATTTCTAGCACCGAATTCCCGAGCAAAGTGGCTCGCCCGGCCTACTCGGTCCTCAGCAATGCCCGGGCCGAGGCCCTCGGTCTCCCCCCGATGCCCGATTGGCCGGATGCCCTAAAACGGTTCCTAGACACCCTATAATTTTTTACTGAGAGCAGACTTATGAAAAAGGCCTGGCCATATCTTTTACTGATTATCCTCTTCGCAATCGCTATTCGCTTTCCAACATTTATGACCGACTTCGTTAACATCGACGAAAACGAATACTCCATCGCTGCACAAAAAATATTGGCGGGCGGCCTCCCCTACAAAGACGTTCTGATCTATCAGCCCCCCGTCATCTATTATATATATACGCTCGGCTTCTGGCTGACCGGCGGAACCCACATCTGGTCGGCACAGATGATCACACTCGGATTTGTGGCCGGAACGATCCTGGCCCTCTATGCCCTCGGAAAGGCACTCACCGGAAGCAAACGGACCGGCCTTGCAGCAGCCCTGGCCTATGCCGCCTTCTCGGTGACATTCCTGCCACAAGATATGCTCGCCGCAAATTGTGAAATACTCATGATGCTTCCGCTTACCTGTTCGGCGTTAACACTCTTCTATGCCGACAAGAAGGGAAGCCTTGGCCTCTATCTCCTAACAGGCATCCTGGCGTCGCTCGGATTTCTTTCAAAATATCAAGGGGGCGTCGTCGTTGCAGCCGAGGGTTTTTACATTCTCGTCCTATCGGCAATCGCCCTGCGCTCCTTTTCAATCAAAAAGAATGTCATCCCATCTGTGATGCTTACGATCGGTTTCTTTATTCCGATCGGCCTCATCGCCCTCTATCTCTGGCGTGGCAATGCCGGACAGCAAGCCATTGAGGCACTCAGTTACATCTTCCTCTATGCCAAGGGCCCCGTTCAGAGCGACCGTCTCTATGTGTTGATCAAGTTCCTAGCCCGTTCGGCCCTCTTCATCCTCCCAGCTCTGATTATGTGGTGGGGGGCCTTTGCCGTCATCGGCCGATATCTGAAAAAACTTCACAAGGCCGATACATTCGCCGAACAACCCTACATGGTCTTCATGCTCCTCTGGTTCTTCATTTCGATCCTTCCGATCATTGTCGGTGGACGAATCTACTTTCACTACTACTTTGTTATCCTACCCCCCACCGCGATACTCTTTGGAATGTGGTGGAACGACCGCGGATATCAAATGAAGAAATGGGCCAAGGTTTTGGCCATCGTTTGGTCGATCATCTGCGTTGGGGGCTGGACAATCTATGCATCAACCAAACCCTATCGTCCCCTCGGACGTAAAGATCAGTGGGTACATGCCGCTCGTTATATGAATTCGATCTCAAAACCGGATGAGACACTCTTCATCTGGGGTTACTGTCCACAGATTTACATTCAAAGCGGCCTCCCAAATGCCACACGTTTCACAACAACCGACTACCTGACCGGTCGAAGCCCCATGACCGCCGGCCTCGAGTTCGATCCAAAGTCACCGAATCCACCATCCACGTGGGACAAATTTTTGAACGATTTTATCGACCCGGCCGGTATCGTCATCTTCGATACGTCGAACAATATCTTCCCGAAGGCGTGGGAGTATTTGGAAGAAGATTTCACACGGGCATTGCCAACCTATATTATTGACACCGTCCCCAGCAACTATCGACGCTACGGACGTTACCCCATCGACATGTTTCCATATCTTGCAGAAACGCTTAAGGATAATTACGAGAAGATCCACTCTGTAAAGGGATTCGATATCTATCGGATCAAATAAACAAATTCCAATACACAATACACAAACAACCCGTTTCGGTCATTGTAATTTGTCTATTGTTTGTAATTTGAATATTGTGATTTGTTATTTTGTATAATATGAAATGCCATGCTTCATGCAATTGCCACGAAGCTTGATCATATTCTTGAGACCATTGACCATCTCGCCCTTACCCATCTTTGAGACACCATGTTCGCGATCCTTAAAGATCGTCGGCACCTCTTCGATCGTGTAGCCCAGGCGATGGAAGATGTTCTCCAGAAGGGTCTGACCCACATACCCCATCCCCACCAATTTATCAAAGGCGATCGTCTTGAGTTTTTCAACACGGTAACACCGAAAACCATTCGTATGATCCGTATTCGGCGTTCCCAAGATCACCTTCACCGACAAATCGGCAGCAAAATGAATTGCTTTACGCGTCCAATTCCACCCTTCAACACCGCCCCCCTTAATAAACCGCGACGCAATAACCAAATCAGCACCAGGCGCAGCCTCCAGAAGTTTTGGAATATCCGATGGTGGATGTGAAAAATCGACATCGATCTCCAAAACAAAATCGTACCCATTCTCGATCGCATATTGGAAACCGCGTGCCGTCGCACTCCCCCGACCCGACTTCGCCGGCCGATGGATCACCTGCAGATGCATTGATTCGGTCGCCAAGCGATCGGCAATTTCACCGGTCCCATCAGGCGAACTGTCGTCAATGACAAGGATGTCGAGATTCGGCTCGACCCGCTGGATCTCCCGAATCAATCGCTCAAGATTCTCAGATTCATTATATGTTGGAAGGACAATAACTGCTTTCATAATCACCCGCGCATACCATAACTCGGCATCGGGTACCACAATAATTTATCGATCTTGACAAAGATCCCATTTATGAGAAATTGCAATTCAAAAGGAGCTTTGTTGATGAAAAAAATCTTATTCGCCATTTTGACTGTCGCCCTAATGAGCGCCACCATTCATGCGGCCAATGCCAAGGCCTCTAAGATGATTTTCTGGTATCCTGGCGAGGCCGGATCTACCAGTGAGGCAGCCCCCATCCTCGAAGAATTTTCGAATTATGTTAAGAAAAAGTCGGGCATCAAACTCGAGGGAACCTACATTAATGACGTCTCAAAGGGAATCGTCTTCATTAAGAAACAAAAACCAACCTATGGAATTATCGGCCACATCACATTGGACGAAAACAAGAACACCCTTCCTCCTTTTACAAGAATCGGAAAGACCAAACCGTTCCCGGACGGAAAAACCACCGAACAATTTTCACTTGTCGGATATCGGCCCCCGGAGTCAGAGGAGACATGGACGCCGCCGACCAATCTAACGGTCCTCAGCAGCGTCCCTGTGAGCGTTGCCTACCTTAAGTCGACTCTTTTTCCCAACCTAACCGGAAACATCATGATCAAGACAACCAATACAATTCTAATGACACTCAAAAAGATGTCGACCGAGGCCAATCCAAACCAGGTCGCCCTCTTGACACCGATGGAAAGTTACACATTGAAGAGTCTAAGCGCTGGATGGACAACGAAGCTTGCAGAACTGGCCAAAAGTGAGGCGATCCCAACGGCGGCACTGGTTACATTTCAAGATGATCCGAGAAAGGCCGACACATTGGTGAAGACACTGATCGCCATGTCAAACGACCCCGAAGGAAAAGAAATTCTCGAGACACTCCGTCTCAATGGTTTCACAAGGTAGAGAAGGCACGAGCAGAACCAAGAATACCCGCATTGTCACTCAACTTCGTTCTCACAAATGTCGTCCGCCTGGCCGTTTCCGGATACGTGCGACGGCCAAACTCTTTATGCATCTCGTCAGTAAAGAAATCCCACGCCCGAGAGACACCGCCGCCAATCACGACATGTGTCATCCCAAGTGTGTTAACGAGCGAAGCCATCCCAGCACCCAGATAAGCACCAAACTTCTTCCAGATAATCGATGAGAAAATATCCCCGTCCAACGCCAGTTCGTGAAGGATCTCTGGCGTCACGCGATCCAGATCCTGATCGACCCGCTTCAGAAGAAGATCCTTGGGAGGGTCAACGGCCTCCTTTACCAGGTGATGAAGACCCGTTGCCGAGGCATACATCTCAAGACAACCACGGCTTCCACAATTACACGTCGGCCCATAGAAATCGACCAGGACATGTCCAATCTCCCCGGCAAAACTATTATCCCCGTGCCAAATTTTCCCGTCCCTAACAATGCCGCCTCCAATACCGGTGCCAAGCGTCACCATTAGAAAATTCTGAACACCCTTCCCAGCACCGAGCCAACCCTCACCGCACGCAATCATATTGGCATCATTGTCGAGATAAACCTTGAGATCAAAGGCCTCCTCAAAGAGTTTCTGAAATGGTGCATCGATCCAGCCTGGATAGTGCGGCGCTCGGCAAACAACACCACTCGTGGAATCGACAATTCCCGGGATGCCAACACCGACACCTTTAATCTCTGGAAACTCTTCCCTGAGTTCCCGAACATGTGTCGCAATTTGTTCAACAACATGACCCGGTTGTCGTTCATGTCCAACTGCATTGATACGACGCGCCACGATTTCACCCTCTGGCGTCACGACACCCAAACGAAAGTTTGTTGAACCAATATCAACACCTATAATCAGATTTTTCTGCATGAATCCTCCACAACCTAATTTTGCTTGCCCGCCCATCTAACATATGTTACCGCCTGACTACAATATGAATGACAAAAAAACACAAGAATGGCATGCCATATCGCTCACGCTACCCAAAGAGGGTTCCGACTGGATCAGTCACCTCCTCTTTGAGTTTGGCAGTGTAGGAAACATCGAAGAAGAAACACCCGATCCAGCGCTGATCGGTATGAAGGGGTACTTTCCCGTCGATCTCGGCCCATCATCGGCCATTATACAATCGATTTTGGCCCTTCTCGAAGAGAGAGGCATTCGACCCCTCTCCACATATGCGACAACAATTAAAATCCAAAACTGGGCCGAGTCTGCCAGGCAGATGTTTACACCGATCAACATTCTCGAAGATATTACAATTGTTAACCCATGGTCGGAATACGAATGCAAACCAGACGAACAGGCTGTCGTCATCAACCCCGGAATGGCCTTTGGCACCGGCTACCATGCGACGACAAAACTTGCCGCGCGTTTGATGTCAGAAGCCATTCAAACCAACACAATTGAATCACTCCTCGATGTCGGATGCGGCAGCGCCATCCTAAGCATCATTGCAGCGTGTCGTGACATCAAAACCATCGACGCCGTCGAGATTGATCACGACGCCCTGATATCGGCCAGAGAAAATGTGACAAAGAATCAATGTGGCGAGACAATCACGATCCTTGATAACATTAATAAAACAAAATCCAAGTATGACATGGTCGTTGCCAATATTCTCTACGCCACCATTGTGGAGCTTAAGACGGAGCTGACCAAACGTGTAAAACCAGGAGGTTTCCTGGTCCTCTCCGGGATTACAACCGAGGAAGACGAAAAACTCTTGGGCGCATTCAACACATCTGGAATTGAATTTATCAAAAAAGATGAAGATGACGGTTGGATGGGATATCTATTCCGCTGTTCATAGAGAAGGATTTCACAACAATGCCGCAATTCACGATCAACAAAGAGATGAAGACCGGAAAAGAGGTGACAATAGACGGAAATGATGCCCATCATATCGGTCACGTCCTCCGCCTCAAACCCGAGAGCTGGATCGTCCTCTCTGATGGTCATGGCAATCAATTCAGATCGAAAATCGTAGAGATCCAAAAAAAATCGGTCACACTTCTTGTCAAAGAGAAACTTCCAAAGATCGACTACGCAGATGTCACGCTCGCACAGGCCGTTGTAAAACACGATCGCCTTGAGACAATTATTCAAAAGGCAGTGGAACTCGGCGTTCAACGAATCATCCCCTTCACGTCTGAACGAACGATCCCAAAATTTTCTGAATCAGCTTCCGGACGAAAAGAGGAACGCTGGAATAAGATTGCCGAGGAGGCGGCCAAACAGTGCGGTCTGGGAATCCAACCAAAAGTCATGCCGCTTCAAACGTTTGGTGACATTGTTCAGTCGAACGACACGTACGATCACCGCCTCTTTTTCTATGAGGGAGAAGACCACCAGACCCTACAAAACCACTTTACAAGCTCCCGGCGCTCGCAAGGTGGTCGGACGATTATTTTGATCGGACCTGAGGGTGGTTTTGCACCCGATGAAGTGACACTTGCCAAAAAGAATGAATGGAGTGCCATCAAGCTCGGACCACTCATTATGCGCGTCGAAACCGCCACCATTTCCGCCATCACACTGACCCAATATTTCCTCGGACATTTTGACAGATAAGTCATTGCGAGCCGGAATTAATCCCTTACTTTTTGAACAACCCTCGTCACGGTGAAGCAACCCAGCTAACATTCACGCTGGATTGCTTCGGTCGTCCCTCCCTCGCAATGACATACGGATTTCACACGAAATATCTCGCTTGCAAGAACCTCCGACATTCTGTACATTACAGGCATGCTCAGTCTCTTCAAGAAAGTTGCAACTAGGCGAAAACAAAAGGGAAATCGCCCACTGCTCATCGCCCACCGCGGCGCACGAAAGCTCGCTCCAGAAAATACACTCGCGGCCTTCAAGAAGGCGATCGACCTCGGCTTTGACGGCGTTGAGCTGGATGTCGTTATGACAAAGGATCGCGTTCCGGTTGTCTTTCATGGCAACGATCTCTCACATTCAACGCGCTCGACCGGAAAAATCCACGAAACCCTCTCGTATGATATTGATCAAATCGATGCCGGCGATCTCTTTTCGCCCCGCTTCAAGGGAGAACGTATTCCAACGCTCTCCGAGACACTAGACCTCCTTTCCAAGAGTGATCTTTTAGTCAACATCGAACTCAAGAGCCAACCCCATAATGCGACAAGTGGCATCGAAGAAAATGTCGCCAACATGATCCACTTTTATCAGCTTAGCGATCGCGTCATAGTTTCGTCGTTCTCCCCTCTCATACTGAAACGTTTTCACCGAATCGCACCAAACATTCCGACGGCACTACTTGTTGGACCGCATCCATTCTTTCTCTTAAAAACACTTCTCTTCGCCAACATGTTAAATATTGCGGCGATCAATCCTTATTTCCAATATACATCGAAACGCCTCATGAGCTTTGCTGGAAATCGCGAATGGGACGTTTTTGTTTGGACCGTTAATACAAAGCAAGAATATCGCCGAGCCATTGAACTCGGCGTTCATGGAATGATTACCGATGAACCGGAACTGATTAAAATGTAGGGGTAACCATATGGGCGATTCAGAAGATTACAGAGATCCAAATGAACCAGGTGAGGTCGAACATACCGAAGACATGTTGACCGAAATCGACCACGAAGAGGGTGAAGATGTCACGCCGATCCAAGTACGCCGAGCACCCACACCACCACCCCGACCACAACCCGCCGCTGAAACACCGGAGGCCGGAACCTTTATCGCATCGCTCCGCGAACGATTCGCCGCCTTCTTCATTGATATGGTCTTTCTCTTCTACCTCTACTGGCTCTATTGCGCAGCATACGGCCGCGTCTTTCTCGGTTCCTTCGATGCCACAATCCCATTCAAGGGTTGGCATGCCCTCGCACTTCACGGTTCGTTTCTCGTCGTCTGCTTTCTCTACTATTTTGTCCTTGAGGGGATTTTTCTCGCCACCGTTGGAAAATTTCTCTGCTGGATGACCGTTCGTCGCCGCAACGGTGAACCAGCAACACTCACCGGAACGTTTATTCGAAACCTTCTCCGTCCCATCGACTATATCCTGATCATCCCGGTCGTCTTTTTAATGGAACAGAGTCATTATCATCAACGACTCGGTGACCTCATGGGGGGAACAACGGTCATTAAAAAATATACCAAGAGTAGTGCTTATCAGGTCAATAACGAAAACTTAGCATCATCGAGCGGACGCACAATCGCTATGGCAATCGATATCACCCTCTTCTTAATCTTCATTGTTGGATATGTTTTTCTGTGGACTCCCAAGGATCCCTTTGTCAGCCGCATCCTTCTCTTGCTCCTCCCCTTCGTTATGCTCGCTTACTTTGTCGTGATCGAGATGATTACGGAGACATCACCCGGGAAATTTCTCTTTGCCTACAAAACCTGTCACGACAATGGTCGCCGACTCACGATCACAGGTTCACTCATTCGCACGATCTGGCGTATCTTTGACACGAACCCCATCGGCCTCCTCTGTATCTATATTTCGTCGCGCAAACAGCGACCGGGCGATCTTGCCGCGGGAACTGTAGTCATCAAGCATGGCCGATCAGCCAAGGGAATCCTTGCACTCCTGATCGCACTCATTCTGGCTTTCGGAACCATCTATTTTGGAATGACCAACCGCACCAATATCCTCTCACCAAAGTTTCGCTGGAATTTTCTACCGAATCTCTCAGTCATCAACGACCTTAATATCATCTTTGAACCGGCCGAACACGATCTCGCCGTTCAGAGTTTCCGCTTTGCGGCTGGTGATCCCAACGATATTCGTGTCCCCGCCACATTCAATCCTGGAGAGACTGTATTTATGGTCTTCGAACTTGCCGGATACAAAAAGGATGATCGTAAGGTCTGGCTTCAGGAAGACTTAGCTGTCAGATACCCCGACAACACGATCGGCCTGAGGCAAAGTAATATTGTCGATTACCAACAGGTCGTTAAGGGAAGCGGACCTATCGAGTTCACAAACAACATCACCCTCCCTAGAAACGCGAACCCAGGACAATATGAGGTCTTCATCACGGTCCGCGACAAAATCAAGGGTAACGAAGTTAAATCGATCCAACGTTTTTATGTACGTCGCCCTCTCGGCATGGAGCCTGAAGTAACACCTGAATCTGACGATGAAAATTAAGACCAATAGCTAGTCATTGCGAGCCTGGGTTAATTTATGTTGTTTTGAATTACTCTTGTCAAGGCGTGGCAATCTCGTGAACAAACGATATTATACCTTATTCGATCTTCCAAAGATTGTCCGATGATGAACACCTGGTGCAACAGCAACGCGCCGAACCGGACGTTTGAGAATATGCCAGAGTGTATCGGCATACTTTAAGACGTTTGGAACATAGGCCTGTGTCTCTTTGAAAGGTGGAATACGTCGACCATACTTTTCAACATTCCCCTCCCCGGCGTTATAACCGGCAAGTGCGAGCGCCATATTTCCGTCAAAGCGATCCAAGAGTTGTCTTAAATATTTTGTTCCGCCCATAATGTTTTGATTGGGATCAAAGGAATTGGAAACACCAAGTCCTCTTGCCGTTGCTGGCATTAACTGCATCAAGCCACGGGCACCACAGTGAGAAACGGCCCTCAGATTGCCACCCGACTCCTGAAGGATGACACCAATGATCAGTTCTTTTGAGACACCATACTTCGCAGAGGCACGCTGAATGATCGGGGCATAACTGGCGACACGCTTGGCCTGCAATGCTGTAATGTGTTTGAGCCGGCGCTGTCTCGGACGTCCACCCTGAGCGACCATCACACGACGCTGACGCCGACGCGTATGCGTCCGCTTCTTGGTCAATTGACCCCTTACCGCCTCGGCCTTCACCAGTGACTGATCATTCTTTTTATGTGAAAGGGCTTCCGTAAACGACGCCTTATTTTGCTGAAAGCGCCGTCTGTACTGGACGTATTGGTTGATTCGTCCTGCCAGATCTTTGTTAACCCTGTTGGCCATTAATACCTCTTATCTTGCATAACATAGTGATATCAAATAGTTACAAAGCAATTATACACGTTTACGCACAAGGGTGCAATATACACTTCTATCCAATAGTATTATCGGCTCCCCCACCCCCTAAAGTTGCGTATTTACAACAACTTTCCCAAAAAAAACCAATAGTAACCTCCAAGGTTAACCTCGGAGGTTGATAAATTTTCGTCCCTTACGCATGTCATTCCTGCGAAGGCAGGAATCTCAAGTGTTCATTCTGACCCACTCGTCTCTTACGAGTTATTACGAGTATTTAGATACAGATATGAAAATTGAGACATAAGAATGCCTAAGCAAGGCAATCTTCGTCCCTTACGAGTTGTTACGTGTATACAGAGGCAAATATGCGAGTTGGGACATATGCGGTTCTAAGCTTGCTCGCCCCGTTTCTCGGGGCGCGCAAGCTAAGAACCCGCATAACAAAGCCCCGGGAGGGTGTTGCCACCACATCCCAGGGCCTCTGGGGGAGTTAATTGTTAACACCCTAAGGGTGTCTACTTACACCCTTAGGGTGTAAGTTTTGCGGTCATCCGGCGACGAATCACTGCAACCAGCATCATCAGTCCACCGAAGATTACGATGATATTGGTATCCAACGTCGCACTCGGAACCATGCTACATCCACCGCTCTTACCACTGAGGGCTTGAGCAAGGTTGGCTGGGTTATAGAACCCACCGGCCGACATTTCAGTCCAATCGTCGATGCCATCGCCATCACTATCCCATGAAAGCGGATTCAGCTCGAGTGGAAGACCGTTCGCATCGTAGTCCTGCTCACCGTTACAGTTACAGTCTTCGCAACCCCACTGTGAGTACTTCGGATGATTACCATCGGGGATACCATCGCCATCGGTGTCGATTGCTTCGAACATATCTTCGACGTCACCGACAACACTCAGATCTGATGCAGCCTTTGTCTCATTGCTATCCCACTTACCATTGGCATTTTTATCTTCGACACCATCAAAGAGGCAATCGCCATCGGTATCGGGGTTCCAAGGATCGGTCGGATATTTCCGCTCGATCAGATCGCTCAGGCCATCATAATCGCAATCCGCATTATTCGGATCGGTATCTGAATCCTCAAAGAAGGGGGCCGTACCACTATTGAAGTACATGGAGCCACCACTACCGAGGGATATCCAGCCATCTTTCTTGCTCATGCAGAGCTCACCCAAGCCATCGACACAACCATCGGGGAGCATATCTTTATCGGTATCCCATTCACCGACAATCGCACCAACCATCGGTTCATACTTATCCGGGATACCATCGGCATCGCTATCGATGTCACCAGCACCAGTTCCGAAGAGTGAGGGGTCAACCTCTTCACACTTAGGATCGGGGTTATTGGCACAACCGAAGAGCTCGTCGCCATCTTTCCAAGGATCGCCATTGGGATCATTGGTCGGATTATCGGTATTACTGTTACATGGATTACTCTCATACCAGGCAATATCGGTCTGCGAGTTCCAGTTCGGATCGGTCGGAATATCGATCAGCTCAGAACCCTTACAATTACCGACCGTCTCAGTACCATCACAGAGTCCATCGTTATCAGAGTCGATATCGTTGGGACTGGTCTTTGTGATTGCATGCTCTTCATAATCGGTCAGACCGTCTAAATCGGTATCGGGCTTCGTCGGATCGGTATCATACTTAGCACTACCACAACTATCATCAGTCACAACCACTGCACTGCTCGACGCCTTATTCCCGTCACGGCCAACTTCATCTTCATCTCTCAGGCTATCGTAATCGGTATCTTCGTAGCCAGGCATCGTGTAGAGAACGGCGACCTCTGTCCAGTCATCCAAACCATCATCTTCAGAGTCAGCACGAAGCGGATCGGTCGGTGTGACAAAACCAGGAATGACTGCCGGTTTTTTATTCAGCATATTCCGGGCCACAGCGAGCTGCGAC
>CAYWXY010000038.1:0-16681 GCA_964462555.1 uncultured Pseudomonadota bacterium | reverse complement strand
GGCGATATAAGGTCCTATCCCCTTGAGTGCGATTAATCGCTCGTAGCGCGAAGGCATTCGACCACTGTTCGATTCAACCATCTCGCTGGCCGCCACCTTCATATTAAGCGCCCTTGAATAATAACCCAACCCCTCCCAAACCTTGAGGAGTTCATCCTCTTTGGCCTTGGCCAGAGCCTTAATCGAACGATATTTTTTCAGGAAACGTTGATAATAAGGAATAACCGTATCGACCTGCGTCTGTTGAAGCATCACCTCACTCACCCAGATACGATACGGGTCATTAGTCCGCCGCCACGGCAGATCTCTCTTGTTTTCGAGATACCACAATAGTAAATCTTCAACCCATTTTGGATTCTTCCGACCCACCAGAAAACTTCTAACAGCATATAACAACCGGGATCAACCTTTTTAACCTCCGTGGTTAACCACGGAGGTTAGAAGTGGTTCTAATCGCCGCAGGCGTCTAGATTGCTGATCTTGAACCGGACTGGATGAAAGAAGGGCGCAAAGCTCGATGCGTCATCCCAGTAACGGAAACCGAGTGATAAATGACCACCCACCTCAGTTCCACCACAGAGTGTACTATCGCTACAATCGTAATCGTTACAATCTACATCCCCATCACCATCATCATCCCCTGCATTATTACAGACCTCTATTGCAGTGATAAGCATACTATCAATCGCGGTATAGATATCTCCCTGCTCCACATAGGCAGCCACTCCATTCCCACTCTCTGGATAAACATACCGAGCATCCCTATAGGCATTGAAACCACCACATGTACCGCCATCCTCAACCGATCCACCCGACCAATTACAAATTTCAATACAATCGTCACCGGGACAAACGACATTGGAACCCCTGATGCTTAGTTTAAGAATCTCCGCACCACAAAAGTCAGTGGTCCCCCTGAGATCAGCAACCCACTCACCACCACTCGGTGGATATGAATCGGAACCATAGATACCAACTGTAAACCCGTACGTAAGCGTCTCTGGAAGAGTCTCTCCCGGCGGATCAGACAAATTGGTCAGAGTATCTGCACCTCCCATACCAATCGCTTCATCATCACCACCACCGGGGCCATCATCCCACCCCATCAGCTCCACACAGTCAGCAACCACAATGGGCAGACACACGCCCCCATCTTCCGATTCCCATTGGAGATCGGCCGCGTCACACGCCTCTTCTGTTGTTGGTGCAGACGATGAAGCAGCTATAAATGTTGTTTGATCCATACAATATGTGGTTTCACAATTGTCAGGGTTAAATCCTGCAGCACACGCCTGACCCGCTGGACATCCAGTCACTTCTGCATCCGAATCGCAAACCATCTCCGTCAAACCGATCGCCGCGTGTGTCATGCACGTGTCATACATACATACCAAACCACTGGCACAGTCGCTTTGCGCTGTGCAACTGGCGTCCGCTTCTACTCCCGCTGCCGTCCCCTCGACCAGTACCTGCTTGGAATACCCCTCAAAGATCGATCCGTCGTCATGAATGATGCCACCCCCAGAACCACCACTCTCTTTAAAACTGTTTGGTGCCACAATGTTCGAACTGCTCGTGGTCCCGGGAAGGAGACAAGCAATATAACTCCCACCCGCGGTGAGATCGCTCGTTGGATCGAGTACACAGACCGTTGACGTAGAACAGCTGACCGTTGCATCAATGGCCAGACTCACATCACACGATGAACTATCATAAGCATCTTTGGCCGAAATTGAAGATGAACCACTAGAAACCGTATGCATAAAAAATGTCGACGACGTCACCGTCGACGAATCGATCGCCTTTGTGAAAGTATAGCTAAACGAACTATCTGCAGCGACACCCTCACTCCCGATGCTATCAAGGCTAAGTGGATCGGCCTCGGTGGTCGGTGTAGTTCCTCCACCGCCTCCACCTCCGCCACAGGAAGCAAGAAAGATGGTTAATGTTATAACACTCACAAAAATAACGACTTTTTTAAACATAACCCACCCCTTCCGTATGTATATGTTAGCAAGAAATGTGCCACATCAAATAAACTTAAATATATGATATTATTGGATATTTTATGTCGACATGTTGACGGTTGTCAAAATTTTGACACCTACAGACGCAATATATGTGTCAACCGGACGAAATAACACAGGAATTCGAGAAAGTTAAATTTAACCCACATTTAGGTGTCGGGAGAGACTGGCAATTCCTTCGGAGCCCCCAAGTCAAGGTGGCGAGACTTAAAACCATACCCCATCACATCACTGATTTCGGTCAGGATCATAAACGCATCGGGATCAATCCGCCGGACCCAGTCACGAAGAATATTCGTCTGGCGCCGATTGATGACACAGAAGAGAATATTCTTTCGATCCTCAGAATAACCTCCCTCACCATAAAAAACTGTGACACCACGATCCAGATGATCGAGAAGCATCTTTTTAACCTCTGCCGCCTGATCCGAAATAATGTAGACCCCCTTGGTATAGGGCATCCCTTCCGCCGCCAAGTCACAGGCACGTGATGCAATAAAGAGCGTAAAGAGACCCCAAATAATCAAATTCGGATTCTCAAAAACGATACCAATAACAAAAATGATTCCGGTATCGATAATCAGATAGCCGGTCGTCATCGACGTACTGTAATATTTTTTGAGAAGCGCGACCGGAATATCGGTACCTCCAGTTGACCCCTTAAAACGAAAAATGACACCGATCGCGGCACCGAGAAGGATCGAACCGGCGATCGCTGCAAGCAGGATATTATCGGTAAAGGCCCATTCGTGAAACGGCTTCCCCACATTATATTTTTCGAGGATATCGTGAAACAAACCGAGATTATATATATTCCTAACAGAAAGAAGATCGACAAAAAGTGAACCCATAGCAAAACCATAGAGCGTTCCCACACCAAACTGTTTTCCGAGTAAAAAGACACCAATCACGAAGAGCGGAATATTCATCGCAAGCATCGAAACACCCGCCGGAATACTAAAGATATGATAAAAAATCTGACTGAGACCACCGACGCCGCCCGGCGCAATCTTGAATGGGATCAAAAACCAGGAATATGCAATGCCAAAGACAATGGCCCCAAGTGTGATTCCAATCGTGTTTCTCAGGATATGACGTTTATATGTTCGCTCCATTAGGCACCTCCAATTCGCCCCATATTAGCCTATTTTTACGAAAAAAATAAAAATTTATTCCATTTGCGCACCTAAAATATTCGCCATATTATCCGGCTCGATTCGACGAATCACCACCCACTATCAGGAGGCACCTCATGCAGATCGGCATCCCAAGCGAAATCAAAACTCACGAATATCGCGTCTCGATGGTTCCGGGCGGTGTCAAGGCGCTGGTCGACAAGGGACACAAGGTCTTTCTTCAAAAGGGGGCCGGCATCGGAAGCGGCATCACCGATGATGAATATAAGAGTGTTGGAGCAGAGATCCTTGGTACTGCCAAAGAGGTCTTTGAACGTTCCGATATGATCGTCAAGGTCAAGGAACCACTTCCTGAAGAATATGAATATATGCGCGAAGGATTGATCTTCTACACCTATCTTCATCTCGCCGCTGCAAAGGAGCTCACGCAGGTGATGATGGAAAAGAAGGTGACCGGCATTGCATATGAGACGATTCAAATGGAAGACAACTCTCTTCCTCTGCTGGAACCAATGAGTGAAGTGGCCGGACGAATGGCCGTTCAGGTTGGTGCACGCTGTCTCGAAAAAGAGTTTGGTGGACGCGGTGTTCTCCTCGGAAGCGTTCCCGGTGTGAAGCGCGGCAAGGTCGCCATTATTGGCGCGGGTGTCGTTGGTGCGAATGCCGCGAAGATGGCGCATGGCATGGGTGCCGATGTTTGTATCTTAGATATCAATCTAGATCGGCTTCGTTATCTCGACGATGTTTTTGGAAGTCGTGTTACAACCCTCTACTCCGATGCACTAAGTATTGAGGAATCCATTTTCAATGCCGACCTGGTTGTCGGTGCCGTTCTTATTCCGGGCGCCAGCGCACCACAGCTGATCAAGCGTTCGCATCTTTCAAAGATGAAGAATGGCGCGGTTGTTGTCGACGTCTCTGTTGATCAGGGTGGCTGCATCGAAACCTGCAAACCAACGACGCACGACAATCCAACATTTGAAATCGATGGTGTTCTTCACTATTGTGTCGCCAATATGCCCGGTGCCGTTCCCTATACATCGACGTATGCACTCACAAACGCCACGCTTAAATATTGTCTGAAGATTGCCGACATGGGCGTCGACCAGGCAATTACAAAATATCCGGAACTCAAAAAGGGACTCAATATTCACGGCGGCAACTGCGTCAACCGCGCTGTCGCCGACAGCCTCGACTTACCTTTCACTGAATATTAAAATTACACCCTAAGGGTGTTAACTGGCTACAAGTCATTGCGAGCCGGGGCTAATCTTTGGCGCTTTGAACAACTCTCATCACGGCGTGGCAATCTCACGGACATTCTCACTGGATTGCTTCACTCGTTCGCAATGACATGTGGGAGATCCCTCGACTCACTTCGTTTACTCGGGATAACGTGCTGTACAGTTCGCGAAGCTCACCTACAGCACGTAAAAAACCTCGGGGGTTCTTTTTGAACCCCCGAGGTTAAAACGGTTTAATAAACTATTAACTTCCACTCACCGATGCCGTAGCTACCGACGTTATACTAAATCCCGGAGCCTCCATACCACATATATCAGAACCTAGAGGACCATATGGCACCGTATCAACTGTACCAACGGCATCAAAATTAAATGTCAGCGTCTCATCTCGATCAAAATCGATCGTATTCGCTAACTGAAAACCACGTTGAGTATCACCTGAAGCTGTGGGAGGAAGAAAGGAATCTGTATCCTCATCCATTCCAGTCACCGCAGAATACGTTGAAAGATACATCCAGACCAGCTCCTCTACACCATCGGCTGCCCCACAAGTCGTCTCTGCAAGTGCTTCATCACACGCTCCACCATCGGCAATCGTAGAACAACCAGTCGATATCAAGTCCTCCACTGTCGGCCCTGGAACAAATTTCAAGATCGTATTGCGTTCCGGCCACACACGAGGCACCACTATTCGCCTCCGGAGTAAAAGTAAGCATATCGGACATTTCATAGATAGCACAGTTATAATCACCCTCAGCAACTGTTGTTTCCCCTATACTTGGTGCCGTTGCAAAATCGAACTCGACATACGTTCCTAAAGAATTTGTTTCCGGTGTTTCAGTCGTCGTACTTGTAGACGCATCGAAAATAAGTACTGGCGACGTGCAATCTGCATTTGTTGATAAGTAAATCTTATAAAGCTTTACCGTTGCTTCCCTCGGATCCGTTGCACCAAAGGCATTTGATGAAACAAGGAGGGCCAGACAGACAAATAAGATTATCTTTCTCATGTGAGGCCTCCCTTCAATGTCATCGTGTGCGTCGTGCTTGATCCACCACCGGCATCTGAACCGGAACTTCCACACGCGTTCAGCAACCACGGCAATGTGGCAATCACTGCCAGGCAACCAACGATGGCCACCCATTTGATTATTTTTCCCTTCATACTCCCTCCTTTGTTGATATCGGTTTTACACCAAATAAGTATACTCCCCTCAATCACCATAATCAAACCATCTTTATGTCATTGCGAAAGCATGAGACTCGTAGTCATTGCGAGCCGGGGCTAATCTTTGGCGCTTTGAACAGCTCTCGTCACGGCGTGGCAATCTAGTGTGTATACTCTTGCAGGTTTGTCCACGGGATTGCTTTCAGCCAAAGGCTGATCAGCCTCCGGCTGACGCCACTTCGCTCCTCGCAATGACTGAACTACTTTGCACCACGTCGCGTAACTGCGCGGAGTTGTTTTTCAAATTGTCCCATTCGACGCGTTTGACCCTTTGTCGCGGCACGAACCGTCTCGACACTGAGAGATTGTCGCGGCAGACGACCAAGCATCTCTTTACTTCGCGATAACGTAAAAGTCGGCCGTACCGGTTCAAATAGCGTTTTAAAGGCCTCAGCAAACGGCATACGCGGACCATCCACTTTGCTGTTGAAACGCTCAGGATTAGCAGCCATTCGCCGCATCATCTCAGCTCCGAGAAGAGCCGGAACCCAGGGCAACCACCATGGCGCCTCATATTTGTCACCGACATTTACAGGTGATGGATCACCAAAAACTGGAACCCAACGAAATTCCGAACCACCACCCGGAGCACTTTCCGGCGCACCCTTTGGTTCTGGTACCGGAACAACCGGCGGTGGCGGAGGATCTTTATCGTCTGGGCCCCTCCGAAAAACTCGTTGCCAAATCTTCTTCACACTATTCCAACCCCATCGACCAACGGTACGAATACCAAAGAGTTCCGTAAAAAGTTTTGTAATCGTAATGACCCGCGCGGCTCGAAGCACAATGACCGTTATTGCACTCGTTCCACCGGTAACCACCCAGGCCCACTTCTTCCACTGTTCATTATCAGAGATATAGGGCCGACAAACATCGCTCTCGAGAACTGTCCATTCATTCCACGACACCTTCCCAATCCGTCGATCGAATTCCTTCTGCAATGCCTCCGTCGGCTTTACTGAAGTCCGATCTTTTGTCTCCTCGGTCGCACCGGGCCAAATTGGCTGATCACTTTTCTTGGCCTCCGGCTTCTCGACTTCTAGCGCTTTTAGTGCAGATAGACAGGCCCACTCCAGTCCAACTTTTTTATTATCGAGTCTAGCATGAGATTTCCCCTTCAAAGCCGTGAGACACGATTCCTTAAGGAATAATGCCTCCTCCATTTTTTCAGCCGGCAATTTTTTTGGATCAGCAGCAGCTAATGCCTGATTAAAAAGTTGTTCAAACTTCAGGGGCAACATTCGCGCATTCGTGTTAACAGTATAAGAAATCGACTGGCAGAGCGGCAAAGCATCGGTCATCAAGTATCCCCACCACGTATTATGAATCGTATATGATAGAGTTGTCGAATTGTTTCCCTCTCCCCAAAATGCTCCACTACTGCCGGTTCCCCTATCACAAAAATCGAAATCTTCGCTTCCGTAATTTCTCTTGAGATAGTCGGCCGCCTCCTTGAAGTCTCCGGCCTTAAATTCACCGTCTGCCTGAAGATCCTGGAGCGGGTCCAAAATAGAACTGCTATCCTCCGTCTTGCGACAATAGCGATCGCGAAGGTACTCCATCGATTCTGGATTAATCTCGAAGTGTGTATAGTTCACTGGATTAACGATGGGTGGAAGTGGTGCTGGGGTGATTGATGGTCCGGATGTAGCGGATTGGGTTGACCAATTGTCAGGCATGGAATCCTCCTATTTTCTCCATGCCCGCTGCGAATCTGACAGGATAATATATACTTATCCGACATATATCAAGTTAAAAACCACATGTCATCCTCCGACTTTCAGCCAGAGGCTGATCCGCCTTTGGCGGAGATCGGAGGATCCAAAAATGACTGCAATGTGGATTCTCCGGTTAAACCGGAGAATGACGAACGATGGTAAAAAAATGACGTCACAAAAAAAGTAGCAACTTTTTGGTCAAATGTGCGATACATATAGAGCCAGCAGCGGGCAATTAAGGAGAAGTGTATGAAACGCTCTAAACCCTTGATTGTAGCTGCTTTTTTTGTTTTGGTGACCCTATTCGGCGCCTCAATTTCGTCAGCGGCAGACTTCAACCCAACAACGACGGATGAATTGGTCACGGCCCTTGAAACGGCCCAAACCGAGGACGGCCCCACACGATCAACCTCGTGGCTGATGCCACGTATCTTGTGGAAAGTGCCTACAACGTCGGCGCAAAGAGAGGTCTCCCCCAGGTCAAAAAAGAAGTTACGATCAATGCTAACAACGCGACGATTGAACGATCTTCAGACGAAATTTTTCATTTCTTCAATGTCTCATCCATCGGATCGCTCACACTCAACGATGTCACACTTCTCAATGGCGGTCGTCCTGAGGGAGATGATACGTATGTCAATGCCGGGGGAATTTTCAACTGGGGAACCGTGGTGATTAATGATTCTACAATTCGAAATTGTCGTGCCATTAATGGAGCCGCAATCCTTAATAACAATTCACTCACAGTAACCAACACTCTTTTTGATTCAAATAGTTCTGACAGCACAAGCTTCGGAGGAGCTATTGACACCGACACCAGCAGCTCAACAATCTTGACCGGTTGTACTTTCAAAAATAATTATGCAGGTGGCGGTGGCGGTGCAATCATGGCTCGAAGCACACTCCAGATTTCAGAATCAACATTTAAAAACAACACGTCATCTGACGGAGGTGCAATCTACACGACATCAACATGGGAACCTACAATCGACAGAAGCTCCTTTATCTCCAACAATGCAACAGTAAATGGTGGTGGTGCAATCGATAAATCATTGGGCATCCTTACCATCACAAACTCAACTTTTTCAGGAAATACAGGACCTAATGGCGGTGCTATCCGAAATGAAAATGGAGAGCTGAGAGTTACCCATTCAACATTTTCAAACAATTCAGCAAACGGAAAAGGCGGCGCTATCGTACGATACGGAAACAACATCTATATACAAAACTCTATTTTCTCAGACAATACGGCCGGCATTGAAGGAAATGATTACCATGGAACCGTTAACTCGGGAGGTGGAAATATTATTAGCAGTAGCGCCGGCTCTAATGGCTTCAGTGAAGAACTCGATAGTTTAAATGATGAGAACATTAAACTCGGAACACTGATTGAAAGCGATGAAGCTGGCCAAAGTTATTATCCATTGCTCGCCGGGAGTTCCGCGATCAATTTTGGTATCGGCGACAATTGCACCGACAACGACCAACTTGGAAACTCTCGTGAAACCAGTTGTTCCTCCGGCGCCATTGAACCCACTTGCGGCGATGAAATTGTACACGCCTTACTCGACGAAGAGTGTGATGCCGGTGATAGCAATAGTGACACCGAAACCGATACATGCCGCACAACCTGCAAAAACCCCGCGTGCGGAGATAACGTTGTCGATACGGGTGAAGAGTGTGATGGTAGTGACGATTGTGAAAATGATTGCACACTGATCGTCGTTGACGAAGAACCCGAAGACGAACCCGAGGAAAGCACTCCGGCCGATGAATCACCTACAGAGGGTGAATCGTCTTCAACACTTCCCGAAGTCGAAACGGCCGCAACCGATACAGAGACCACTGACGATACAACCGACGCAAGCACCACATCCGCCGCCAAACCAAGCTCCGGATGTTCACTGATTCGGTAAAAAAATGGGGACGTTTCCTAAAGGGAAGCGTCCCCAAATAAATTTTCATCATATTCTTTTACTTCCCATTAAAGAAATTATTATGCCAGAGTTCCTCAATCGGCATATCGATTGTTACGAATGGAAATTTAATGTGTTCTAGACGAGCACCATCTGCGGTGAAGCCAGCACCTTCCAATAGGCTCTTAACATAGAGAATATTCTCCTTGGCATCAGGCCGATAATGTCCCGACCCATTATTGATTGAGATTACATCCAAACCGCGAACATAAATCTCACCGGCGCCATAAACGTTTTGACCGTCGACCAGCTGACTATGAGCCGGGCGCTCTGAACCAGGCTCCAGAGATTCTTCACAAAGACGAACACTTCCCTTGGCATCAATCGCATAGATGAATTTTCGAATATTGTCACTCTTCTCCTCAACAACCTGAATCGTAAGCTCCCGATACTGCTTGGGACCCAAAACTTTTTCATACGTATCTAGTATCGCCTGTTGGGCATCTCGGATTGGTTTTTCAAAACTTTGGGCAACAGAACGCTTTTCGGTTCGGCCCGCAGCATCAATTGCCTCTTTTCGATCCACCCTAAGATCAAGTAGGCGCGTATGAACAACCTCAATCTCACCCTCTCGCATCTGCAGACCACGCTTAATAGAATCCGGAACAGTTGAATCAATACGAAGAGCACCTAGAAGCTTTACATTTTTTTCCAATATATCTAAGTCTATTTTCTGGCGCAATTTTCCACCCGTAACATCATATTCCCTTGAGACTGGAATATTGTCCTCTGCACCAGCCGGAAAGCGAACCGTAATCTTCGTCGTCATCTCCTGATGTTTTCCGTCACGCATCTCAGCGGCCACTTGATCCGCTGTCGGAAAATGGTGCGACACCTCATAGCTCCGACCACCTCCAATATCCATAACCGGATGACGTTTTGCATCAACTGCACCCTTTTTACCTTTACCACTCTTCTTACGGGAACTGGCTCGATCGCGCCTTGAAACAGCCTTTACAACATCCATGTAGATATGATTGGTGTCGAGCGGATACCCCTCTGTGGGTCCTCTGTATCCCTTCGATCGTCGCCCCGCATCAACAGATGGATTCTCATGACAGGCCCGTTCTGTCTCGACCTCTGCGATCTTTCTAAGACGCGCCGTAAACTCCTCCCGAACGGCACCCTTCAGATGACTCTCAACCGTATATTGTTTGCGGACAGCCTCAGAAGACTCCTCCGCGATATTTCTCTCCGAAATTCGAATCTCCCGATCGATTACTTCGTTGGTAATCGGTTCAAAGAAGATCCGGTTGTCCCGATGTGTCGGTTTAAAACCAACAAACCCTTCGATCATCCGAAGCCGCTTTTCGTGAACAAGGCGTTCATGTTCACGGAAGACCTCAACGTCGTGAATCTTAGCCGGATCTAACTCAGCCTCCAGGAGCTTATTGGCCATCGGACTGTCCTTCACATCCTCCGGCTTCAAAATCCCCTTCATAAATATCTCCCAAATTTTTCCAGCTTCAATCCCCTTCTGAACTCCCTTGAGAATCCGCTGAGTTCGTTCGGGAAGTAACTTAGCATTATCCACCGGCGGCTCAATTCGTCTAAGAGATAAACGGTCAGAACGCGCTTCTTTAATCGGAAACGCAATTTCATAGCCACCGGGAAGTTCCAATGTGTAGAGAATTTCAACATCAGGGGCCCGCTTCTCCGCAAGAATAATATAGTCTGGATCGACATTGCCGGAGAGTTCTATCGTCACACCATTAAAGTGCCCCGCCTCTAGCGCCGCCTGATATTTGAGAAGCTGATTTTTTCCGCCGCGTGTTTCACCGGCCGCAAGCCTTGGATAACGTTTCGTCTCCCAAACATGTCCCTTAATTATAGGAACATCGTTTTGAATCGGTGACTTCATCGGTTTCAGCTGTCCCGCCTTATCAAAACCAACATATTTAACTTCGACAGGATCAGACATCTTTACCGTCTCAGGGATGCCCCCAACACGACGCCCCATATCAGCTATTCGAGAAAGTTCGAAATACATACCCTTAATTGAGTTGATCGCGGCAATCGGATCTTTTTTTACTAAACCCGCCGAACTCTTCAGTGTCTGTTCAACACGTTCACGCGCACCCGGAATTTCCAAAAAACCCTCAATCTTACCGGCCATTACTTCATCAATAATCCGATGATCCTGTAGAATCTTGACGTGCTGACGATTGACATCGGTAAAGCTCGTAGATGCATCAACCACGGCCTGTGCCTCAGCTCTTGTCCTGGCCTTAAAACTCTGTGCCGCCCTTCCAAGGGCGCCCAATTCTTTCTTAAGTTCGGCCGGTTTTTCTACACCTTCAGCAACCCTTCTCTGAAGGGCTTCAGCCTGTGCTATAAGCCCAGCATCACCGCTCGCCTTTGCATCAGAGAGAACGCGTGCGGACCACTTTGAAAAATCAGGACCATTTTTCTTCTTTGGTGCTGCCTTTGCTTTCGGTGCATCAACTTTTGCAGAATCGACAACAGAGGCCTTACTTCCCAGTCCCACCTTTGGCGCTTCACCCTCTGCCATCTTGGCCAACTTTGAACCCTTAAGGACCGTGGCCTTTCCATCAACAACTTCAAACGACTTGGCATCGCCCGTTACAAAGGCATGCTTGCCCCAAAATTCCGCGTCATTCATCGGCGGCGCATTCTTTCCGGAAAAAACGGTATAGAGACCAAACTTTCCGGTCGGACCATAGGCCCCACCGATTACATATAATGTATTTGTCGGCGCCTTCTCACCGTTCACGACAGTCACATTCTCTTCGCGTCCACCCGATTTCCGAACGACTTCAATGGAAGGTGTGTCGGAAGTCAATTTCACAACACCCTCACGACCAATCGATTGTTCGAATTCAATACGAAGGCTCACACGACCACCCGGAGCACTTGGCCCCTCGGCAACGCCATCATGAATCTCACCCGTGGGAACAAAGCGAACCCGCGCCGCACCCGGTCCCCTAGCGGGTTCACCGGGAATAGTTACTTCGGCACCTGATTGAATCTCGCCCTTATAGGCCTGCGTCAGAAGACCTTCTGCAAAATCGATCAACTTTGCTGGTGACTCAAAGACATGACCCTTTCCAAATTCAACATGGGAGCCGAGATCAACAGCACCCGTATGTGCCTCAAGATGCTTCGCCATTGGACTCTCGGGATTGGCGGCCGATGCAACCTCATGCTCGGCAAAACGGGAAGAAACATATTCCATCCGTTCCCTGGCCAATGTCTGCAACCCCTCGTCTGCTAAAACTGCTTCTTGATCTACTGTTAATTCCTTACGACCTCGTTTCGCACCATCTGCTTCGTCAAACGCCTTAAGTTTTTCATTGTAGCGCCCCAAACCTTCCTTAAAGTTGAGAGGTTTTGCATCCCGCGGCGATATCTTTCCTACCTGAGGACCATCCTTCGTCCGATACGAAACCTCGAATGTCCCATCGATTCCTTCTTTAAACGATTCAATAAAACCCGATTTTTGACCCGCCTTTAACACATCGATCAGATGATCTTTAGCTTCCGCAACATACGACTCATTCGCCATCGCCTCTAGAAGATCCGACTTCTTGCGTTGCCCCTGAAGCTCTGCAATGTCAGCATCCGATACCGGCGCACCATATTTCTTCATCTTCCCGAGAATCTTCTCTCGTCTATCGACCAGCTCACGACCCTTTTGCAAAACATCATCAATTTTTACACCCTCTTTCCCCTCAGCATATTCAGCGAGAATCTTTTGATAACCCTTAAGTTCCGCATTGAAGGCCTTGATTTCGGGAATGATCCGTTTATAGACCAATTCTGCAACTTTAGACTGGAGCGGTGCGATAAATGGACCGGCAAGGAAACTGCCAAATTCCAGACAGATAAAAAACTTGATCCGTTCACCATGCGTCTGCATCACGGGAGCTTCATCACCCAAAAGCTCGTGGAAAAAATCTTGCGCTATAAAATGGATATTATCCCAAATGGTGAAACCAGCATATTTGAAGGCCAGTTCGCCCGTTTTAAAGAGGGTCATGTCAATCCCCTTCATCAACCGCGCCATCTTCTCTGCCTTTGGCAGTTGACGAAACGCCTGCATCAGATTTTTCATTGATGTTCCAGAACCAACTTCGAAAAGTTTTCCAAAACCGCGGAAGAAACCAAACATCGCAACCGTCATGATATATTCGAAACCAAGACTTCCTACATTTTGCAGGCCACTCTTATTCGGATCGATCAAAAAGTGTTCGTTCCACATAATAGCATCGCCACCACGCATTAGACCCATAAAGACCGCGCCATCAATCGCCAGTTTGGCCCCAGCAAGAGAGACACCACTAAGTCCCGCCTTAGCTAGAAGTGGAGCCGCCGCCCCACCGGTCGCCATGGCCAGCGCACCAGCCCCAATAATTAAGCCAATGCTCGTTGCGAAACGAACGTCAGATGTAAATTCGAGATCCTCTCCCAACTCTTCCATCAAGATCTTGTTCTTCGGATCCTTGAACGTCTTATTGTAAAGTTGGATAGCATCATCTAGCTTCCCCGAATCAAGAAGCACTCGAGCCTCTTTGTATTGGGCCAAAATCTGACCATATTCACTTCGATAATGGTCTCTTCGGTCACCAGAATCCTTAAAAAATCGATAGAGCATTATGCTGGACATCGCGCTCGAACAAGCCTTTGGATTCACCTCGCAGACTCCACTCATGTCATTCACATCTTGAGAGTACTTCTCACTATCAACACGAACAACTGATTCGCCCTGTTCCATCATCTTCTCGGTCTGCTCAATTGTTTTATCGAGAGCAACGGAAAGGGCAACCTGATAGGCCAACCTTTGGACACGTTGAGATTCTCTATAAAAAGAGGCCTCGTCGCTAATTTTCTCAAGATGAGTGATTTCTTTAAAGAGATCAATTGACTTACCAGCAACAACTGCCTTTCCACCCGTCCCATAGGCCTGACTCTTTAGATTGCTGAGCAGTGTTGCACGTTTAATCTTCCCGTAAAGTTTAAGAACCTCTTTTGCAAAGAGAGTTACATCTTCAATTTTTTTGAGAGAAGTAAGATCAACCTTGTATTCCGAACGAATACCATTCTGTATAGACCGAAGTTCCCCAACAACATCGTCCCTTGCCGCACTCAGCTCAAGCTGCCAAAGCTCCTCTGAAACCTCGCCATCATCTTCAAAACATTTCATGATATAGCCTTCGAGAATTTGGATCTGCCCTGAAGCAAAGGTCTGAGGTTTGTCCAAATAGACAATTCCACCCTTAACATGTGTCTCTGGAACAAAGAGAGGATCTTGAGTAATCATTGAAAAAATGTTCGTTCCTAAATCCTGTTTAACTAATGGATTTTCATCAGGCACAGCAATCCTTACAAACGACCCACCTTTTAGAAATTCATTTATCCCCCCCACTGAACTATCCTTAAAGTCAAACGCAAGGGGAACGTTAAAATTGGCTTTTTTGGCAAGATTAACAATTGCTTTCCTAACACCCATCAAACGACGCGCAATATGAGCGCGAATCTGGTGATGAATCTCCGTTCCCAGTTTATGACGATTTTCATAGAGCCCCTTCATCGACGAATAAACCATTAGTTTTTCGCTGAGCGATTTTGGAAGCTTAGCAAGAGGATTCTTTGGATGATTAAAACCGCCGGGCAAGAAGGGACTGGCACTCACATCTTCGCCGAGAAGAGAGGTCTTATCAGGATTGTTGATGCAGAGGACCGTTTCCTTCCCAACTGTCATGCAACTATCTTGAAGAGTTGATTGGGATTCGAAGGAAAAAATTCCGCTGAGTGGAATTCCCTTTGTCTGATCGAGCTTTGGAACAAGAGACTGATCGACGATAACAATGTCCTGAAAACCGGAATCTTGAAACGATGCATGCGCCTGAAACGCACCATTACGAAGCTTGGCTTCTTGCTCACGTTGCTGCGCCTGAAGATCAGATGTGTTGGATTGAGTTGTACCTGCTTGGGGCTTGCCGCCCATCAGCTTATCGACCATGAAGACTTCCTCACCCTTTCTCCACCCGGTAGAGAAATTTCCCCTGTATATTGACCCACTTTATTATCGGACGCAGAACCCCCAGAAGTTGCTCCATGTGGCAATTTTAAGAAACAGTCTAATCTATTGAATTGATTATGTTATTTTAGATTGTTCCTCAGAAAAATCACGCAACTTTTGGAAGGATCGGCCGACAATAGGATATCAGCGGGCAAATTGGAGAGGTATATCCATATGGCCCCGAGACCCCCAGTAAAACTTGTCAAAATGCCCAGGGGATTGCTTCGTCCCGTTGGTCCTCGCAATGACTTGCAAGGTCTACCCCTAAAAATATCCGGAACGAAAACTAAAAAACTTCTACACCTCCAAACTGACCAACTTCGCAACTTCCGCACTTCCAAACTTCCCCACTTTGGAACTTCCGCACTTCGAAACTCACGAGTCCAAAAATGGATAGATGGAGTTAAATACCGAGCGATTAAGTGGCAACCGGTTATCGATCAACTCAATATCCATGCCGACATCGTTGGTCCCGGCCTCGCCGTCTTCATTCCAAAGGTTAAACTTTTGGCGACAAATAAAATGGTCGGCGCAGCACTCATTCCAAAATGGAAAGACATAAAGGCAGGTTCTCAAGCGGCATGGCAATGGCTTGTTGATGGGGCAAAAAGATTATTCGTAAAAGATACCAGTCCCTACGCCGTTCGCCGACTTCAGGGATACCGAACCGATCGCGACCTAGACAAATATGGTAGCTTTACCACCATAACACCCATGGGAACCGTGGAATCGGCCGTTCGCCGCGTGCTTGAGCGCAAGGAAAAAGCCTTGGTTCTGGAGCTTGGTGCAGGAGATGGCATTGCAGCACGAGACCTCAAAAGAAGATTTGGAGATTTTGTTCAGATTGATAATGTTTCTCTCGGTGAAGAAGTGATGGAAGAAAACAGACCGGCGTTTCTCAACGACGTTGAGGCCAATCTTGATGAGGTTAGCACCTTTCCCCATCCGAAGTACGATATCATCCTTTCAATCTGGGGAGCCTCCTACTACGCTGACAATGTAGACCACACGCTCGACCTCATTGGCAGACATCTCGCTGTCGGCGGTGAAGCCGCGCTGATGATGAAGGCACGTGGGAACACAGATGATCTCATCACTCGCGCACAAAACCATCCCTTTCCAGCGATTTCTCGTGCCCTAGGAATTGAGATTTCCAGTATCTACATCGACGAAGGGATTCAGGGAGGCTACTTCGTTCTTTACCTAAAGCGACTTAAGCCCGATGTTAACCTCTTTGATGTCATTGCTCAAACACGAGTATTGTCGAGCATGATTCAGCAAATGGCGCTCTATCAAGAAAGAACTGGGG
>CAYWXY010000037.1:0-16740 GCA_964462555.1 uncultured Pseudomonadota bacterium | reverse complement strand
GCAACAAATCCAAGGTTAAGCCGATAATATAGGTAGATGCGGAAATATCGATTACATATAATTTCTACTCTTCTTCTGATGCTGGCATTTATAGCATTTTCCGGAGTTGTCTACGCCGATCCACTTGTCGGAAGTAATATCGAAAAAATTCGGACGATCGATATCAGAATCGATGATCGTACTGACTATCCCTATGCCATCATCGGTCGAATCACGTCTGATGAACTGGTTAGCCATAAGGCGGCGTCACGTCTCAGGGAAAAGGCGCATGAGGTCGGCGCCGATGCGATTTTACATTTTACAAACAAACGACTTCCCTTTGGATATGAAGCGAGTGGGATAGCCGTTCGTTGGAGTCGATCGGGTGAAGAGCGGAGAGATGAAATTCCAAATCCAGCAGCGATTCGGTAAGTTCGTATAATATCGTCAATCTTTTGACGTCTTATCACCTATTTCTCAAAAATGAAGAACCCTAATTCTGAATAATTGAATAATATCAAGGTGTTTAACTTCTTATCAGTGGCACCCACTTTGCATGCTTAAGGCCTTTGGCAGAAAGGGGGAAGCCATGAGACACTTGTTGGTTTATCTTTTTGGAGCCCTTTTGCTTGTAGGAACCTTGTCGGCTGTGACGCCTGCCGGTTCGGCAGAGATATCAGAAATATTTGATGCCCTATCAAATAAGGAATCGATGATTGAATATGTCGAGGGGGTTGGTATTTGCTTTGATGGTGTCGGTCGGAATCGCCACTTGAAACCGAAGGATATTCAGGGAATTCATCTCTATCGGCGTGGAAGCCGCCTGATCGTTGAGAGTGATCCCTGTCTCTACCAGGTCTATTTTGATTCTAAACATATGAGCGAATCGTTTCATGATGTTCTTACGAACAGCTTGATTGAGCTTAAGCTTAAACATGACGATACATTCGATGAGCCGGTTTGTCTTGTTCCGATGAAGGAGAGTGATGAATTTATCCTCTGTCCGGCACAGATATTAGAGATCGATCTTCATATAAAGGATATAGACCAGTGATATCATATAGATAGATATCTTGGATTTTTCGAATTACCACACAACTTTTTGCGTAACCTGCCGAAAATAGATTAGTAGGGGCTGTTTGAGCGGGCAGGTTTATGGGTCAATGGGTGAAGACAAGGGAGAGGTCTTCGGCACTTGTTTCTGTGTTGAATTCCGATCATGTGAAACCACGGGAGAAGCCGGTTGTTGTTGCTGAGTTGCCAAAGTGTATTTCCAGCGAAACATCCCTCTTTCAACAGATTACCGGTGGAACCACTTTCCCCAAACAATCTCTCTTTAATGTTAAAAATAATCCGAAAATGATTCGGGAACTTGTTACCTATCTCGAAAAGGAATTGATTTTCTGGCAGGAATATCAGCCGATCGGTGACGAGTTGGTTTCTCCTGATGAACTGATTGCCTACATGACGGGTCGTCATGATGAAAGTGGTGGAGATCTCTCGACACTCGATGTTGTTGACCAACCGGTCATCGAAAACAATATTCCTGGTTGGCCTGTTGTCTCCGAGGTTCTGTTTGCCTTAACGCATGAACGCGGTGATCCTCGATTGATCATGGAAAAACGAATTCGATCCGCTATTCAAGAGGCCAAGATGCTGGGTCAAGATTCGGATAGTGATTTTGGGCTCTATCGAACGATCTATTTGAATGCGGCGCTTCGTCTTGCCATTCGAACGGTTAACCAGGAAGAGGTCGCGGAGATTGGTGGGAGGATTGTTTCGATTCGAAATCGTCTCTGGGAATGGGCCGATCAACCTCAGATTAATCTGATTGCATTTGTCTCTGACTTTCAGAAATTTATCACGCATGTTGTGTTGGCTGATGAGGTTGATAATCGGATCAGTAAATGTGATGGCTTGATTCATCTCCTAAAAGATCATTCACCAAAATCTCTTCGCGATCTTCGCTCTGTCTATTATGAGGCACGGCAAAATATTGATCATTGGAGGGCTGGAGATGCCATAGAGCTAATTAAAAATGCCGAGGAGCTAGGGAGAAAGAGTCAGGCTGATCTTGAGTTGTTGCAGTTTATGGCGGAGGAGCAGAAAGAGACACTCTATGCGGCCTATGCAGGTATCGCGGCGACGACGGCTGTCTCATTCGGTCTTTCAGAACTGGTGGGAGGCGGTCTTTTCTATTTTCTAACGAGTCGGGGTATTGCGAGTATTCGCTTGGCGAGAAGTGTAGCATTCGTTACTTCTCTGGCAACCTTCGTTGGTGCGGCCGAGATCTTCGACATGACTCTCTTTGACTCTCCGGTTCGTGGCGTGACTGAGCATGTGGAGGATGTGGGTTGGATTGTGGCGGTGATTACGCTTGTTCGTGGTCCACGTCTGGTAGCTTCGTTTCTCCGGGGAGAAAGTAGTGTTGCAAAATTTCTAAACTCTGTCGGTGGTGAAATGGGGATCGCTCATTATGCCTGGATCTATACGGCCCTGACCGGTATCGAGGCCATTCGAACGGGTGTTCACGGGGGGAAACTATCTGAGGCTATGAGTCAAAATGCGATGTTGGCACGCCTCGTTTTTCTTGGGTCGATTGCCGCGACATCACGCGCCATGACATCGATTCGGAACTATCTCTACATTGGAGGAATGTCACAGGCTGAGACGCGTTATAGGAGTGTTCAGAAAGAGCTTCGGGAGTATCAGGCGATTATTGATCAGGCCGACTTGCCACGTCTGGAGGTTGTTTGCCGAAGACTTCATTCCATTTTTCAGCGTCATTTTCGGCTTGTTTCGAAGATGAGAAAGGATTTTCCGGGTTCGGTTCCAGACGGATATATATCCTATCTCAATGAGTGGCGAACATTGACGAAGTGGCTGACCGATTCCAATCTCATGAACAAGATGCCGATCGTCAAGAATCGCCAGGCCGGTCATCTCTTTTCGAAGATGGGTGCGGAACTTGAGAAGGAGACGAGGCTGAAAGGATTTTCGATAACAGATGGACTCCTTGCCGCAGGTGAAGCTGTGAGCCGGGGAATGTATGAGAATGGTGCGGTGGATCGTGGTTCAACGACCATTCAATCAATGTCAAAAGGAAATCGTGGAAGTGGTTATTTGGATATTCCCCGGATGACTGCCGATAAGGTTGTTGGATTTTTGCAGGAGTTCACAACGCTCGTGCCTCCCCCAGACGAACGACGGAATCGACAGATGGCGGCAGAGTTGATCGATGCATTCAAGGATGTCCTTCGACTGTCACCGGCTGAACGTCAGAAAGTCTTGACGTATGTGATTGATGATTGGGGGAATCCGGATGGTATCCTTCAACTCGAATTCAATCTTAATCATGCAGACACATTAGTAAAACTCAATCGACATAATTACCACGGCTACATCTGGCGTGTTCTAACGGGACCCGATAGGAGTGTTATGGATGTGACTCGGACGGCTGAGAATAGTGAGGAAGCCGATAGGATCCGGGAGGATGCTGATCTTCGGAGGCGTCGTGTCGAACGGAAGCCGCTTAGTCCGATGACGACAGACCGGAAGGAGACGATGGTCAGGAAGAAGGCATATGCTCTGTATTCTATTTCTCGAGACCTGCGCGATCATCCCACGTTTGTGGCGATGGAACGTCGGGATCTAAAGGGCGTTGTGGAGGCGTTTAAGAGTCGATTCAACAATGATGTGGCAAGTCGTTCACTGATTCGGAGTGTTTTGCCGAGATTGATGCAAAAGGGAATTGATTATCTAGATTCTGCGATGCTCAATGAGGCCCTTGATGAGGCCGCATCATTTATGCTCGATTCAGAGGTTCAGGCGATTGAGGCAGTGATTGCGAGGATACGACTTGTCCTGATCCAAAGACTTGAGTTGGGTCCTTTGGATGAGGTTGAGACCGTGCTCAAAGAAGAGAGTTTAGAGGGAGAATCGTATGAGCGAAAACTCGAGCGCCGTTTTCAGGCGATGAGAGAACGAGTCCCCGAAAATCTTAAGGAAGAGATGGATGAGGTCGTTACGCCGATCTTGATTTCGGCGCTCATCCGTCGTCTTTTTGAACCTTTTATAACAAAGAAGAAGGGTGGCGGTGGAGGTGGTGGAGGATCCGGTGGTGGCTCCGTCGTTTGGCAGATGACACCGGACGTACTCTTTGAAAAAGGGATTCAGGAGGGGATGCGCCTTACTCCGGCATGGATGAAAGAGCCTCAAGATTCTGTGGGGTTACCGGCAACTCTTACGCTTGGGTTTGATGGTAAAATGTCTAACAGCGGGCAAAGTTATTCTTTAGTCGCCAAGGGTGGTAGTGCCCTTCGTGATATGGATTGGAGTGGAATGGGGACGCTCACTGCTCATCCCTCATTTGATATGGCGCTTAAGCTTTTGGATGGAGCTCTTTCGGATTGGAAGGGAACGCCGGTTGAGTCGTTGGTGATTGGTGACTTCCATGGATATGTAACGACTCCGGCTTCGATAATAAAATCGCGAGTGAATCGTATTTCACGGATGTCGCGTCATTATTATTTGCTTTTGGGTGAGACAAAAAAAATATTGGAGATCATGGGTGTAGAGAAGAAGAAAGAACGGGTTGCAATAGCGATGCGATTGCTGGAGATTTCGATTGAGGGGCGAAGAGATCTTAAAATCTTTAAAATCGAGAGCGAGAAGAGAAAATATTGGTTCAATGCCTATCGTTTAATGACAGAGGATGTCGATGTTGTCGAGCGGGAGCAGGCAATAGCATTGATGGATGGTTATTGGGGAGAAACGGTGATGAAGAGCCTTCGCGCCGCGATACCGGAGCCATATCTGGGTTATCTTAGTCAAGGCGTTCTGGAAAAGATGCGTCTTAATTCCCTCTGGCGGATGGGCCTTCCGACGCGGGCCGTAAAGATGAAGAAGTGGTTTGAAGAGGCCGACCATGTGATTTCTGTCGCACAAAGGGACTTTAATATTGGTGATGATTTGGATGATGTGAGACAGAGTGTGACTCGTCTTGTTGTTGAGGAACCCGATCTTCTGAGATCGAGCAAGTTGGTTCAACAAATTGTTTGGAGAGAGGTTCTGAAGATGATCGATATCTCAAAAATGGGATGGCGTGCGAGTCGGTCCTTTTTGGTTCACTATTATCGAACAAAGATTGAGGTTGTCGAAAAATTGATGGCTCCAGCGGCAAAGGGAAAGGTAGCAGATCGCAGGTCGACGTACAAGGCGAACGCCGCGAGAAGTCTGATTCGTCGAATTTCAGATTATCCAACGTTGGATGCAGCCGGGAGGGCCGTGCGAATGGGTTTTACTCATGAATCTCGTGGAACCCAGGGCCCGGCGAATGGAACATTGGAAGTATCGATGGCTTCTGTTGGAGAGGCGATCGATGCTATACGAAGACTTAGTGATGATCGTTATCGGGTCAGCGTCTTTGCACGACCACTTCTTCATTCTCTACATGGGAAGTTGATTGGGATCATTCGGTGGCGTGGAATGTCTGGGGATTATAACCGGTTGGTGGAAGAATTTAGCACGGGGGGCCGAGTTGACCTTCTTGGGCGGATTGTTGAAACAATCAATGAACAGTTATTTCCCAAGCTGGACTTGATTAGAAATGCTTCTGGAAATTTGGAGGATATTACGATTCGTCCTCCTGTTGACCAGAAGAAAAGTGAATCAAGGTTGTCGAAATCGTCCTCTGTCCAGGAGGCATACGGAGAATTCATTCTTACTATTCCAGAAATTTGGCGAGAGGGCATTTCCGAGCTAGTGTGGGATTATATCTGGTCCATATCCAGGAGGAGGCCGAAGGAGCTGGCTAGCTGGCTTTACTTCTCGGCTCGTCTTGTCTCTGGAGCAACTTCAGTTATCGAGGAATTGGCCTTGCCGATCGAAAAGCAGTTGCCACTTTTGGAGACGTCCGTAAAACGTGTATTGGGTGAGGCGTCGGCAAAAAGTGTTCCGGATATATCGATGGGGCGTCTCTGGGAACTTATTGATGATCTGTCAGGTACCTAAACTAAACCTTATATTTGGTCGGTTCCTTATGTAGCTGAAGGAGCTGATTGATTTCCTTCTTGAGATTTAGAATTTCCTTATCGGACTCCGTGATCTTGTTCGTGTAGGCCTCAATCATTTCCTTTTGCTGAGCGATGGAGAATTTGAGCTTCTGATTAATCTCGCGGCGTTTGAGTGCGCGTTTGATGATCAGTTCCATATGTTCCGGATGGATCGGTTTAATAACGTAGTCGTAGGCCCCTTTGTCAATAGCCTCGACTGCTGTTTTGACCGATTCGTAACCCGTCATGACAATGGTGACCAGATCCTTGTTCTTGTGCTGAGGTTTCTCGATATAATCGAGGCCACTGATTCCCGGAAGGACGATATCGAGGAACATGATATCGACGCGATTGTTGTGGAGAAAATCGTCGGCGGTTTCGACCGTATCACAAGAGTGGACATCACAGCCCATTTGTTGGAGGGCGTCGCACAGTATGTCACGAACGGTGGGGCTATCATCGACAACGAGTACAGATAATGTGTTGTTAGACATAAATAAGGGCTCCCTTCGAGGCACGCATAGTAAGGAAGAAGCTCGATTTTTTCAAGAATAATAAGATAAACCCCTCAAGATTGTCGGATCGAGCGCTGTTATGGGTATAACTCCTCAAGTGGAATTCGCGTAATCGTCTGGGAATCATAGGATGTGACAAAGAGGGCCCCCGTATGATCATTAGGTAGAGGTTGATATGCCATTCCTGAGGGCGTGAAACCGACATCATTGGCACTAACGATCTTCCAGTCATCATCGCTAAGCGCCAGAGTAAAGACGATATCGGAATCGATGCCATTCTTTCCATACAGGTCACGGTATGGATCTGTGGCCGTGACAAAAATCAGATAACCGTTATAGTTTTTCACCTGAACCGGTTCAGAAATCAGAACCTCTTGTGGCTGAAACGACACATTGTGATATTCGCTAATCCCCAAGCTGGTTGCTTCATCAAGCTCAAAGGTTATTTTGCCGGGATTGTCAGTTGTTTTGGAATACTTATATATGGCGATCTTGGGATTTTTTTGCCCTGAATCCGTAATGACGATTTCGCATCGATCATCATTGTTGATGAAGGCGATGTCTGTTGGGTTGTTCAGATTATTAAGGTGTGTTGGTATGGGTAGAGTATCTAATTTTACCTGGCCGGGGTTTTTTGTGTAGTCGACATCGAAATGGTTGCTGCTGACAAGGCTCAATACGTAACGTTTGCTTGAATCGGCATCTGTGACTTTGTGAATAACTCCCACAACGTCTTCACCCTCACAGTTTCCCCTATTGATAATCTTGGTAGAGACTGTCCCTTTTTCGTACTGTGAAAATGAAAATTGAAATTCGACAAAGTCGTAAATGATTTTATTTCCGTTGTCGTCAATGAAATCGAGCGGGATGCCGACAATGGAGCCATCAGGTCCAATTGATAACACGACTTCGAAGGAGATGTCGTCATTGTTTGTCGGTGCTTCAATAAGGGATGTTCCTATGTATGAATGGGATGGAAGGGTTTTATTATAACCCTTATCAAAGAACGTGAAATCCTCTATTACAGAGAGGGGTGAGGCATAGATGTTTGATTTAGTCCCCGGAGTATCTCTAAAAACAAATTGTGATCCGGTTAGGAGTAATTCGGTCGCATCTTTTTTGCCGCCTTTCATTGATGAATATTTAATTTCCTCCAGTGTCATTGCATCGCGTCGATCGACCGCATTGTCTCTGAGTTTCCCAAGTGATGAGAAATTTCCTCGCAGAAGAATCAAGGCTTCGTTATTAAAGAGCCCAACACCGACCGGATTTAATTCATGATAGGGTTTCATGTTCATCGGGACATCCTTGATGACACTGTTACCAATTTTGGGCTCTTCATCATCCTTACTTCCCGATGAAAGGATTTGAGCGATTTTTAATCGATCCTTCGGTTTGGCCCCCTTAATGGATGTCTTGAATGCACCAAATTCATTGGCGCGAACGCATTTGTTGAGTGGCTCATAACAGATAGCGCTAAATTCCTTTGGATCATCGGCATGGGCTGAACGAATGAAGAGGTTTAGAAGTGAACGCAGTGGTTCGCCACCGCCGGCCTCTCTCATGATTAGAACAACTGAATTCGCAGCAACGGAACCCTCTTCACCGATGATAAAAACATCGCCGCGATCGTCGGGAGACGTAACAATAATACGACCCGTGATGGGTGTCGGGAGATCGACGGGTGGTGCGCTCATTCCAGGAGGTTCAGGTGCTGCATCTGGATCATCAGCTGATTCGTCGGACTCCGGTATGGCCGCATTTCCGCCTCCGCCAACCGCTACCTTTCCGGCACCATCGCCTGAGTCGGTGCTCCCCCTGCAACCCGTTGTTCCTATTTCAACGGCTGCGGCAAGTGTTAATATGATGAGAAGGATTAAATGGCTGTGAAATTTTCGCATGATCCTACCCCCGTTTCATTTCGTAATGATAACGGAGCAAGTTCTATGCCAAGAAGCGTCACAAAACGACGCTCTATCTATATGATATTATTAGTGTGTGTGGGGCATCAAAATGGGGGACGATTCCCAGATGGGTAAATTCTTATCCCCCCCTCTCAGAATGAGAAAAATGATAGAATTGGAACTGATCAATCCCACGTAATATAGTCAGCGTCGCCGATGTTGGGTGTGTGCGTTTCAGCCTTGATTTCACAGTCAGCAGCCTTCGTATAGAGCGCGGCATTTTTAATCATTTTATCGACATGTTCTTCCAGGACAAACTTGAGGCTGACGGCCGTTTTTGCTTTGCCGCCTTGGTAACAATCGAGTCCTGCCTTGATAGTGTCGATGGCGGCCTTGGGATCGCAAAATTTCCATTCTTTTCCGTCAACGGAGGCATTCATTGTCCAGGTTCCGTTCTTACGGTTATAAACCATCGAGAGGGTTCCTTCATTCCAGAGACCGACGTCTGACCAACTATCGAATCCAAATGATAAAAGATAGCCACTTTCTACGCGTTGACCGGCAACGGTGTAACTGTCATCAAAGAGAAATCCGTCCTCACAGATGACATTTGTATGTCCTTCATTGTGTCCGCTTCCACTGGAAATATCATCGAACGTGGCACCTTTATACGTTAGAAAAAAACTATCAGGGAGCTCAAGTTTTTTACCACCCGTATTCTTTACTGGATCTGTCATCGATGTCTCCTTTCATGCCGCCCCTGGGTTGATGTTCGGAAGCTGTGTCATATAACAAAGGGGCAATATTGAGAAAAGGAAAATATTTTTTTCGCATAAAGGTCCATTCTCAATCTTATCGGTCATCTTGTTTTCCAGAGTGAACGGTAATTCCCTTCCGGGTCAATGTTGACTTACTAAGTTCCCAAAAAAGTATGTAGACTCGTTCCTTCAGACAAACGAAGGGGGGAGTTTATGAAGAAGGCACTATTAATATCCATTGCACTCGTTCTTGTTTTATTGCCATCCATCGTCGTGGCAGAGAATGTTGAGATGACGTACTACTGGATCGTGCATGAAGGAAATGTGATTAGGCCAACCGATGAAATGGTGCCACTATACATCGGCGAAGGTGAGTGGGATGCGAATGATAATTATCTGGGTTTTACAGTTACGGAAACCATTGAGACAAAGCTTCGCTTCCTAAAGAATGTCTCGATGGAGGCGGTTGGAATATTAAATAGAAAACATGGCAAGGGAATCTACGGTGATACTCAGCGGGGCAATCGCCTTATTTCGTGGGGAGGTCCGTGTCCAGAGGCGATCACCTGGGAAGGGGGAGGGGGTCTCTGTTTTAGAGAGCTTGATAAACAGGCCTTTCCCTTTGGTAAAGGAGCCTTTGATAACCCGCTAGTTCCGTGGCGTTCTGCCGCGGCCGACCCTGCCATTCCACAGGGAACATGGGGGTATAGTGCGCTTCATGACGGCCTCGTGATCGACATGAGCCGAAATCGAAAAATCTTTAGACATGTGACTGACAAGAAATATATGCATCTGGATGACAAGGAGCTCTTTGAGAAGGCAGGGGAATATCAGATTGTTCACGATGGTTGTTTCCGTGTCGATGATCGGGGGAGTGAGATTACCGGATCTCAAATTGACATTTTTTCTGGGAAGCGACGTCTATATAAACAGGTACAAGAGATCGACCAAGGGGAGATCCTTTGGAATCATCCCAAGTGTGGAGTGGTGCTACCTCCAGACGCGGATGGTGATGGGGTGAGTGATGCTGATGACAATTGTCCATCGGTTTCGAATGCTGACCAATTTGATCTTGATGGTGATGGCTTAGGGTATCTCTGTGACGGCGATTCGGGAGAGTTCTATTTACCAAAGGACTACGATCCAAAACAAAGTTATCCTCTTGTTGTTTTGCTCCACGGTCTGGGTGGTAATGGGGCGGGAATGGTGAATGCCTTTCAATATCTCGCCGACAGTGAAGGATTGATTCTATTTGGGCCTGACGGCTTTCGCCGTCCCAATCCCTTTGGGGATGGGACCACCACGTATTTCAATCCCAATTATGTGAACAATGTGCCAGAGGACTTTACCACGGTTGAGTCGGGGATCGATCAGATTATGGCTACCTACGGCATTAATCCGGTACAGATACTTGTTGCGGGGATGTCAATGGGATCACCGGCGACTCTCTTTGTAGCGACGCATGATAGCCGTTTTACGCATGGGGCGATGCTTCATGGCGTTCGTTGGAATTATGATCCAAATGGCGAAAATGATTATCCCAACTTTTTGTGGTTTGAGTGGGAGATCACACCGATCGGGAATCACCACCCGCTTTTTTGGTACTCAACATCAGTTAATGATTGGGTGACCAATTACGAGGGGATGCCGGTACCATCCTTCATGCAGGATGATGTTGGCTATCTCAAGTCTGGTGGTCTCGACGTCACGTCGAAACTCGACTACCCGGGTGGTCACTCGATGAGCGATCAGGAGAAGCGCGATCTGATTAACTGGTTCTTGGCCCGATAGAAGATCCTAATATTCAGAGAAGAGGATTAGACTTTCCTTTTGTAAAAATTCGAATACTTCCTGAATCTGATCGGATGAGTATGACTTTTCGGTGATAAAAAGAGTCGTGATTTCTTTTTTTGTCAGTTTTCCTGCACAATAATTGAAAATGGCGCTTTGTTCGGCCGTGAGATCTATATTCAATACCGGAAAACAGAAGGAACCGTGCTCATTCATTTTAAATTTTGGAAAACGGATTGGAAATGAGTCGTCCGTTCCATCTTTGAATAGAATAGACGAATCTGATGCGGCCTTATCCCACAATGTTCGTATGATTTCGTCAATGCGATTTTCATCAATCAGGTGGGGCGGTAGCAAAGAGATATGAATAGGTCCCGCTGAGTCCATCAGTTTTTTAGCCATCTCTTTGAAAGCAGGATTTGCCGCCTCCACTTCCGATTGTTGTCTCTTCATCAGGGATGAGATCATTTCTTGTCCAAGATACATTATTTCTTCCCGGCTCAAATGTTTTGTTCGACTGACGCAATTATCGTAGTCTGAACTGGTGGCCAGCTGTGGATCCAAGATGGTTAAATCATATCGCTCTGGATGGCGTGTTATTAGCGTTCCGGGGAGAGGGGTAAAAAAGAAGAAGCGAAATGAGAGGAATGGTCCGGCATTATCAAAGAGACGGTGGCAAAATTCGCGGGTGTTTTTCAATGTTTCTCTGGATTCAAAGGCTCCGCCCAAAATGAATGTCGTAAAGAAAAGAATGCTTGATTTCCTACACTGGAGGGCCACCTCTTCAACCATTTCCGTTGTTATTTCCTTGTCATATGCCTGAAGAACCTTTTTGTCACCCGATTCCGCACCGAGTAAGATCATTCGAGCGCCCGCATCCTTCATCATAGGGATCAGCTTAGGGTCCTTTGTCAATCGATCGGCACGCCCATTTGCAAACCAAAAAAAGTTCTGTCCGGGTTTGAGTGGGGCGACCTTTTTACAAAATTCTTTGACTCGTTTGTGGCTGAGAGTAAATGTATCGTCATAGAACATCACATATTTTGAATTTAGTGATTGTTGGATATTCTGAATATCATCAATGATGAGATCAATGTTTCGTGTTCTATAGGGATGTGGATTGAGAGCCGGAGAGCAGAAGGTGCAACGGTAGGGGCAGCCACGTGTTGTCACGAGAGCCGCCTGATAGTTCATCAATTTGAGGTCTTCTATTAATTGATAGTTCGTCTGAGGGAGCGTGTTAATGTCTACGGCCTCGGGGAGGGGCGTTTGAATGATCTTTTGATCGGTTCTGAATGAGATGCCCTTAATGTTTTCAAAATCCTTCTCGGATAGAATGTCGATAACGGATCTTTCTCCTTCACCCCGCACTATTATATCGGGGGAGACCCGCAGAAAGGTCTCTACATCAGCGAATGTTGCATGGGGTCCCCCTACGAGAATTTGCGTCTGCGGAAGAATATGGCGTACTACCTGACAGAGTTTAGATATAACAAACATGGTATCGGTGACAGTTGAAAAGCCAACCCAACGCGGTTGGTATTTTTTGAGGTAGTCTTGGAACCACGACAGTGAAAATTCTGGATGGCGTGTGTCGAGGATCTTAACTGAAAAACCAGCGGTTTCTACGGTGGAGGCAATGGGGAGCAGTGACAAGGGGAGGACCCGGTTGGGGGTTAGGGCGGCCTGATAGGCGGCTTCGGTGTGAATAAGGAGTAAATCGAGTTTAGCGTTTCGACTTTGTTTCATGAAGCGTCCTTACGCAAGGGTTGGTTTGATGATCCTGAGTTTTTCGCTTCTAGAAAGTTTTTTGATCTCGTGCTCGCGTTTGAGCGCCTCAGACTTCGTCTTAAATTCTTCAGAATAGATGATCTCTTTGGCGCCACGGCTCCTTGTATATTTGGCTCCTTCGCCCGTCATATGTTTCTCTAAGCGACCCTCCAGATCATTCGTCATACCGGTGTAGAGCGTGCCATCGTTACATTCCAGGATGTAGACGAACCAGGAAGACATTTAACGACTTTCGATTGTAACGCGGCGATTTTTGGCGCGGCCTTCACGTGTATTGTTGGGTTCGATGAAGTTTGTTGGGCCAAGACCCACGGCTTCCACTTGATCCTTATCAGCACCAAAGTAGAGGAGATGTTTTTCGACCGTTTGGGCCCTTTCAAGCGAGAGCTTCTCATTGTATGCCTTACGACCACGACTATCGGTATAACCGGTAACCAGGACTCCTGCCGCCTTGTCGGAGCTTAGACTTCCTCCAATATTTCGCAGTGCATCCATCGATGTTGGAGAGACTCCCTTTCCATCGGTCTTGAAATAGACTGTTTCGTTAATATGAATTTGCTTAGGCTCCACCTTTTTCTCCATCGGTCGCGTATAGCCTAGGCCGGCCATTATTCGATAAGCGGGTGTGCCGAGTGACTTTACGATACCGCCACCGCCGGCGACATCGAGTCGAAGACCGTTCTTGAATGTTTTGCGCAGTCCGCCGATGGCCTCGATTGAGGTCGTCCCTTTAGAGAAGTTGCGAACGACACTGGATCCATTTGCCTCAGCAATGATCGAAAGACTCTTGCTCCAGATTGGAAGTTGAACGGCAAGTCCGAGTCCATAGAGCATCTGGTCGTCGATCGTTCGGGTAATGATCGTTTTCCTTTTAACAAAACGATAGCCTCCATTAAGAGAAATGTAGACGGGTCCAATGGTCTTATCAATAACGAGGAGTCCTTGATAACGATAACCCATATTTCCGGTAAAACGTCGGGTATTGCCGGTGGGAAAAAAGATCGATGGAATGATCGCGATGCCGGGGTGCCAGCTTTTGTCCTCGAGGATCTGTCCCTTGACGTCTAACCGAATATCTCCAAAACTCACTTCATTATATGAAGTGAGTGTGGTGATGTTTTTGAGATTCTCGAGAAAGGCGTAGGGAACGTCAACTCCCAGGCTCAAAAAGTCAAAGAGGCCAACGGCCGCGTCGATATTACCCCCCACCAGATAGTTGACGATCCACTGATTGCGATTGTTGATGCTGAGATTGATCAGGTGGTAGGCATAATTGGCATTGATTCCAAAATGGGGCTGGCCCTGTTTTAGGCCCCGAGAACCAGTGATAGAGAACGTGCCACTGCCATCCGATGGGAGCTTGAGTGTCATGGCGTCGAAACCGCTGATCCCGGTATTCCCCGCATATGATGGTGTGCTGATGGCTAGTATGAGCGTGAGAAGCACGAAAATAGTACAATAGACGATTTCCCTCATTGAAGAATCCCCCGAGATAATGTGAAGAATTACGAACAGTTATACATGATTTCACGTAGGGGAATCAAGGGGTCTCTTTTAAAAAATCTCTCGCCATTTATAGATGTAGTTGGAGGGGTTTTCAGTGATGAGCGCATCGGTGACGGAATTTTTGACATTGTCTGCATTATAGATGACATCAGCTGTTCCTTTGATCGTTGTGTCGTGCGATGAAATGATGCCTCCATTGATTGTATTGTTTCCTGTCACATCTGTATCAACAGTGGCAGATCCGCTATTATAGATCAGACCATTGAACGTTAAATTGGCTGTGATATGGAGGTGTCCAATAATGATGAGAAGGGCTGGGTTACCATCCGTCGTACTTAGATTATTGATGGTAACATTGGCGGGACTACCATCCGGAAATGTATCAATGAAGATAACACCGTTTAGGGAATCGGGAGAGCTTCCACCCCCGGGAAAATCTCCCTGAAAGTAATTTCCATCCGCTCGGGCAGCATAGCCGTTTCCTTTATTTGCGACAGCAAGGGCCTTTGCTGCAGCTTCATCTAGGATGGGAAGCGAAGGGGCGTATTCGACCTGTTGGCCAGTAACGGTCGCGGCTCCTCCAACATCAAGGTCTCCCGTGGTGTAGACGGCGCAGTCGAGCGCGGGGACGCTATAGTTGACTTCGGCTTCGAGGGTGCGTTGAACGTCATCAAGTGTTCCGGTGACCTCGAGCATAAGGCGTCCATTGATGTCAGCGCCGGGGTTACTGTCGCCATCGTCATCGTCAGTGATCACAGCGCTGATCGTTCCTCCAGCAAAGGACAAGTCGGGAAAGTTGGTTGAAATGTTCCATCCGTTCCAGTTGTCTTGTAGTTTTTGGGCGTTTACCCGTATGCCCGCATCAGCAATATAGAGGGCTTGTTGGGACTTCCAGAATGTGCTCGTAATATTGCTGTGTCCCGCCAATAGCCAGATGGCAAAAAGTGCGAACGTGGACAAGAGTACAAGGGCTAGAATGAGCGCAATTATTGAAAGGCCAGAATTGTTTTTTAGAAGACTCTTCATCAATTATCTCCATCAATCGAGGTTACGCGGATGTACATCGGTCTGCAGAGTAAATGTACGTCCCGTCGGTCCAAGAACAATAAGCATTCGAACGACTCGAACATTGGTTACAAGGGGTGCGACAATGGGGCTGGGTAACGCGTTCAAGTTTTCATCAAAGTATGAGAAAGAGAAGGCTTCGATTCCGCTGAGCAAAGGGTTTCCATTTCGACTGAGTGTTGTCCCTGTGAGGCTATAAGTGATGTTGTCACCACCGACTGTATTAAACTGAAGTGTTTGTGGCCCAGCGGTGATCACATCACTGGTTCCTCCAATCTCGCGGATCTCACTTCCCATTCTAGAAAATGCGAGTTCGGCATTTTGCCACAGTTCACTCCTGTACTTTACAAATTCCCAAGAATCGATAGCAGAGTCGATGAGGGGTGCCGTGATAAAGGCTATGCTCCCCAGAACAACAACGACAAGAATGAATTCGATTAATGTAAAACCCTTATTTTTTCTTTGTCTATTCATCTGTCACGACCGTGGAAAAAGTTATGGTTCGACCCGTTACTGTGGGATCGTTGACGCTTACAATGATTCGTTTAAAGTCCGTGGGTGTCACGGCAGCTGAATTGTCAAGGTCCGACGCCGTGACGTAGTCGACATCCACTTTGTATTGGTAGGCACTGAATTGTCCAGGGAAATTAGTCGTCGCAACGCTGGCGATGGTATTAAAATCTCGGCTGATGGTATCTTCCAATTTCTGCTGCGCGAGATTTGTCGAGACGTGTTTGGTCTCCATGTTAATACTTTGGTTATAGATATTTGCAGTTACAATGAGCAGAGGAGGAATGGCAAAGCCCAAAATAACAATGAAGATAATAATTTCGATGTAAGATAGTCCTCTATTATTTCTCATCTAATTTACCCTTCCCGTGTTGGGTTCAATTGTGATGGTTACGGTATTCCCATCATGTGAGAGTGTTATCGTCCCCTGACTTGGTAGCATATTGTTGTTGGCGTCATATGGGAAGCCGCGTCCGTCGAATTCAATCTGATCTGTCCCATTAATGTCAACAGCTAGAATCTCAACATTTCGAAATTTATTATCTGTGGCGTAATTGACTGTAAAGTCATTAGATGGATTTAGGGGATCGGAAATAATATTTGAGGTGTTGGTTTGGTAGACACTATATGTTTCTGCGCTTGCATCAAAAACGACACCATAGCGATTTTTTCGACTTAATGCCTCCCATTGGGCGTGGCGAATATCATGTTTGAGTTTTTCAACAGCAGATTGGAAAGGGACGGTGCCGACATCAAAGAGGGTTGCAAGTGAGAGCCCCAGGATCCCCATTAAGGTGATCACGAGGACCAACTCAAGCATTGTAAATCCTGGAATATTTCTAAACAAGCTACCCCCCCCAGGGACGGT
>CAYWXY010000036.1:15875-17594 GCA_964462555.1 uncultured Pseudomonadota bacterium | reverse complement strand
CAACGTTTCGCAAGCTACGACGACCTCGACCACCACAACTGCACGATCGAGGAACGCGAGGAGTACGAACCCTATATCGACCGTGGTTTGGTCGTTTACGCTGGAATCGATTATGAAAAGATCTTAAGGGAGGCTGAGAAGGAAGCCGATATCATTATATGGGATGGTGGCAACAACGACACGCCCTTCTATAAACCGAATGTCTTCCTCACGGTCCTTGATCCGCTACGCGCCGGGCATGAACGTCAGTACTATCCGGGTGAAACTAATTTCCTGATGGGTGACACGCTCGTAATCAACAAGTATGAACAGGCCACCCCTGACCAGATTGATGCCCTAAGAAACAATGTTCGGAAATTTAATCCCGATGCACAATTGATTTGTGGCGCATCGAAGATAGATATCGAGGATCCCCAGGCCATCAAGGGCAAAAAAGTTCTGGTAATCGAAGATGGTCCAACACTCACACATGGTGGTATGAGCTTCGGTGCAGGAATTGTTGCAGCCAAAGAGTTTGGCGCGGCTGAAATCGTCGACCCACGACCATATGCCGTCGGGAGTATCAAAGAGGCCTATACAAAGTATCCGCAGCTCGGAAAACTCGTCCCTGCCCTCGGTTATTATCCGGAACAACTGAAAGAGCTGGAGGAAACGATCGCAAATACGCCATGCGACGCCGTCCTGGTCGCCTCTCCGATCGATATCCGCCGTGTCATCAAGATAGACAAGCCGGCATTCCGCGTTGTCTATCGTCTGGAAGAGATAGATCATCCGAATTTGGATGACATACTGGCCGATTATCTGTGATTATTCTGGAAGAATCGTTTTTGGTGGAATCTTTATCTTTTCTGAATACGTAAATGCTTCCGTGTAGGTCTTGAAGGGTTTGACCCATCCATCTATGGTAGAACGAACGGTATCAATATCATCATTCTTGAGAACCGATTTATCAAACTTAAAACCAAGCATAACAGCGGCGCGTGTCTCCTCCATCTTGGGATGAAGTGATGATGGAATGGACCTCAGTGACAACATTTTCAGATAAATATGACGCCCGGAATAGACATCCGATACCAGGGCCATGATCGCCCCCTTCGGCAAAAAGGTATAGATCTTTCCGTGACGCGTTTTGACACGGTCACCATCAACCACCGCTCCGCGATATTCGTACTCCTGCGGTGTAAACATGTAGAAGGCTCGACCGGCAGGTATGACACCTTCCTTTTCAATAACGATAAATGTCTTAACCTTGTCCATTTTGAGATCGGCTTGTGCCGTCACAAATCCCTCATCCGGCGTCGCCGGCACAAAGGTCTCCTCAAAGAGGGCCCTAAATTGCTTTGACACCTTCGCCTCGGCCACCGCCGACACGCCCAACAACAACACAACAATAATAACTAACGAACTTCCCAACTTCTGAACTAGCAACTTCCGCACTACAAACTCCTTTACTTAATAAACGACCGGAGTAACTCCAGGTTGTCGACATCTTCAGCCTGATCGGAACCCTTCGGCGTCTCCAGAATCATTGGAATCTTTGCAAACCGTCGGTCGGTCATCAACTTCTTAAAGGCGACCTTGCCAATCTTGCCCTTACCCAACTGTTCGTGGCGATCGACCCGCGACCCGCACTCGGTTTTCGAGTCGTTCAGATGAAAAGCACGAATATAATCAACACCGATCGTCTCATCGAGTTCATTCATCACTTGATCAAAGCCC
>CAYWXY010000036.1:0-15865 GCA_964462555.1 uncultured Pseudomonadota bacterium | reverse complement strand
ACAACACCGCTACGCCTCTTGCTGTTATTCCACCCCATTTCAAACCCCTTTTCCCTCCTTCTAACAATACCGGCCTGGAAAATGTGGGCCGTATCGACGCAAAGACCAATATTCTCGGGCCAATCCAGGCGGTCAAAGATTTCGGAAAAATGACCGAACTCGTAGCCAATCGTCGACCCCTGTCCCGCCGTTGTCTCCAGAACAATCTGAACCTTTGCACTTTTAAACTCTTCCATCAGACGCCTGAGATTTTCGACAATTTGTATAATCCCGACCAGTTCACCAGACTCCTTATGGGAACCGGGATGAACAACAACATATGGAATCGCCAACGACTCGGCACGCTTCAGCTCGATCCGCATCGACTCCATTGAATTCTCATGGACCGCAGGATCGACAGTTGCCAGATTGATTAAATAGGCCGAGTGAGCCACGACCGCACGGATATTGTTCGCGGTCAACGCCTCTTTATAGGCATCGATCTCCTTGAGCGTCAGGGGTGACGCCTTCCATTGATTCGAATTTTTTGTGAATATCTGGATCACACTACAGCCAACCTTGCCCCCACGCTCGGCCGCCTTGGAAACCCCACCCGCTATAGAACAGTGCGCCCCCAGGAGCCTGCCCTTGTTGATATCGTTGTGAGCCATTCCTCTACCATTTAGCGGGGTTACGCACCCCCGTCAACGAAAAGGTAGCATAATAGTGCAAAGTATTGACTTTTGAGACCATTTTATATAGTCACCAATGGCTCACATCGGTGTTGAACAGCGGGAGCGGAAGCAAGCGCTGTGATTACAGATGGGAATCAGTTCTGTGATAATAATTATGGTATACTGTATATAATCGTGCAGCAGGCGCTCCCATCGTCTAGGGGTTAGGACGTAGCCCTCTCAAGGCTAAAACAGGGGTTCAATTCCCCTTGGGAGCGCCTGCTGCATTTTTTATTCCCCTTGGGAACGCCAAACCCTTTTTTTCTCTTAAAATCACTAACAGCTCGTATAGGAGTCATTGACTGTGATCCTGCCGAAATCAAACGCCTAAAGGCTACTGGAATGTCTACAAGGGCTATTGGTAGGTGTTTAGGAGTTAGCCATGTGACCGTCTCTAGATATGCCAATAATTACAGTTGATTATGCTTTTCAAGAAAAAATCTAGCAACTTCTTCATCAAATTGTCGATAATAGTGTATAAAAAAACAAGGAGATAATAATATGTTCCCTATATGTCAAAAATTTCAAGGATTGAGCGTGCAGTTACCAAATGGACAGCAAGGTTCATGCGATGATTTTATGACGCAGACTAAAGAAGAATCTCAAACAAAAAATTATCCCGAATGGAAAATAGAAAGGGATATGATTGATCATGTCATAATTGACTCAAAGCAAGTATGTCAAACTGCACAAATAATGCTGGGACACACGCCGCATGATTGCACTTCTAGAGATATAAGTGTGTGTGGTGGAAAAACAACTGAAAACTACCTTGGATGTGTAGCTAGAGCTGGAGAAAATGCTGAAGCTATCCTTTCTGTTGGACCGAATATGAAAATACTGTATGCTGATGATCAGCGCTCAATGTCTGGAATCCATATGGGTGTTCAAGTACCCGGCCTTTTATATCATGACAAATATCGAGTTATAAACGTTGGTATTGCAGCGGCTGGTGGGGGCTTTGATGTTTCTAATTCTGATGGTTGGAGCGAAAAACACACATTTTATGCTTTAGCAGGGCCAACAGTATCAGTCGTTCTATTGAGGGGTCGTTATTTTGGTATATCAGCTAGTAATCAATCATTAATTGGTGGTGGTAAATTTTTTATCGCTACAAATGAAACATCGTTAAATCTGAAATTCATGCAATTTGTTTCTCTTGGAGGTGGACTGGCGCTCGGATGTGTCAGTGAAGAGTGTGGTGTAGGATGGGCTTTTTCAATATCAGCAGGATTACCGGGTACCCGCACGGAGCAATAACCTCTAATATTTAGACCATAAGACTTTATAATTCATTTTACTTCTCCCTAGCCAAGCATTGCTAGCCATTAAACCCCCTAGTGTAAAGCCTAGCTGACTTGTTCTATCGTCAAATAGGTTTAAATGCTCAACAGTAATTAAGTGTTACAAAACCCCCAAACAAACACCTTTTCAAGTTGTTGATTTTATTGTCGTGACATTGGTCATATGTCCATGGAACAAATCAAATGATTTGTGACATTATCTTTGTTGCGAGCCTTATCCTTACATTGCTACAGCCGCACGCTGTGAATTCCCCTTGGAAGCGCCAAAAAAACAGGGTGCCAATCGGCATCCTGTTCTTTTTTGTGGTCTCGATGATAATGAATGTTTATTTTGTCTGGAAGGGCAGAACCCTTAGGTGCGTAATTTCATTAAGATGTGCCTCATTGAAATCTTGAAAAGTTGCCAGTTTTCTCCACTCCTCCCCTAACATATTGCTATTATTACATTAACAACTCTCTGCTCATCACCCAAATAGCCTATCATGAAAAAAACAAATCTGTGAACACCGCAACTTAAATACATAGCAACTTTCAAACAAATAGCGCGATAAGAACTACCGCGGGATTGAAGAGGAACAAAATATGGCAATACCACCCATATCAGATCTAACCGATGCATTTATCAAATGTATCACTGCCAGAGATAGAAATGGTGACGGCTCTTTCAATAGACTGCAAAGAGCGGAGTATATCGGCTCACCTGAATTATATGAGATGCTTGATAACATTGATGGTCAACCAGACAATGGGTTTACGCATGAAGATGTCACGATATCTTTGATGATGGAGGATTGGAAAACCACACTTAAGCGTTTCTATCCCTTCTATGATTTCAGATTCAGTGCAAAATGTAATGAAATTCAGGCAACTGTAAATGTTGATCGCCTATATTCTCTCTATATTGGAGATATTGACCATGATGATCCAAGAGTGCGCGCCATAAGAGAGGGATATGGTCTATTCGATTTTCAAGAATCGACTCTTATTTCACAAGCAAATTACATACACGGATCAGCACTCTTGATAGCAGTTGAGGATGAGCATAGTTTACCCCATTCAGCCCACTTAATGATCGGCATGGTAGATAACGTACTTTCACGACAAAAACATGCGTACCTCTTTGTTGAAACTCAAGGGGCACCCGCCATTTTTGATGAATCTCATATCGATCCATACTGGCAAACAATATTGCAGATCATGACAACTAAAGACATAAGCGATGTTTTATCGGCTGAAACAAGAAATAATGCATCTTCTTCTGGCCAGCTTAAGCGAATTTACAATGCTTTACATGCCGTTCGAAAAACTGTTCCTTCCAACGTAATCAGACATCTTACTATCGAAAATTCTAATGAAATGTTTGGCGAATATCCAGCCATCAGAGATCTTGTCATAAGCATTTCTTTGCAGACCTATCTCAAACTCAGTTATGGAGATCTTGTTACAATTATAAATCCCGATTCACTGCTTCCTGTCGATGCTGACCTCCTTCGATATGGTGCCGATATCATGATCCCTGCTGCTGATTGGAGAAATACTATGATGATAGGCGCAGCGAAAAAGTACAAACTGCCTATAAAAAATAGACCTTACGAATATATATGCCATTCTGTTGTCCAGACAGCAATGATGGCCATAGTTGGCTTGTCGGAGGGTCTTCACACCGGAATTGATCTGATACATGAACGATCGAACAACTGGCTGGGAAACATCATGACCTTGGCACATGATTCTCGTATCCAATCACATGCGCTCTACAACACACCACCAGGACCTCCCATTTTTATTCTATTCGGTGGAGCGCTGCACATAAAGCCTATTTTAGAGAAACTGAACCCCTCATTTTCAACGATGTCTACCTACCCTAAAGAAATAAAGCAATATAAAGAAGAGGTGCATAAGTATCTCACAAAACAGTAACGATAAACCTCTTGGTTCAATCCTTACTTTAATCTGTGTGGGAATTCGACATATCAAATTAGTGGAAGAGGACGCTGGGATAGGAGCGCCAAGCCCTTTCTGGGAAATTACGGGGACTTATCGAATCGGATGAGTCCCCATTTTTCGTTTCAGAAGCGGCTTTCCCCCTATTTTCCCCTTCACCCACTCTAAATCCATTTAACCTCCCAATTTATAATGATATTTTGCGTAAACCCAAGCTAGAGATATCGCAAATGTTGGAAGGTCAACTTCGCAGATCATGGAAACTCCACTACTTGCCAGCCCCAGGTGTTACATATGTCCCCGCTACCTATAGCCGTAGGGTTCAGGGCCGGAGTCAATATAATGACGATTTTCCCATTAATCCCATATTGATAATGATGAGAAAAAACCTGTTAATTATAACCTCTCTATTTTATTAGAAATTTCACCACAACTATACCTAAGTGGTTGGTATATATATTGCAGCCCACTCTAACAGGGGGTGTTATATGAATATCTACAAATTTGCTGTCACCACATTTGTATTTATCTCAATTTGTTTAGCATCATTGATAGTCCATTCTGACGATTTCCCTATCGGGGGAACATGGAAACCAAGCAAGACAGAATGTACTGATGTTCCATTGCTCCAAAATCTTATCAATAAACCTAAGGTATTAGTGGCCACAGATAATAATGGAAGAATAATAGTTTCCACTTTTGGTAGTATCGCTTCATCTTGGCCATTGTGGGTTATGAGATTTGATAAAGATGGTTCAATTGACGAAAGCTTTGGTGCCGATGGTCTAGCGACTAGTGAGGAGGAATTTCTTGGAGAACCAATGCATATTCTGATAAGACCCGACAATGATATTTTGATTAAACGCGAATGGGGAATATCTAAACTAACCTCCAATGGTGATGTGGATTTGTCCTTTGGCGAAAAGGGTTATAAAACCAATCAGGAATTTGGAAAAGACTATTTTATTTTGGATAACGCCAATAATGGTGAAATAGTCATGGTATCCAGCAAATTTATAGCCCTTGCAGATGTTAATGGTAAGATTATTAAGGAGTTTGAATCTACAGAAAATGACGAATTTAGAGATGTTAAAGTAGATGAGACTGGTTCAATCTTTGTCTTCGGCCTAGAAGATGAGGCTGTCAAGCCAACAATCCCAAAGGATATTGTAGTCTATAAGTTCACACCTAGTCTGACTCCAGATTTGGCATTTGGAAGTGGAGGAAAGGTATATGCTGGATATAAAACCGAGAATAGCCTCTTCAAAATAAAATATGATCAAATTAAGGGTTATATACTAGCAGACAAAGTGTATATGTTATTCAACATAGTAGTTGGAAGACATGACGCGCCAAATTATCTGTTGATATATGCAATGGATAGTAAGACTGGAAATTCAGATCAAGACATTATAGAGATCACATCGCAGTTGGATGAACCACTAGAATCGGTTCACTCAATAATGAACTATTTGGCTTTTATTTACAATGCCAAGAAGGAGTATTTTATTGAATTTGATGAAGGAAAATTGATTGGCTACAATTCTAACACGAGCTTGCTATATATGGAACCTTATTTAATATTAGATAATTCAAGACTTGCAAGTGTTGAAGTTGATAGTGCCACCGGTAAGCTTTGCATTAAGTTTTTTGCAAGACAGATGCCTTTAGGTGAACTCATGCAAAAAGAAGACGATATTAAGATTAATAAAGGTCCGGCGATTTCTCCAAGCAATTTAAGCAAGCATAAGAATAAACAACCTGTTATTGAACGCATAAAAGAAGCTACTCATATGCACATACTGCCAAACACAAAACAAGAGAAAGAAGATGAATATAAAGTGGATATTAAAGATAAAAAGAAGAAGATCAAAACAATAGAACCATATTGGAAAAAACTCATTTATGGAAATACTGATAGATAGTATAGGTAAGTTTCACATAGATTCACAATGCCTTTGTTTCTTAAACGGTGTTGATATATGCAGTGCGACTAGGACTGGCGGAAACCTTGACGAGAAACTTCTTTCACTATTCACACAAAATCGCTGGAACCTAGAGGCTAGGACGCAGCCCTCTCAAGACACAAAGAAAATGAAACTTAATCGCTGAATGAAAAAGTAGCGGTATTACTACCGATGGCAACACTGATAGTGTCTGCATTTTGATATGTATTATCGACTGTAATCCTGACTATATTTTCAAGTGATGATATGAAGGTAGTCATGGCGGTTCTTGCTTCCGTATATGTCTGGGCAAAAAAGTAAATTCCATTCGAACCAGCAAGGTCGCTTAACTCATCAACATCAGAGAATAAAGAACCTATCATCACGACAATAACTCCATTATCAGATATCGTCGATGTGATCTGGCTTTTGCTATACGTCGCTGAAGCGTTTTCCAGGCCATCAGTCGCTGTAACGAGCAATTTGATGGGGCGGGTCCGTTCAGTAAGATAACCAAGCGCAGTACCCATACCATCGTAGAGTGCCGTTGAGGAGCGCTCTATAGAATCATCTCTAGCAACGGCACTAAGGATCGTTGTTTGATCTTCAGTAAAGGTCTGCTGAAGGGTCACCTCATCAGAGAAAACGATTGCCTCAGCCTCATAGATCGATGGAAGTGCGGTAAAGAGATCTGTGTAGATGAGCGCAGCGTTGTCTATGTCAGCATCGCGCATACTGCCCGAATAATCTGTAACAATGGATATACTCATCAGGTCTTCTGTCAAATCGGCTAATGTATCCACAGAAAACTCAGCACTCGTTAATTCAGTTTCCGTCGCACCTTCCGTCACTGTGATTGTGGCACCATCAAAATTATCAGATGTGTAGGCATCACCGCTACTGTCGATTCCAATAATATATAATGTAGGGGAGTTTGTGGCCGTAGCAATCTGCTCTCCAAGTGGCACCATCTTTTCGGAATAATTGTTTTGATTAGAAGGGAGTAGCGAATTAATGGCCTCCCGACATTCATCCGTAATATCATTCTGTTGCTGAATTTGCGCAAATGTCATTCCCGAACAGGCACTAATAGCGTCACTAACTGCCGAGGAGACTCCACCGCACCCAGCCACAAACAATATCGTGACCATAATAATAAATACTTTAAGTAAGACATGGTTGCCGCTTTTATCTGAATACATTTTACACCTCCCACGACGATTTAAACCACTGCATACAGGCCGATTAAGAACAAATCAAGTGAAATGATAAACGCAATAAGAATCACGCGGAGAGCGCCGTGTTGAAAATAGAATAGCTCCATCTAATACTTACTGAATTTCGAATGGAAATTCGAGTATTTTGGTCTCCGAATTATCTTTATATATACCCTTAACGTATAATATATGGCTCCCCTTCTTAAGGTCTCCTACAGAAACATCATCTTTACCCATGACCCTTAAACCCTCATAGACAGAGGGTTTCGCCACCACATTTAGACTTTTGTTGTCGATTGAATATTTAAAGTCACTAATCTTCTTAGAACCCTTATATTGATAAAATTCCAAGTTTATTGCGTCGGATCTGTATGGAACTTGAATAATATGAACTACAAAGGGTAATACTTTAATCTCCTTACTATAGGTTTGAGACCATACCCCATTCTTATTCATATATCTAAAATATATAACATGCTTTCCAGGCTTCATATTTCGGGTAATAACATAGTTCGGATTTCCGTCTGAGAGGTAACCTAAACTAATCAACTTTTTTGGGCTACCAACTCCATACTGGACCTCCCTATAATTTGATTCGACGATCTCAAAATATAGATTGGCACCCCCAACATCCTGATCATAATTCAGATCGATCGGCTTATCGATCAATGCCTTTGCAAAAGAGCTATATTCATTTTCTATCCGTTTCATAAGCTCGTACTTCTCTTCTAACGCCTCCTTATCTATGAAATATTTCTTAAAATATCCTTCCCTATCGAGCTTTCTAAATTTCTCAAGGGATCCAACCAACATCTCTTTCTGACTATGCGTTAAATTTCTCCAACCTTCATTATGAATCAGTTTCACAATCTCATAATATCCGGGGGCATATTTTGGATATTTCTTCACTAACTTTTTCAGACCATCCTCATGCTCTATTGTAGGCAATCTCTGCGTTTCCAAATAGATCATCTGAACCGTCGGATCATCTCGATGATCTCCATGCAGCTTTTTATAGATTCTATTCGCCGATGCTATTCCTTCTGTATTCTTTAATAGAGTCAAATATGACTCGTTTACATCAACATAATATGGTGCTTTCTTGATAAATTCCGAATATGAATCAATTGCATGTTGCGTTTCCCCCCATAGCGCATAAAGCTTTGCATTATGATAAAGTTCTGCCGGTTTTTTTGCGTTCTTTATTATTGTCTGCTGCCCACCCAACTCCTTCACCATCTCACGAATGTCTTCCACATTTGTTTGAATATCTCTGATTCCAGTTTTTAAATCTCCAATCCCACTCTCTAATGACAGTATCTTTTCCTGAAATGTTTCGACGACCGAGAAATTATCTGCCAACAGACCCCTTCCTGGACTTTTTGAATAAATGACCAGAAGCAAAATCGACGCAATAAATAGGACAAAAAAGAATATAAAATAATTTCCAGCCTTTCGTTCCAAAAGATTAAAGAGTTTTCTCTCCCTTGGAAGCCTTTTTCGATTAGTGATTACAGTGATCAATATCCCAGCAAGCGAGAGGCCGGCAAATGCAGGCAACACATACGTTATAGGTCTCAGGATATCGCTCACAAAGGCTATTACCACAACAAAAGCAATAATTGGAATAGATAGTCTTGCTAGAACGCTCAAAAGTCTGCTCGTTGTAGACGGTATAGCTTGAAAATCACCGCCAGAATATGTGACACATTGCGAAACAGCATGTTCATCTGTATAATTTTTAAGCCTATCTTTTACATCACGCGGAATATCTATCTCATCTTCTCTACGCTCTGTTTCTATTTTATTCTTAAAACTCTCCTTCAAGTATTCACCGAGCATAAACGACGAATAATCAGGATCAATTTCTCTTAAAAGCTCGACCAAATCAAGATGCATCTCTAACGCACTCTGATATCGATCCTCTTTTGTTAGAGCCAATGATCCCTTAAGAACATGTCTGTATTTCTCGGGGACTTCATTTAATCGACTCTTAATGTCTATTTTTTCCTTTTGGAGTTCATTCAAGATCGAAATCATCTCATCTCCCTTAAAGATAAGATGTCCGGTTATTATTTCAAATAGCACCAGGCCCAATGAAAAAATATCGCTCCTCCCGTCCAGGGCTTCACCTCTGGCCTGTTCCGGCGACATATATGCAACTTTTCCTTTTAACAACCCGGATTGCGTATGCGCAAAGTTGATGGACGCTTTTGCTATTCCAAAATCTGCAAGCTTTACCTCTCCATCATATGAAATCAGAATATTATGCGGAGAGACGTCGCGATGTACTATCTCAAGCGGTTTTCCTTTTTCATCCTTGTATGTATGTGCATAATGAAGAGCCTTTGCAATCTCAGAAATTGCAAATAGGATAATTTCGTCTGGAATATCCTTATTTGATTTGTAAAACTCTTTTTGTAGATCATTTAATGAAATCCCATCGATATATTCCATTGCGATATAATATTCTTCGCCAACTTTTCCGAAATCAAGAGTTTGAACAATATTTGGAGAATGAAGCTCAACAGCCAGTCTTGCCTCATCATACAACATATCCGTAAATCTTTTGTTTAGCTTTTGATGTGGTAGGATTTTCTTAAGAGCTAATTTTTTTGTAAATCCCTTTTCGCCAAACGATAGTGCTTCGTAGACCGAAGCCATTCCACCAGCCCCAACCTCCTTCATCAAAAGATATCTTCCAAACTCCTGCATATTAGCCCCCTAGTGATTCAATATATCATTAGCTGACTCATTCCCTTCATCTATAAACTTCTCTGCGATGCCCGACCCTCATAATAGTGATCACCTTTTCCTCATCATCTACGAGATAGACAATCCGATATGGTCCCTGCCGTATTCGATAGCCTTCCCGTCCCTTCAATTTTTCACAATTTTTAGGACGAGGGTCATCTGCTAGCGTCAGTATTTTTTTAACGATGCGTTTGATATCCGCCTTAGGGAAATCACGAATTTCCTTTTCCACATCTCTTTTAATGAATAGCTTATATGAGTCCATCTTTGCGCAACTCCCTCACGAAGGTCGAAAAATCCCTTTCGCTATGATTAGACCGCTCCTTAATCGCGTCCAAATCGATCGCATCCTCGGCCAAACTCAAGCTCACCGCCTTATTAACAATATCTGAAATCGATTGATCGGACTCTGCGGCCTTTAGCTTCAAGGCCTTGTGAAGATTGGGATCAAAATAGATGGTCGCCCGTTTTGTGTCTGACATAATCTCACCTCCCAATCATCATTCTAACGTCTTGACGTTATAACGTCAAGACGTTTCCTTGCATAGAGAGCGCAGACACAAAAAAGCCCCCGCCTTAGGCGGGGGCTTTTGAATAGAGCAAAAGAATCAATCACTATTGCTGTACAGTGGAAGCGATCAAATCCTTAAGAATAACCATTTTGATGTTATTTTCTACATCTTGTCCAGTATAAGGACTCGTGCTAATAACCTTGTGCTGTCCCGGCTTGATTAATGCGGCCTGAACCGGTGTCAGTCTGAGCTGCTTCAACAATTTCTTGTTCGTATTTTCCAAGACTGTATATTGTGTCACATAGTTACCATCTTCCATCTTGTAGATCCATTTGATATTCAAATCTTTGATAGCGCCTTTTTTTGCCTTGAAGGTTGTCTTACCCACTTCGCCGGCCTTTGTGGTTTTTTGCGTGGATTTGACTTTAATATCTCCATCCTTATAGACCTCTTTTGTCTTTGTGCCGCTCGCTGCCACTGAGAAGCTAACCGCTAACACAACTGCCAAGGTCAACACCGATACTGATAGTTTCTTCATTTCCCCTCCATTATTATGACAGCCATTCATTTGACTGCAGAATGTACTTTTACAGCTCGAAATTTTTCTTGTCCAATAAAAACGAATATCGAAACAAAATATATACTATGTCGCATAACTGAATTATGCCAGACCACATCCTTGCTCTCTTTTCACCTTTCCCTTTATTAAGCCCCCTTCTTCTGCTACCTCGAAATGACCATGAAAAATGAGGCGCCCAAGACCAGAAACCTATATGAGGAGACGCAATGAAAACAGAACCGACCATTTTAAAGAACCTTCTGGAATATCAAGACAACTCTGTGGTGAGTCGCGAGCTCATCAAAAAGGAAACAGGAACGGTAACACTCTTTGCTTTCGACAAAGGGCAAGGGCTCAGCGAACACACCGCCCCCTTTGATGCCATGGTCCAGGTGTTGGATGGAACAGCAAATATCACTATATCGGGTAAAGAGCACTCCGTGGATGAGGGTGAGTTTCTCATCATGCCAGCAAATGAGCCCCATGCACTAGATGCGCAGAAACGTTTCAAGATGATGCTTACAATGATTAAGTCGTGACTCCAACCAATCAAGAACCCACAAAGGAACTAAAATGAATAAAAATGAATTAATTGAAATGATTAACGATGAAAACACGTTTGGCTATTTGGCGACAACAGATGGAGATCAGCCAAGAGTAAGACCTGTTTCTCCAAAACACTCGTCAGGAAAACTCATGTTTTCAACGTTTACCGGTTCCGACAAAACGAAACAGTTGAACAAAAATAACAAAATCGAAATGGCCTGGACGTTTCCGGATTTAGCGCATGCCAGATTTGAAGGGACAATATCTGAAGTTAAGGATTCTAAAATTAAAGGACAATATCTCGAAGAGTGGCCGCTCCTTAAGGAATTTTTCAGCAGCGAAAAGGATCCCAAATATACACTATTAGAAATCAAACCAATAAAAGTGCGATTTAATGATCTAGGAGAAACTGACTATAAAAATGTTAAATGGTAGATGTACGGCTTTGACGATGAACGGGAAATGCATAAAATCTAATCAGTTGCCAATGTCGTTATTTAATAATACTATCCCTTTTCCCAGGGAGATATATGATAGATGAAATCACTGAAGTTGATCGTTCCAATGTTCCAAAAGAGATCAAAAAATGGAACTGGGCTGCTTTTCTACTCACCTTTATTTGGGGTCTTAGCAACAAAGTCTGGATATCCCTTCTTACCCTCATTCCCGTTGTCAATATTGTCATGCCGTTTGTTCTCGGAGCCAAAGGCAACGAATGGGCATGGAAAAAGGGAACCGGAACTGATCTCCAGCACTTCAAGAAAATTCAGAAATATTGGACCTATGCTGCCCTAATCTTCGTCGCTATCATCATTGCCATCCTGCTCTTCTTTGCCATTACAGCCCTTGTGATTTTTTTCGTGATAACCAACAGTACAGTCTACAAGGATTCCTATCGGCTTGTTCAAAATAATCCGGCGACTATTGAAGTGTTGGGCCAACCAATAGAGTCGGGACTTATTATTATGGGTTCTATTAAAACCTCGGGATCAAGTGGAAACGCTGAACTGTCATATTCGGTCTCAGGCCCGAAAAATGGGGGAAATGTAATCGTTAAAGCTGTTAGATCGTCGAACAAGTGGTCATATCAGGAATTAACCCTAACAATAAAAGGGAGTGATGAAATAATAGATATTCTGAAATCCGAAGATAGCATCACAGATACCACTCCACCTTCAATGACGCACAACTCTGTTTCTGTCTTAAATATATTAACTGATTTTTCTAATAATGTACGTGACGACTTGCAAGGGATGGCCGGCGATTACATAAAGATCATTGATTGGATGGATGGCAAAACCAAAGATGTCCCAGGTAAATTTTTTAATAAGACATTCATCGAACAAGATTACATCAACCTCAAAAATCAAATAGACAACGACCGCAATAATGATCAGAATGTTCGAGAATCTATTGATAAAATCGCTAACGCTACCCTAGCTGTATTTCAAAATTATATAAAAGCAGCAACAGATATCGAAGACTATTTTAGATTTATGAAATATAAGAAAGATGGTAGTAAGCAGGAATTAAATGGTTTAATGGCTGAATATGAAAAACTGTTTATTTTTGCATTCATGTCATTAAAAGACATTTCCGCTGAGGCCCTCACTCACAACAAACAAGGGGCTGATAAGCTATTAAAATCAGACAATCCAGATGAAAGGATGCTTGGAATTCTTAAAGCCAGCTATCTTGAATCAATGGACATGATGTATAAATTTATAGACATACAAAATAATGAGGGCCTTAATGCTGCATCACAAAGTTTTGAAATATATTTGACAAAAATGAATGAGTATAAAAACGCATTTTCAAAAACAGAGGTATCACAAGGCATGAATCCGGTAAGGCAAACTGCTCTTGATACATATTGGCTGTGGATTCTAGAGTATGAAAAGACGATCAAAGAAGGCATTATCCATTTGGGAGCCGGCAAGTGGAACAAACAGAAGGATTACAATAGAGCTGTGAATTCACAGTTCACAAATGTTGTTTCTGGAATTAACATGCTCACCCAGCTCTTCAATTCTCATCGATCACTTATGCAACATAGCCAAACTCAATAGGAAGATCACTGAGTCTGACTTAATCCTATAATTTAAAGGTTTTCAACGTGAAACAAATAGACAATGAGATAAAAAAACGTGTTCTCCTGACAAGCGTCTGCCAACCCTTTGGCGAAAAACATGGTGATAGTTTCGGAGTCTCCTATGAAGGAACTCACCAGATACTCTGGGCCCAGGGCATCTTCCGTCCAAGGTCTACAACAACACAATGGGGAATAGATTTCATTGCTGAAAACCTGGATGCTCCTGCGGTCACCCTCCATTACCCGTCACTGAAACAGTTTATTAAAGAAATCAAAAAAGGTTACGACTATATTGGTATTGCCTTCGTGGTACCAACTTTTCATAAGATCAAGCCGATGGTCGAGGCAATAAGAAAACACGCACCCAATGCAAAGATCGTTCTTGGAGGGTACGGCACAATTATTCCTAAAGAAGAACTGGCTCCCTATTCCGATTATATCTGCTACGGTGAGGGAGTGGCTTTTATGCGAGACCTGCTGGGCGAACCACCTGTCACAACTTTCAAACAGCCTTTAATCGTAAAACAAAGTTTCCTCTATTCACTGCCAATCCTTGCACACGTGGGTTATATATTTGCGGGTCTGGGATGCCCTAATGGCTGTGATTTTTGTGTAACCTCACATTACTTTAAGCGAAAACACCTAAAGCTCCTTCCAACGGGCGAATCCATTGCACAGGCAATTATAGATCTACAAAAAAAGAGCCCAGGTGTGAATAGCATCTGGATTAGTGATGAAGATTTTCTGATGGACTATCAAAGGGCACGTGATTTTCTTGCAGCCGTACGAACCATGGATAAAATCCCATCGCTTTCTATTTTTGCAAGCATGCGTGCCCTCTCACGTTTTACTGTAGAAGAAATTGCGGAAATGGGAATTGACTGGATATGGATTGGATTTGAGGCAAAAAAGGCTGGCTATGGCAAAATGGAGGGTGGTAATTTCAGGGAAAAATTTGCCGAGCTAAAAAGCCATGGAATCAATGTTATGGCATCTATGATATTGGGGTTTGACTACCAGACACCGAAGATCATTCAGGAAGAGTTTGATGAATTAATGAGTTACAACCCTACATCCTGCCAGTTCCTGATTTACGGTCCAGCACTATGCACTCCCGCATATGAAAAATATAGCCGAGAGAAGAAACTGTTAGGCATTGATTACCGGTTGCAGGACGGTTTCAACTGTGGAATTTCTCATCCACATATAGACCCTGAGGAAATGTCAAAGATACAAAGAAGTTTATATCATCAAGAATATAAACGACTCGGGCCAAGTGTTTATCGTACGATTTGTGACTGGTATTCAGGCTATACGACACTTAAAGATCATCCGAACCTCAAGCTAAGGGCCAAGGCAAAATTTCTGGGAGAGAAAAGCCATAAGTCGCTTACAGCATTTCCAGTTTTTACAAAATATTATAAAGAAAATCCCGACGTTCTCAAAGAAATCGACTCACTCGGCAATGATATTGAAAATGCCACGGGGAGATTATGTTTTAAAAACCGCGTTTTTTCAAAACTTCTTCCTCTGGCCGCTGGGTTTACAAATTTCAGGTTAAAACATGACCTGTTTCAGCAGCCCAAGCTCTTACGTTATGTCTATCGGGGCGAGGGGAAGAGTAAACGTCAATCCACGTCGACAATGCCGCAAAAATGGGGCACGGTGGGTTAACCTCACAAAAGCCTATTCCCTATTTTCAGTAATCATGTTAGTAAATCAGTCTTATGAAAATAACATTGCCAATCTTTATTTTGTTGTCCTTAGTGTTCTTTGTAGGATGTACCCAATCCTCGAAAAACACATTTCCCCTATGTGGTGTTGTGACAACCAATGGATATCGTCTTCATGAGGCCAAAGAAGAGTTTGGTGAAAAAGTGGCGGATGCCATTCTTCTTGTTCCTGATATGAAAAATCCTCCATTAGTCAAAAGGTATCAAATCGTTGATCATTATCGTCTTCCTGGATTTCTCGAAGCACATGCCAGTTGGTGGGTTTGTGTAAACAAGGGAAAGATTGCGAAGGAAGCACATGCAGAACTCAACAATTATAGCTTAACAGAATATGGTATCTTGATAGTTGATGATTTTTCGGTTGATCAGAGTAATGGCGAACGTGGGGCCGAATAGGTTTCACCTGGTTAATCAATAGGCTTTATGTCCGAAATGTGTTCCTTATAGTGATTCAATCTGTTCTGCGATACACATGGAGAAGATGTCCATAATCATCCCCAATGTAACTTCTCGCCAGACCTTTATATAAATTCTCTAAAGTATTA
>CAYWXY010000035.1:0-17881 GCA_964462555.1 uncultured Pseudomonadota bacterium | reverse complement strand
GACCAGCGTCGATTGAATGTCATCGATTTCGAAGCGGTACCGAGATGGAGCGAATTCTTTTTGAATCAGTTTAAGACCAACGCGAGGGAGATTTTCCATTTCATGAGAGGTGATATATTTGGCAGCAAGTCTTCCGCTAGAGTACGGCTTTGCTATATCGTATGTGAATGCATAAATGCCGAGAAGCGCTTGCACGGCAAGGATGATGGTGACGATATTTACTGTTAGGCGAGAATCCCCCTTTTTGTAAGGTTCCGAAATCCAGATGGCCATTAGAAAGAAGATGAAGTAGAAGCCGTGGTGCCAGCGATATCCTTTGTAGATAAGCAGGGAAAAGGCAACCATCGGGATGATCATGATGATATAGAAGAGACGTCCGGCCGGGCGTTTCATAAAACAGATCCAGCTGAGTGCCCAAAGAATTAGACCGAGGGTCGTTTGCATGATGACATGGTGATGCATAATGCCAAAATTTGGAAAGAAGGCATTGGCAAATGTCTTAAAGATAAAGGGCGGGGTTGCCAGCGGCAGTGTTCGCTCAAATCCATCTGGCGGCAAAATTTGAATGATCGTCAAAACAAAACTAACAAGAAGAATCCCACCTGCAATGAGCCATGTGCACATCCCCGGGGTGCGCAGCGGTTTTCGGATGAAGACTATGATGATTTCGAACGTGACAATGGAGACGGTGAAGATGAAGCTGAAAACATGGAGAGGGGCAAGAAGGGCCAGGCAGAGTGCCGGGATGATCGGACGGTCGTAGAGGCGCGGGCGGAAATAGAGATATGCCATCAGGAGCATGATCTGTGCGGCATAGAAGCGGTTGATGACTCCATATTGAAAGAGGATGAAAAATCCGAAAATGAAGAGGACCTTCTGAAGCCTCGTAAAGGGTGCGGCGTGAACGAAGAAAAAGACGGCTAGAGAAGAAAAGAGGATATTCGTCACGATCAAGATCGAATAGTCGTTCCAAATGGGCCTTAGAATGTAGAGAAAGATGTACCAGGTTTGCGTGTGACCGATGAAGCCGAGGCGTTCGATGAGATCAGGGATCGATGAGCTGGAGTTGACCAGGAGCCATGGCATCGATTCATCCCGCCAAAATTCATGAAAATAGGCCCCGACAGTCAAAAGTATGGCAAAAATTCCGGTCAAAATCAGTGAAAAGTAGAGTTGTTTCTTCATTAATCCCCCCTGGATATTTCTTTTGACTAGCCGATTTTGTAGTGTTATGAAAGCCAAACTTTCACAATTTTTAAGGAGTTATCGCGTTTTATGAAAGTGTTGATTACAGGTGGAATGGGTTTTATCGGATCTCATTTGGCGAAGGCCTGCCTAAATGATGGCCATGATGTGACCCTCTTGTCTCGTTCCGATAAAAAACGTTCAAATATTAAAGAGATAGAAGATCGTCTTCAAGTAATCATTAAGGACGTTCGTGAGATTGGGGAGAGCGATCTTGAGGGGATGGATGTTGTCCTTCATATGGCCGGAAGTGTCGATAACTACGCCATTGTGGAGGGGGAGCCCTATCGGGATATCGAGGCGAATTGCACATCGACGATTGCCCTTTTGGAGGCTTGTCGGAATTACTGTCCAAAGGCCCGAATTGTCTTTGCGAGCACCTTTTTCGTCAACGGAAATGTCGACAAACTCCCTGCGGATGAGCATTCTCCCTGCCGGCCGATGGGTCTTTACGGTGCGACGCGGCTTGCCGCCGAGCATTTCTGTCACGTCTATCACAAGGTCTTTGGTCTGGACATTGTCATTGCCCGTTTTGCAAATGTCTTTGGGCCCTTTGAACAGTCGGCCAACAAGAAGAAGGCCGGTTTCAATTATCTGATTAATCTGGGTATCAAGGGTGAGGTGATTCCGGTCTATAAGAATGGTGATTTTTATCGCGATTATATCTATGTGACCGACGTGGCGGATGCCTGTCTCGTTTTGGCCAAGAAGGGTGAGACTGACCAGGTCTATTATGTTGCGCGCGGTGAATATATTAAATTTAGGGCTTTAATTGATATCGTGGTTAAGTATACTGGTGCCGAAACGACGCCGATTGAGCCGCCCGAGTTTCATAAGAATGTCGGGATCGGTGATTTCGTGGCTGATGTTTCGAAGTTAAAGGCATTGGGTTGGGGTCCAAAGGTTTCGCTCGATAAGGGGATCGAGGAGACCGTTCAATATTATCGAGGTTTCAATGAATGAACTAAAGAAGAAGATTGGTGATCTGCTGAGAGAGCATGTGGATGAGATGGAGAAGCGTCCGTTTGTCCCCGGTGAAACACCGATACTGACCGGTTTTGGTGTTTATGATTCCGGTGAGTTAAGCGCGATTGTTGATTCACTTTTGGATGGTTGGTTTGGTCTTGGCAAGCGTGGTCGCGAATTTGAAAAGCAGTTTTCGGCGACGATCGATCGGCGACATTCATCATATGTTAATTCTGGTTCCTCCGCGAACCTTCTGGCGCTTACGGCAGTGAAGAATAAACGTGGTCTTAAGGGGGGCGAGGTCATTACGCCGGCCTGTGCCTTTCCGACGACGCTCAATCCGATTATTCAGCTGGGATTCAAACCCCATTTTGTCGATATCGATGCAACGCTCAACTTGACACCCGAAAGTGTTGAGGCGGCAATCAATGAGAATACGGTTGGTATCATGTTTGCCCATACGATGGGAAATCCGGCAAAGGCCGATGAGATTGTTCGTATTGCGGAAGAGAAGAATCTTTTTGTGATTGAGGATTGTTGCGATGCACTCGGTTCCGTTTATAACGGGAAGAAGTGCGGATCGTTTGGGGATGCCTCAACATTCAGCCTCTATCCGGCTCACCTGATTACGACGGGAGAGGGTGGAATCGTTGCGACGGATGATAAAGAGGTGAACAAGATTGTGGTGAGCCTCAGGGATTGGGGCCGGGATTGTTGGTGTACGACCGATGAGAAGAATCCGCTGGGTGCCTGTCGGAAGCGTTTCGATTATAAGATCAATGGGGTTCAATACGATCACAAATATATCTATTCTCAGATTGGGTATAATCTGAAGCCGCTGGAGTTGCAGGCGGCAATGGGCCTTCAGCAGCTTGAGAAGATTGACCATTTTGTTGATATTCGGAAAAAGAACTTTGAACTCTACAAAGAAGAGTTTGCAACGCTCGGTGATTTTTTCTCATTTCCAGAGGTCTACGCTGGTTCCGATCCGGTCTTTTTTGGCCTTCCCATTTTGATCAAGGATCAAAAGATTGATCGCCAAAAGCTGACTCTCTTTCTGAATGATAATAAAATTGCAACACGCTATCTCTTTGGCGGCAATATCATTCATCAGCCAGCTTATAAGAACATTGAATATGCGCTGACGGGTGATCTCGCGAAGACCGAAGAAATCTTTCAACATCTTTTTTGGATCGGTATCCACCAGGGTGTCACCGAGGAGATGGTTCGGTATGTTGGCTCGAAGTTTAAGGAATATTTGAGGCAATATCATAACTAGAATATCTTAAGATCCGGAGTTATCTCATGCACAGAACGTATGACCCGAAACTTGTCGAGAAAAAATGGCAAGATTATTGGCAGAAGAATAACACCTTTAAGGTTGGTGTCGATTCGAAAAAACCGAAATATTATTTATTGGAAATGCTTCCATATCCTTCCGGAAAACTTCATATGGGACACGCTCGGAACTATGCCATCGGGGATACGGTCGCGCGTTACCGGACGATGAAAGGGTTTAATGTTCTTCATCCGATGGGCTGGGACGCCTTCGGGATGCCGGCCGAGAATGCAGCTATTAAACATGGTGTTCATCCGGCCGAATGGACATTTGCCAATATCAAAGAGATGCACGAGCAGTTCGGGAAACTCGGCTTTTCGTACGACTGGGACCGAGAGGTAGCGACCTGTACTCCGGAGTATTATAAGTGGGAACAGCTGGTCTTTCTCAAGATGTATGAAAAGGGGATGGCCTATCGGAAGGAATCGTACATCAATTGGTGCGACAAATGTCAAACTGTTCTGGCGAACGAGCAGGTTGTCTCGGGTTGTTGTTGGCGGTGTGACCAGGAGGTCTCTCAGAAATCGATGACACAGTGGTATTTTAAGATTTCTGATTATGCAGAGGAACTTTTGACAGACATCGACAAATTGGATGGGTGGCCAGATCGGGTGAGAACGATGCAGCGTGATTGGATCGGTCGTTCCGAGGGAACACTGATTCACTTTCCGTTGGAAAGCGAAAACGCCAAAAACCCAAAACCCAAAACCCAAAGGTCAATAGAAGTGTTCACGACGCGGCCCGATACGTTATATGGGGCGACATTCATGTCGATGGCCTCCGAACATCCGATGGTTCGGGAGTTGGTAAAAGGTACGAAACATGAAAAAGAGGTCCTCGCCTTTGTTGAAGAAGTTTCTCATATGGACCGAATGAAACGTCTTGAAGGGGACTATGAGAAAAAGGGTGTCTTCACCGGTGCCTATTGCATCAATCCGGTGACCGGTATCAAGATGCCTATCTATGTCGCCAACTTTGTCTTGATGGATTATGGCACAGGCGCGGTGATGGCCGTCCCGACACACGATCAGCGCGATTTTGAGTTTGCAAAGAAATACGATCTTCCGCTTAAGGTCGTCATCCAGCCGGAGGGCGAGACCCTTAATGCAGATGAGATGACGGAGGCCTACACGGAAGAGGGTATTCTCCTTAACTCTGATCAATTTGATGGAATGAATAATATTAAAGCGATCGACAAAATCACTAAATATCTGGAGAAGAAAAAGCTGGGTGAGGCGTCGGTTCATTATCGTTTGAAGGATTGGTGTGTTAGCCGTCAACGCTATTGGGGGGCACCAATACCGATGATTCACTGTGATGCCTGCGGTGTTGTCCCGGTTCCTTCGACGGATCTTCCGGTCGAGTTGCCACATGACGTCGAGTTTACAGGCGCTGGTGGTTCACCCCTCGCCAAGGACGAGTCGTTTGTGAATACGACTTGCCCAAGTTGCCAAGGGGAGGCAAAACGCGAGACCGATACGCTTGATACCTTTGTAGAGTCGAGTTGGTATTTTCTCCGTTACTGTTCACCAAAATATGACAAGGGGATTGTCGATGTGAAGGAGGCAAAATATTGGATGCCGGTCGATCAGTATATCGGTGGAATCGAACACGCCGTCGGGCATTTGATGTATTGTCGTTACTATATGAAGGTTCTTCGCGATCTGGGGATGATCAAATTTTCTGATTCGAATGAGCCTGCGATCAATATGCTAACACAGGGTATGGTTGTCAAAGATGGCGCCAAGATGAGTAAGTCGAAGGGAAATGTTGTGAGCGTTGATGATATGGTCGACAAGTATGGTGCTGATACGGCCCGCATTTTCTCGCTCTTCGCCGCTCCGCCCGAGAAGGATCTGGAGTGGTCGGATCAGGGTGTTGAGGGGGCCTTCCGATTCTTAAGTCGGGTATGGCGACTCGTTTTTAGTTGGAAAGATGGGAAACGTGGAGAGGTGGATGCCGCTCTCGATAAGGTGATGAACAAGACGATCAAGAAGGTGACGGATGATATCGATCGGTTTCACTTTAACACCGGGATTGCAGCGTTGATGGAATATGTTAATCAACTTTATCAGGTCGACGTGGGGCAAATATCTGAGACACACATTAAGACACTGATTCTCCTTCTGTCGCCCCTGGCACCTCATATTTCCGAAGAACTCTGGAAGGAACTTGGCGGCAAGGGTGATGTTTATCATGAAAGCTGGCCGAACTGGGACAAGAATGCGATCGTTGAAGAAGAGGTTTTGGTTGTGGTTCAGGTGAATGGAAAGTTGCGTGACAAATTGACGGTTCCGGCCGACATCTCAGAAGATGAGATCAAGAAAATGGCTCAGGAGTCGGAAAAAATTTCTCAATTTACCGAGGGGAAGACGATTCGCAAGGTGATCTATGTGCCGAAGCGCCTCGTTAATATAGTATGCTAGTATTCTGGTGTTCTCGTATTCTGGTATCATTATATGACCAGAACACAAGAATACCAGAAAACAAGAATACGAGTGATTATGCCTAAGTTTAAATTTGAAGACATAGAGAAGGATTTAACTAGGGGTCGGTTATATCCTACCTATCTGATCTATGGTCCAGAATATTATTTAATTCGATTGCTTGTTGATAAGATTCAGCAGGTCTATCAGGCGGAGACGAATGCCGAGGTCGAGCGTTTTGTGGGACGCGGCATCGATATGGTTTCGGTGATTGATGGTTTGAAGACATTGCCGATGTGGTCGAAGGGAAAATTGGTCACTATTGGAGATGCCGATAAGTTGAGTGCTAAATCGAAGGAACTTCTGGAGCATTATCTGTCGGCACCCTCTGAATCGACAGTTCTAATATTGACGTCAGAAAAATTTGATGGTCGGGCAAAGCTCGCGAAGATTATCGATAAATGTGGCGCGCTCGTAAAGCTAACGACGATTTATGAATCGCAGATGCCGTTCTGGATCAACCGAGAGTGCCGTGCCAAGGGTTACACCATTTCACAAGATGCCGCTCATTTTATGACCGAACTCGTTGGAACTGATCTCGCGGCGATGGCCGAGGCAGTGGAAAAGATCATTCTATATATAGGTAAGAAGAAGGCGATCGACCTTAAGGCTGTCGAGACCGTTTTGTCGGATACTTCGCAGAAATCGATCTTCGATCTGACAAATGCGGTAGGGATGAAAAATCTATCATTGGCCGAAAATCGACTGACGAATCTACTTCGCAATAATGAAAATCCGGTTGTGATCGTCAATATGCTCGCCAGGCATTGGCGACTTCTCCTCAAGACGAAAGAGGTGATGGATCAAGGGAAGGGTACAGATCAGCTTTTGGCGCGTGAGCTTAAGGTCCATCCATTCTTTGTGAAGGATTATATTCGGCAGTCGAAAGGTTTTACGAAGCGAGTATTGGTAAAGGGATTAAAGAAGATCTGGGGGGCTGATGTATCGGTTAAATCAAGTCGCCTACCACGAAGCGCAATTCTCCATCGATTGGTCCTCGATTTAGCCCAGAATTGATTTTGTATAAGATTCTTTATAAACTACGATAAATCACAAATCGATAGGTCGTAATCCTAATCGTAATCGCAAATCGGTGATTTAAAAATAGGAATTAGGAAATGGCGACGGCGGCCTTGTTCAGACGTGAACTGAGTCTGGAGGCGCGTTTCTTGGGGATAACACCCTTGGAGGCGGCTTTGTGAAGTGTTGTGATGGCAGCCTTTAGATTGGTCATTGCATTCTCTTTGTTTCCTGCTGCAACTTCTGTACGAACCTTCTTGATCGCGGTCTTTGTCAGACTTTTGATATGACGATTGCGGTCTTTACGTTTCAGGGACTGACGGTGACGCTTGATCGCAGAGAGATGACGTCCAGTAGCGACCTTTTTCTTCGTTGTTGCTGCCATTCATAACTCCTTTATACCCGGCCTTTGGCCGTTATTCGTTCATTAAGAGGCGCGATTGCTATCATGGAAGGCTATATATGTCAAGGACTTAACCCCCAACCCCCAACAGCCAACGCCCAATATTCTTCATATCGTCAAATTCATTGATAAATATGGGAAAACACATTAGGATGCGGAATTCAATTATGTCGACAGCAGAACATCACAAAATTGGAAAACGTGCTGGAATTGTTGGCTTTTTTACGTTTATCAGTCGTATTCTGGGCTTGGTTCGAGATGCGGTTGTGGCCTTCTTCTTTGGGGCCTCCGCAACGGCCGATGCCTTCTATGTGGCCTTTCGGATACCCAATTTGATCCGGCGATTCACGGCCGAGGGGGCACTGACGATTGCCTTCGTTCCGGTCTTTACGGAGTATCTCAAGGTCTCAAAGGGTGAGGCGAAAAAGGTCGCGAGTATCGTTTTCACGTATCTTTCACTTCTTTTGACACTGATCGTCGTCTTTGGCGTTCTTTTTGCGCCCTATATCGTCAAGTTGATTGCATATGGTTTTACCGAGGAGCCGGCAAAATTTACGCTGACCGTCTATCTCGCGCGGATCATGTTCCCCTACATCTTTTTAATCAGCCTCACGGCACTGGCGATGGGGATCCTGAATTCGATGAAACATTTTGCGGCGCCGGCGGCCTCGCCGATCTTGCTGAATGTCTTCATTATATTGGGTGCTGTTTTCTTTTCTCGCTGGTTCGATGAACCGGCCCATGGACTTGCGATTGGTGTATTGGTGGGTGGTGTGGCACAGCTAGCACTTCAGATTCCGATTTTGGTGAAGTATGGGATGTTGCCGCGGATTAATCTGAACTATCATCATCCAGGTCTCAAGAAACTCCTTTTTCTGATGTTGCCGGCGGCCTTTGGTGCGGCCGTCTATCAAGTGAATGTCTTGGTCATTACGCTCTTGGCCTCATTTCTCCCCGACGGGTCGGTCTCTTATCTTTGGTATGCCGATCGTGTCGCTGAATTTCCACTCGGCATCTTTGCTATTGCTATTGCGACGGCGACGTTGCCTTCGCTTTCGGATCATGCGGCCGACGGGGATATGGAGCTCTTTAAGAAGACGTTTCGTTATAGTTTGAAGGGTAATTTTGCGATTTCGATTCCAGCGGCCGTGGGCCTCTTTGTTTTGGCGGTGCCGGTCATTCGTCTCCTTTTTCAGCGCGGGGAATTTACCGCGTTAGATACGATAGGGGCGGCTTCGGCGTTGAGTTTCTTTGTCTTGGGACTGCCATTCTTGAGTGGCGTGCGGAATACCGTTCCAGCCTTCTTTGCAATGAAGGATTCGAAGACACCGGTCATGATATCGGTCGTTGTTGTGATCTGTAATGCGATCATGGCATTGATTTTAATGCAATCAATGTCTTATCGAGGTCTGGCTTGTGCCGTTGCGATTGCGGATCTGATCAACTTCGCACTTTTGACGATCTTCTTGAGACGAAAGATTGGACTTTTGGGTGGAAAGGAGGTTTGGGCATCGATTGCTCGGACTGGTCTTTCTGCGTTATTGATGGGTGTGGGAGTCTATTTCTTTACGGTTCGTGTGATTCCCCATCTTTTTGAGGCCGGCTTCTTTGAACTGGTTTTGGGTGTCCTTCTTTCGGTAGTCGTGGGTTGCGCTCTCTATGCACTTCTTCTCAAATTGATCCGCGCCCCCGAATTCGATCTTTTCCTTAATGTTGTCAAACGCAAAAAATAACTTTACTCGGAATGGCCTGTTTGGCCGGTACGCCATTCATCCAGTCCGGAAAGTAGATCTGTTCGATTATCGGCTCCAGCCGCACGATTTTAAGCCGTCTCAGTTTTCCTCTCCTCACAACCCGGAGGGGTTTGGTCTCCACCCCAAAGGGACGTCAACCAAACATGGTTCGTCGCACCGCCAGAGATACTCCCTGGCGGCACCGTAAAACTTCGCGGATAAAATCGGCAGCCTCCCGCCATAATCTCACATCTCTCTTTCCTCCCTGGATGAATCGCACCGAACGAGGAGGCGTTGCAGATCTGTCCGAGCGCAGAAAGTCTCGGCTGAGGAGGCTGGCGGAGATGACCTGCATCGATGGATATAATGCCGCAGGCACCGTAGCTATGAGCTCACGATTTTAGAAAGCATGGCGGACCGGCCGAGCAGGTCATTCCGAGAGAGGGCTTGACTTATGAGTTAACGATCAATAAGTCATGCGCATGAGTAAAAATGTTGGGAAAGAGTTTGAGCGGTTGGTTGAGATTATGGCGAAGCTGCGTGGGCCAAATGGATGTCCATGGGATAAAGAGCAGACATATAAGAATATCAATCCTTATATGCTCGAAGAAGTTCATGAAGTTATGGAATCAATCGATCAAAACGATATGGATGGGTTGCGCGAAGAACTCGGTGACCTTTTGCTTCATATTGTTTTTCATTCACAGATGGCGACAGAGGATAAACACTTCGAGATCTATGATGTTATCCATGGTATCTGTGAAAAGTTGACGTATCGACACCCCCATGTCTTTGGAGATCGTGAGGTTAAGGATTCTAAAGATGTGATCCAGAAGTGGGAAGAACTCAAGAAGGCAGAGAAGAAAAAGCGGTCGATCTTGGGTGGCGTTCCTCAGGAGCTTCCCGCGCTCCTTAAGGCTTTTCGCCTAGGGGAGAAGGCGGGACGTGTGGGTTTTGACTGGAAAGATGCGGATGGCATCCTCGAGAAGCTTCAGGAAGAGGTGACGGAACTGAAGGAGGCTCGAGAAGAGGGCCACGAACTTAATATTGAACATGAATATGGCGATCTTCTCTTTACGTTGGCCAATATTGGTCGTTTTCTAAAGATCAATCCCGAGGAGGCCCTTCGCAAATCGACGAATCGTTTTATGTCGCGGTTCAAACAGATGGAAAAAGCGATTGATGAGAAAGGAACGAAACTGGATAGTTTAACATTAGAAGAGTGGGATTATTTATGGGAGCAGGCAAAAGAGGAAATGTCAAAATAGGTTTGGTCTTGAACGCGTTGGTCATGCCAGGTCTAGGCCACCTCTATCTCGGATATCGGTGGCGTGGCATTTCGATGATGTTGGCGATCGTCTTTTTTATTGTTGTTCCCCTCGCGAAATATAGCATGATGATGACATATGCGCTCAATACCATTACCGTGACAACGCCAGAGGTGGTTCCCAATATGTTAAAGGCCGCGTCAATTGCCTGGCCAGGCGTTCAACGAATCATCTATCTATCGCTGGTTGCGATTATATTAATTTGGAGTTATGGCGTTGTCGATATTTTGTTAATGAAGAGGAAGAGAGAATCCTCCCTCCCCCTTGATGGGGGAGGGTCGGGGAGGGGATAAATCTATCACCCTCCCCTTAATCCCCTCCCATTAAGGGAGGGGAAATAAATGTAAATATTCAAATACCAATGAGGTAAAATATGGAATGTAAGAAAGATAAAAATATGAAGAACTGTAACTGCAGTTATGATCCATGTTCACGCAAGGGAGTTTGTTGCGATTGCCTTCAGTACCATTGGAAGATGGGGCAGTTCCCCGCATGTCTCTTTCCAGATGATGTCGAAAAGACGTATGATCGCTCAATTGAAACATTCATTGAGACGTACAAAAAGCGTGGCCCCTGGTGGTAAAATAGAGTCCCTAGTTGGGGAGATAACTCCTCAATTTCATTAGAAAAGTCCCATTATCCGACCCTGGAAATAGTGTAACCTACCATAATTATTACACACAATTACGTCGCATAATTGGCACGCTTTTTGCTTCGATATGCCCCGTCTAGTCATTCATTCGAATGGGGAACTCTCTGGGGAGAATATCGATGATCAAAAAAATCTTGGTAGTAGTAGGCATTGTTTCGGCATTTATTTTACCAAACCTATCACATGCAGACAATTTCAGTGTGATCCAGAATTACACACAACAGGTCAAAAAGAAGACAGCGCCCTATACACGTTATGTGAAGGCTGCTGAATTTCATTATCCAGACATTCGGAAACAACAAACTCTCAAAGCGGCTGTCGGTTGCCAGATGTGTGAACGGGATGCGTTCATCGAAGGGATTTACGATGACTGGCGCATTGCTCGGAAGAGATGCATCAATGAGATGAAGGAGAATAGTTTCGAGTGTGACGAATTTAAAGATCAGTTCAATGTTCTCTACGCCGATCTGGATCTGGAAACCAACATTACCACCGATCCGACAGCGTTCAGTAATTATAACGCACTAGCCGTTATGATCATTGACGAATATATCTTTCAAAAAATGAATATGCGCAATGTCCTTTTTGGTAACGCTGATAAGTCAGCACATTGTAGTTTTGTCGCCGTTCAGGTCGAGGAGTATAGTTGCACGTTTTTTGGCCTAGTAGAGGACAATGTAGATCCGGTTGCAAATAATCCAGGTGCGGGTGGTGGAATAGGTGACTCTATCGTGCAGGGAGAGCTGAATTATGATCCGGCCTGTCCGATAGCCCCGAAGCCGAGTGCTATTGATGATGAAGCAGAACCGGAGAGTCCCGATGAAGGGGCTAAAGAACAGGAAAAAGAAACAACAGATACTGGTGAAAAAGAAAAGAAAGAGAAGACTGATGATAAGGAGACTAAAAAGGGAAAGGACCAGCCATCAGGGGCAAGTACTGATGGTGTTCCTCCATATAATCCACCTAAGCCACAAGGGCCTGATCTTGATACCGATCCGCTCCCTGAAAAGCCAAAACCAAAAGTTCCAAGCTCGCCGATTATTTGGAAACCGAGTGGGGGAGGGTATTGGGTTGATGAAGATGGTTATCCTGTGGGTCCGGGGAAGGCGGGAGGGTCCGGTACGCACGAGACAGGGAGCTTCAAAGGTCCATTTGTTAATTTTAAAATGAATTTTAGGCCCGTTCCCGATAATGAAATTTTTTATACCAAGCTTGAGCCGGTCTGTGGAAATAAAAGTCAATCGGCTTTTATGAATTGTTCAGTTGCTGAGGGCGACAAGTCAATCCATGACAATGCGCCTATTTTGTGTATGCAGAGTGATCCTTCATGTATTGACAGTGCTCCCCCGGGAAGCACTGTTTTAGTTCCGTCGATCGATGAAGATTGGTGTGCTGACTTTTTGATCCACGGTGGTGATATTGATTGGGGTGATCAAGGTCCACCGCCAAGTGATGACGATGTTGATGAAGATGATAATGGTTGTATGGGATCATTTGGTGCCGGTGGCAATGGCCCCGCACCATTCTATCCGAACCCTGAAGGTCCTGGTGCTGGAGACGATTGTGGTCCCAAACCAATCACCCCAATGATGAAGATGGAGAAGGCTATAAATCCCGGTTCGATGGATAATAGACACATCATGAGAGAAGTCCAACGAGGCCAAACCCGGTGATAAGCGATTTGAGAGCTGCATTATTTAAGGTTGATTCGCATAACGTCATGGGGTATAGCTGATAACCATGAGTCAAAAGGATCTTGAGCAACTTGGTCTCCTTTCCACGTTTCACTACATCCTGGCCGTCTTGGCAGCGCTCTTTGCCTGTTTCCCGGTCCTCCATCTTATTGTTGGGATTGTTTTTTTGGTTTTGGGAAGTGAAGCCGGGGAGGATGGGGATGCGCCACCAGCTTTCATCGGTTGGCTCTTTATTGTCCTTGCATCCTTCTTTATTATTGCAGGCTGGATCTTTGCAATCTGCGTTGCCTATGCTGGTAAATTCCTGGCACGACATATTCGGTACAGATACTGTTTTGTTATGGCTTGCTTGTCATGTCTCTTTATGCCCTTCGGGACCGTTCTGGGTGTTTTTACAATTGTTATTTTGAATCGCCCGTCGGTGAAGGCAATTTTTGGGGAAGGTACTCCTGAAGGGATTTCTGCATGAACGTTCCGGCCAGAAGTAAATTAGTGAGATTGCCGGAACTTCGAATCGATTTACTTGATCACCAATTAAGAAAAAATGTCCCGCTTTCGGTGCCGATTGTCTCCGATGGTATTCTCGATCTTGGGCCGGCCGGTGTTCCACTTTCTACTGATACAACCATTTCAGTTTTGTTCGGTGACGCAACGGATGCTTATGTCAGCGTCATCGAGGGAATGGGAGATAGTCCGCCATCTTTTTTCCCAATGCTTTGGCGTGCGGCCCAGCCCGTTGTTAACCGTTTTCTTTTGGATGAGCGTGGCGCGGTGACGCCCTCTAATTGGCGATGGTCTGTCGTTGGGGAACGAATCAGGGAACTCAAAAGATATGCTTCACTGTTGGTGGATATTCGACGGAGTGCCTCAAATGGGCCTGAGGCCATGGTCATTGTTCATCGAACAGAGGTTCGACCGGAACACTTTGATGCCACGCATCTTGATTGGTTGATCGAGGCCGCGCTTCAGCGAGAGGGGCTGCCGCTTTTGGAAAAGGCGATCCACAATCTCTACGCTGGAAATTCGAGAATCTTTGGGCGGCAGCATCTTAAGGGCCTTGCCCAATTAATGAAGCGACGGTCGAATGGAGATCTGACGATAGCCTACGTGTTAAGGGATATGGCCGTTCGAATAGATGGACTATCCGTAGCCATCATTTCTGAGATGAGTGATTTTGCGAGTGATTCAACCAATATGGGTGCTTCGAATGTTGCTTACTTGATGATGTCGATAGCGGAGCTCAGACCGACATGGCAGGCGATAATTGCGCATGCCATTGTTAGAGCGGTCGCCGGTAATGATGCTATTGGTCCCGTTCTTAAGTTTTCAACCCATATTTTTCCAGAATCACAAAAGATTTTGATCAGTAAGCTTCTTCAGCAATCCGAATTTGCTCATGTTCGTGACGTTCTTGCCCATATCATTCAGATTCATCCGGATTGGGTGGATCTTTCGCATTATTCGGAGCTGGCAGGGCTTGCGTCGCGCCATAAGGGTGTCATAGCGGAGGCCTATGCGTATCTGATTGAGCAGCGTGATTCACCGCGCCCTTAGGGTCTTTCAGCCAAAAACTTCTTTCTTGAAAAGTCCTGTAATATCATATAGAAGCAATGAATGTTCTTTTTTAAGAAGTCATACATAGAGACGACCGATGAGGTCGATATTATCCCTGTCATTCACGAAGTGAAGTATGCCATTCGAGATTCGAAGGGTCCTGATGGTTTGCTCACAGTCATTGTGCCACAGCCGGGTGCCGGTCTTGTTTTGATTCCTGCGATTGAGGAAGTTTTGCAGGAGCTCAAGACGACGCTAGAGGTCTTTGCGACGGAAACCGGTCTTGCCAAGGATCGATTGAAACGCGAGCGAGAAGTGGGGCCGATCATTCAGTCGGCGATTCTCGGACGAAGCCTCCAAATTCCATTTCAGGATGGAGAATTGGCGGTCGATCCGTACGATGAGATCTTCCTGGTCGATTTCGTCAAGAAGTCAGAACGTCGGGAGATTCTGATTCAGGTCATTTCAGAAGCAGCAGGTCAGCCTGCGCAGGGTCAAGCTCCCGTTCCTGGTCAGCCGATGGGAGGGTGACTGGTGGGTCGAGGGGGAAGCAAAAAAAACGGTGATAACCGCCGGGTCGTCGAATGTAGAGATGCAGATATTTTTCGACGTTTTCTTGGTGTGCACGACGAAAATGTCGATCTTTTGGAGCGTCTTTTTGGTGTCGACATTGTTGCTCGTGGGGGAAAGATTACGATTAAGGGGACGGCAGCGGCGTGCGATCAAGTTGTTCGTGTCGTTGGACAGATGCTGGAGTTGGCTATCGATGAGCCGCTTGCACTTCGTGACGTTCAACAAATAGCGACATTTGTCGATGCTAAGGGTGATAAAAAGATGAGCGATCTCTTAAAATATTCGATTGCTGTTCCGGCGCGCGGTAAATCGGTTTCTCCAAAGACACCAGCTCAAAAGGCTTATGTTGATGGGATCAAGGCGTCCGATATGGTTTTCGGGATTGGTCCAGCCGGGACCGGTAAAACCTATTTGGCGATGGCCATGGCGGTGAATGCCTTGGCGAACAAGGAATATGAACGAATTATCCTGACACGTCCAGCCGTTGAGGCTGGTGAGAAGCTTGGTTTCTTGCCAGGTGATATGCAAGAAAAGGTTAATCCATATCTTAGACCGCTCTACGATGCGCTTCATGATATGATGGATATTGAATTGGTTCATCGTTATTTAGAACAAGGCGTGATTGAGGTGGCGCCACTGGCATTTATGCGTGGTCGAACACTCAATTCCAGCTTTGTTATTTTGGATGAAGCACAAAATTGTACGACCGAGCAAATGAAGATGTTTTTGACGCGGATGGGTTTTGATTCCAAGTATGTTGTGACCGGGGACGTGACGCAGATTGATCTGCCACAACATTCACCATCGGGGCTTCTCGAGGCAATTCGAATTTTGGATGGACTTGAGGGGATTTATTTTCAGTATTTTACTGAGGTGGATGTGGTGAGGCATCATCTTGTACAAGAGATCGTTAAGGCATATGAAAGAAACGGGGTTCAACGTGAAGAAAGATAAGATTAAAGGGATCGGCAGACAGATTGGATCGTGGTGGGGTGGAGTGCCAAAAAAGGCTGCCGAGATGCCAAAAACGAAAGTGGCACAATGGTTGCTCTTTATTTTACTGGCCCTTGTCACGACAATTTTGATTTCGTATCGCGGTGGAAAAATTCCAGCGGTTATTGAGGCTGGTCGGATTGCGCCTTACGATATTAAGTCTGATCGAGATTATGAAATTATTGATGATGAGGCAACGGCGAAGTTTAAGGCCGAGGCCCTTCAGAATATTAAACAGACGTATACATTTGACCCCTATCTGGGAAACGGTATTGCTGAGCGTGTTCGGGCGGCCTTCGATGAGATGCGCCGACTTCTTAAAACCTATGTGGCGCAGACGACTGAACAAACCAAAGCTCTTAAGTTTAAGGATTTGACTGAAACGCAACTGATAGAGCTTAAGAATGCCTGGGACAGTATGGTGGGGATTCCTATTGATGAGAAGGAGTGGAAATTCCTCATCGACAATGATTTTAGTGATGAGATTCAAGAAAAATTGGCGGAGGCCGTGAGTACCATTATGACGCATCCGATCGTTGCCGATAAAGAGGCGATGATGGCAGAGAAAGAGAAGGGGATAGCGGTTCGTGTTCTTCCAACAACGGGTGAAGAAGGAAAGTCTGATGAGGAAGATTGGGATGTTGAGGAGATGGAATCAGCACTAACGGTTGATGAGATGAAGGAGGATGTGAAGCGCGGAAAATTTATTCCAGAGACGCTTCGTATTGATCAATATGAGGACCGAATGATTCTTCAGATGGCAGCGGCGATGATTCAGCCCAACATGGTCTTCGATGCGCAAGAGACGGAAATTCGAAAGAATAATATCCTTAAGGATATTAAAAATGTTGTGATCAATATACAGTCTGGGGAGTCGATTATTCGAGGTGGCTCGCGCTATGAGCCGTGGCATATCAAGGTTCTCGATGGTATTCGTGCAGAAAAATCGGAACGATCTCTGCCTCTTGAGATGTTGGGTTCCTTTCTCTTGAATTTTACGATTTATCTCGTCGTTTATCTATTTGGTCGTCGCTATGTGCGAAAATTCGCGCCGACCCATATTGACATGGTCTTTATGGGTTCGCTCATGCTCTTTATGCTTTTGTTGCTTCGAATGCTGATGTTTATGACGTCTGCCATATATGGGATGACCGCCGCCGATATACCGCGAACGGCGCTGACGTACGCCATTCCGATGGCGGCGGGCGCCATGTTGGTTCGATTTATTATCAATTCAGAGACAGCTGCGCTCTTCGCCGTGGTTCTGGCCGCATTTTCTGGTATCGTGATGCAGGGGAATGTCTATTTTACATCATACACGTTGATGAGTTCCTTTGTGGCGGCCGTTGCGATCTCGCATGTTGATAAACGCTCTTCGATTTTGCATGCAGGTATTATTACCGGCTTGATCAATGCGGTTATTATATTGAGTATTCACTTAATTAATGCTGCATCGGTTGTGGAGCCGCTCAGTCTCAGTAATATTATGTGGTATGAGCTCTCTGCATTCATCAATGGTATTAGCTGTGCTGTTTTTGTTTTGGTGATGGCGCCGCTTTCGGAATCGATCTTTGGATATACGACCGACATTAAGTTGCTAGAGCTGGCAAATTTGAATCATCCACTTCTTAGAGAGCTGATTATTCGGGCCCCTGGGACGTATCACCATTCGCACCTGGTCGGGATTCTGGCCGAAACAGCGGCTGAATCGATCGATGCCAATCCGCTTCTGGCGCGCGTCGGTGCTTACTATCACGATATTGGTAAGATCAAGAAGCCGACCTATTTTGCAGAAAATATGCCGGAGGGTGAGAGTATTCACACCAATTTTACACCGCATTTGTCGTCGCTCATTGTCAGTTCGCATGTGAAAGAGGGACTGGAATTGGCCAAGA
>CAYWXY010000034.1:0-18774 GCA_964462555.1 uncultured Pseudomonadota bacterium | reverse complement strand
GACGTGTTAATCGGAACTGAACCGCTCTTCCACCACTTGGTTGCTTCACCCACTTTACAGAAATTAAGAGCTTCAATATGTTGCAATTGTTTATACGTATATTCATCACAGATCTCGGCTAGATCGATCTCTTTGCTCGGATTGGTAATACCGGCCATCTTGTAGGCACGCTCCGCGGCGAGCTTTGCGTAAGCCGCTTCACCCCAGGTTCTTGATTCAAGAGAGACTGAATCTGAACACCAACCGAGACCATTAATCCAAATCGGAGTTTTACTGAGACGCTTCGCCGTCTCTTCTTCGGCCAAAACAAAGACGATACAGCCATCAGCGTGATCGCTCATGTCGAGTCTTTTGAGTGGTGTCGAAACGGCTTCTGACTTCATGACGTCATTAATTGTAATATCTGCACTATATCCGGCCAAATTATTCTTCATGGCTGACATTTTGTTCCAGACAGCAACTGCAGCACAATCTTCTTCGGTTGCCTTGGTGTCATGGAGATAACGTTGCATCTCGAGACCCGCCACAAATTGCGGAGATGCCTTGAGTGGACGGTTGAGAATGGGATCAAGCGCAAACGACGTTACCTTATCAACATTTGCCACGTTCGATGCCTTACTGTGAGACTCCACCACCACCGTTTTAAAGAGACCGGAGGCAATCATCATGTGGGCCGTTGCCAACGCGTAGATGGCATCGCCCGGAATGGTTTGCATCGGCTTATGAACGGCGCCCAATTGATCGGGCGTATACTCATCGGCGATACTGTAACCTTCCATGAAATCCTCAGCAGCAGTCACAAAACTTTCGATCTCCGTATGCTTCACCCCCGCGTCCTTATATGCCTTCGTAGCTGCTTCAAAAATCAGCTCACGATAGGAGACATCAGGAGTGATGGATCTGTATGTCGTTGACCCAGCCCCTATTATTGCTACACGTTTCGTCATTTAACCCTCCTTATTTATAAAGTAGTCATTCAACCACGTTACAATTTCGTCAGTTGTTGCACCGGGCGTGAAAAGATTTGCAACGCCCGATTTTTTGAGTGTCTCGATATCCTCTTCTGGAATAATGCCACCACCAAAAACCACGATATCCGAGGCATCTTGATCCTTCAAGAGTTCCATGATTTTTGGAAAGAGAAAATTATGGGCACCCGAAAGAACCGAAATGCCGATCGCGTCCACATCTTCCTGAACGGCCGCATTGACGACCATCTCCGGTGTTTGATGCAGGCCGGTATAAATCACCTCAAAACCAGCATCTCGGAGTGCCCTGGCCACAACCTTTGCACCTCTATCGTGTCCATCCAGCCCCGGCTTGGCTATGAGAACTCTTACTTTTTTTAGCGACTCCATAATTTTTAGCCCCATTGAATTGTGTTCTGGTATTCTAGTATTCTTGTGTTCTAGTTTTTATTAATCCTTGCCAAGAAAGTTGTTATCTTTTTCCCTAAGATTTCTGTCTTTTTGATGATTTCGTCCCTTTCTCCACCTGTCACATAGTCAAAAGATGTTGATAATTCAAGTTGTGTTTCCACCTCAGCCAAAGAGCTCATTGCAACGGACATAAGATATTTCTTATCTCCAAACGTTTTTCTCGTGAAGCCTTCAGCAATATTCGATGGAACAGAAACAGCAGCTCTCCTCAATTGGGACACTAAACCATACTTTTCTTCACTTGGGAAATTCTTGGTTAGCATATATATCTCTTTACAAACATCCATTGCTTCTTGCCATATTTCTAAATCTCTGTAATTTGTAACCAACATAATTTTCACCTAACCAGAAAACAAGAACACCAGCACACCGGAACACAACTAAAAAATAGCGGGGTCTTTGTATTCGCCAAAGACACCCTTAAGCGTTGCCATTACTTCACCCTGTGTAGCATACGCACGAACCGCATCGAGAAGCGCCGGAATGATATTGTCGCCCTTCTCGGCTACCTCTTTAAGATTTGCCAGTGTTTTCTCCACGCCTGCATTATCTCGCGACGCTTTCAGCTTGTTTAGTTTTCCAATTTGTCGATCACAGACGTCATCACTGATCTTCAAGACCTCAAGCGGCTCTTCATCATCGACCATATGCTTGTTCACACCAACGACAATCTTTTCACCGGTCTCAATCTGCTTTTGATAAACATACGCCGCATCGGCGATCTCTTTCTGTGGGAAATGAAGATCGATCGCCTTGAGCATGCCACCCATTTTATCGATCTTCGTAATATAGTCCATCGCCTCGCGTTCCATTTCATTTGTCAGCGACTCCACAAAATAGGAACCCGCCAGAGGATCGACTGTATTTGTTACACCCGACTCTTCGGCAATAATTTGCTGTGTTCGAAGCGCGATGCGCACGGCATTCTCGCTTGGCAACGCCAATGTTTCATCGAGCGAATTCGTATGGAGGGATTGCGTCCCACCCAAAATAGCGCCCAGGCCCTGAAGCGTCGTCCGAACGACATTGTTATAGGGCTGTTGGGCCGTTAGTGAACAGCCGGCCGTCTGCGTATGAAAACGGCAAAGCATCGAACGCTCACTCTTAGCATGAAAGCGATCCTTCATGACTCGAGCCCAGATTCGTCTGGCCGCTCGATACTTGGCGATCTCCTCAAAGAAATCACCGTGAGCATTGAAAAAATATGAAAGTCTCGGAGCAAAATCGTCAACATCAAGACCACGCTTCATCGCGGCGTCAACATAGGCGATACCATCGGCCAGTGTAAAGGCAAGTTCTTGCGCCGCCGTCGAACCGGCCTCGCGGATGTGGTAACCACTGATCGAAATCGTATTCCAGCGCGGCACCTCTTTCGTGCAGAACTCGATCATATCGACAACGACCTTCATCGATGGCTCAGGTGGAAAGGCCCAAGAATGCTGGGCAATAAATTCTTTTAAGACATCATTTTGGATTGTTCCGCCGACTTTTTTCCAGTCAACGCCCTGCTTCTCGGCCACAACCAAATACATGGCTAAAAGAACCGATGCCGGGCCATTGATTGTCATCGATGTTGTGACCTTATCGAGAGGGATCCCATCAAAAAGGGTCTCCATGTCGGCCAGCGAATCGATCGCTACGCCACACTTTCCAACCTCACCGAGCGAACGGGAATGGTCGGAATCGTAACCCATCAATGTCGGAAAATCGAAGGCAACCGAGAGACCGTGTTGACCGTGGTCGAGGAGAAATTTGTAGCGTTCATTGGTGTCTTCAGCCGTACCAAACCCAGCAAATTGGCGCATTGTCCAGGGCCGTCCACGGTACATCGTCTTATGAACACCGCGCGTAAAGGGAAATTCACCGGGATTCCCTAGGTCACGATCATAATCAAAATCTTTGAGGTCATCTGGACCATAGAGTTCATTGATCGGCTTGGAGGAGATAGTGGTAAACTTTCGATCATTACTACTCATATATTTTCCTCAAATGGATTCGGACGGGCTTGGATGGTTTGGGAGGGGTTTGGAGGTAATCCCTTCCTATCCCCACCTATACCTTCCCAATCCTCCCTAACCCAGCAACTCTTTTATGGCATTCTTCGCAACAACAATTCGCTGAATTTCGGATGTTCCTTCATAGATCTCGGTAATCTTGGCGTCGCGGAAGTAACGTTCCACAGGGTATTCTTTGCTATATCCATAACCGCCAAAGACCTGAACGGCCTCTTTGGCCACCCAATTCGCCGCTTCTGAGGCAAAGAGTTTTGCCATCGCTGCCTCTTTGGAGTGCGGCATCTTTTGATCCTTGAGCCATGCGGCACGATGGACCAAGAGACGCGCGGCATCGATCTTCATTGCCATATCGGCGATCTTCCACTGGATGCCTTGAAATTCGCTGATTGGCTTTCCAAATGACTCTCGTTCGGTTGAATATTTTGCCGACGCTTCGAAGGCGGCGCGTGCAATACCGACGGCCTGTGTGGCGATGCCGATTCGACCACCGTCCAAACCACCCATTGCGATATAAAAACCTTTTCCCTCTTCACCAAGGAGATTCGCGGCAGGGACTTCGCAGTCTTCCAATATGATTTCAGATGTCGACGAAGCACGGATACCGAGTTTATCTTCCTTCGTACCAATTTTATAACCCGGGAAATCCTTTTCAACAATGAAGGCCACCATTCCTTTGTGCTTTTTTTCACGATCCAATGTGGCATAGACCACGCAGGCATCAGCATTGGGGCCATTTGTAATAAAGGACTTCGTTCCATTCAGGATATATTTATCACCCTTTTTCACCGCTGTTGTTCTTACGGCACCGGCGTCTGATCCAGCATTGGGCTCAGTCAGGGCGTAGGCACCCCACTTTTTCCCCTGTGCATAGTCGGGAATATATTTTTGTTTCTGCTCATCGTTGGCCACACGAACAATACAGTCAATGTAAAGAGAGTTATTAACCGACATTGTGACACCCGTTGACGCACATGCCGCAGAAATTTCTTCGAGTGCCAATACGTACGACACGTTATCCATACCCGCACCACCCAGCTCGACCGGAGCGGCAATACCCATCAATCCCAGCTCGGCCATCTTCTTGATTGCCTCGGCAGGAAACTCCGCCTTTTTATCCCACTCGGCAGCATGCGGCGCCAGTTCGTTCTGCGCAAAGTCGCGTGCCATCTGTTGCAACATTTTTTGTTCTTCAGAATATTTAAAATCCATTTTGTCCTCCGTTTCATCAAAAGCAAAAACGAGAAGTGCTTTAGTTTCTTAGTCCTTTAGTGCCCTAGCTCCTTATACAACAACTAAAGCACTAAGCAACTAAAGTACCAAGGCACTTCTTTTAATTACCTGTTTTTAAACCTTGCCTCTCTTTTTTCAAGAAAGGCGGCCATGCCCTCTTTTCGGTCTTCCGTGTTAAAACATTCCGCAAACGTGTCGCGTTCGATCTCCATCGCCTGATCTAGCCTTTCACACAGTCCACGATTAACGGCGCGTTTGGCCATTCGAACAGCAACTTGGCCCTTCTTACAAATCTCACCCGCGATCGCCAATGTCTCTTCAAGAAGTTTCTCAGGTGGACAAACCTTATTAACAATTCCCCAATCATAGGCTTCCTGTGCCGACATCATCCGCCCAGAGAAGATCAATTCTTTGGCCCGTTGCTCACCAATGTGCCTCGGGAGACGTTGTGTGCCACCAAAACCGGGAAAGATACCCAATGCTACTTCGGGGAGACCAAACTTGGCCTTTTCAGATGCATAAATAAAATCACAGGCAATTGCTGTCTCAGTTCCGCCGCCCAGGGCAAAACCGTTTACCATAGCAATGACCGGTTTTTCGCAGTCACGCAACGACTTCATGGCATGATGACCAATGTGGGCAAAGCGTTCGGCATCACTCTTATTCATCTCTTTCATTGCCGCAATGTCAGCGCCGGCAATAAAGGCCTTATCACCCGAGCCGGTCACAATAATGACGTTAACCGAATTGTTGGCCTCGAGCTCTTTAACCCCTTGAATGATTTCATTGAGTGTGTCGACGTTTAAGGCATTGAGCGCCTTGGGACGATTGATCGTTAAGGTGCCAATATTGTCTTTATTCTCAACAATGATGTTCTTGTATTCCATTTCATACCCCCTAATTTGTGTTCTGGTTTTCTGGTGTGTTGGTGTTCTGGTTATAATCACAACCAGAATACGAGAATACCAGCACACAAGAACACTAATAAGTGTAAAAACCTCTCTTGCTCTTTCGTCCCAGCCATCCGGCCTCAACATGTTTCCGTATCAATGGGCATGGACGATATTTTGGATCACCCAGTTCGGTGTGTAACACATTTAGAATTGCAAGAACTGTATCAAGACCAATCAGGTCGGCGAGAGCCAGTGGGCCCATTGGAAAGTTGCAGCAGGCCATCATGCAGTTGTCAATATCCTCTTTCTCGGAGACGCCCTCGAAGAGTGCGAATGCGGCCTCATTGATCATCGGCATCAAAACTCGATTGGCGATAAAGCCAGGAAAGTCATTCGATCGAACAAGTGTTTTTCCAAGCGTTTCAACCAAACCGGCCACAACCTTTTCTGTTTCATCATCGGTTGTCAGTCCGCGAATCACTTCCACTCCCTTCATAATTGGGACAGGATTCATAAAATGCATACCGATAACCTTGGTCGGACGTTTCGTTGCAGAGGCAATCTTGGTAATGGAGATTGATGATGTATTCGATGCCAAAATCGAACCTTCGGGTAGAATCGCGTCTAGACGTCTAAAAATATCAAGCTTCAGTTCGATATTTTCAGTTGCCGCTTCCACAACAAACTGAGCATCCTTCATATCATCAATATTGACTGTCGTCTTAATTCTCCCAAGGATCGGCTGAACTTCATCTGCCGGGATCTTTCCCTTTTCGCCCATTTTAATAACCGATTTTTCAATCCCTTTGACCCCACGCTTACAAAACTCATCCTTGATGTCTTGCATGATGACATTGAAACCCTTCATCGCAAAGACCTGGGCAATTCCCGCGCCCATCTGCCCAGCCCCTATTATTCCAACTACTTTAATCTTGTTACTCATTTGTTTCTCCTAAGTACTTTAGTACCTTAGTGCTTTGGTACTTTAGTTAGTTTTCACTTGCGAGCGAAATTTGCGAATCATTTTTGTTATCACTAATATTTCCTCTAAAAGTTGGCTCCCGCATATGTTATCCAAATACCCTAAATCTGTAGCAATCAGAATCTGCGTTTCAATCTCAAAACAAGAACCTGTCGCGATATCCAAATATCTTTTCAATTCTTTACTCGACCTTCGTGAATATCCTTCAGCTATATTTGACGGTATTGATATCGCCGCTCGTCGAATTTGCGAAGTTAACCCATACTGTTCTTCTTTTGGAAATTTCTTTGTTGCAACATATAACTCACTAACTAACTCTCTACTTCTTTGCCAAATTTTTAAATCTTTATAATTCATAATATAAATGACTAAAGCACTAAGACACCCAAGAACTAAAGCACTCCTCGTTTTACAGTTGTAATTATAAAGCTTCTATTACCATAGCAGTGGCTTCACCACCACCATTACAGAGCGTCGCTAGACCATATTTTCCGCCACGATCTTTGAGTGCGAAGATCAGTGTCGTTAAAATTCTGGCGCCCGAACATCCGATCGGATGACCGATAGCAACGGCACCACCATTGACATTGACCTTATCCAGATCAAAACCCATCTCTTTACCAACGGCCAAGACCTGAACCGAAAATGCCTCATTGGCTTCGATTAGATCTATATCGCCGACACTAAGCTTCGCCCGTTCAAGTGCACGTTTCGATGCGCCGATCGGTGCCGTTGTGAACCATTCGGGCTCCTGCGAATGACCGGCATAGGCAATAATTCGAGCCAGCGGCTTACATCCAAGCTCAGCCGCCTTTTCTTCGCTCATCACAACAAGGGCTGCTGCGCCATCACTGATTGATGAGGCGTTCGCGGCGGTCACGGTACCATCCTTCGCAAAGACGGGTCTCAGCTTTGGAATCTTGTCAAATTTCACCTTGGTCGGTTCTTCGTCCTTATCAAATATAACCGGATCGCCTTTTCTCTGTGGAATTTCAACCTTGGCGATCTCGGCATCAAACTTTTTGTTTTCCTGCGCTGCAATCGCCTTTTTATAACTGTTAATGGCGAATTCATCCTGAGCTTCACGACTTATCTTAAATTCCTTGGCACAAAGTTCTGCGCACTCGCCCATGTGCATATTATTATAGATGTCCCAAAGACCATCAAAGACCATCGTGTCGACAATCTTGCCATCGCCCATCCGATAACCGGCGCGTCCCTTGGGTAACGTATATGGCGCATTCGTCATCGATTCCATACCACCGGCAATTGCCACTTTGCATTCACCGTTTTTGATCATTCGGTCGGCCTGCATGGCGGCAACAAGACCCGACGAACAAACCTTATTAATGGTCAAGACACCCACCTCTTTTGGAAGACCGGCTCCCAGGACCGCTTGGCGCGCTGGCGATTGACCCAGTCCTGCGGGAAGGACGCAACCCATGGTGGCCTCTTCAACGTCGCCCGGCTGAATACCGGCACGCGTCACGACCTCCTTGATGGCGATGGCCCCAAGATCTGGTGAACGAAATGGTGTGAGTGATCCCTGAAAACTTCCGATGGGTGTGCGGCAGGCACTGACAATAACAGAATTCTTCATCCTAACCCCCGTTGTAGTTTGTCGTTCTTGGTTTATCGTAGTTAGTTTTCGATGATAGATTGCCCTAAAACGTCCATTTAAAGCAAAAATAACCCGGTTGAGGTCATATCGTTATCCCCAATCTTTGTAAAGGATTTTGGATTTTTTAAAAGGCGTAATTTTAGGTATTTCGGGGGTTATAGGGGGCTTTTTCTGAAAGTTCTTTGAAGATTTTCTTGGTCTCGGCATCCATTTCTTTAGGTGGAACGATCGTCACAATAGCGTATTGGTCACCAGATTTGCCCTTTTTCCCTAGAATAGGCGCGCCTTTTCCACGCATCCTAAACTTTTGGCCACTGATCGTCCCCTTGGGAACGGTCATCAGAGCGGATCCATCAAGCGTCGGAACATCGATCTTTCCACCCAAGATTGCCTCGTAGATAGAGATCGGAACCTCAACCAAAATGTCGTTTCCCTCGCGCCAAAAAGTCTTGTGGGGCTTCACGCGAACGTTGAGGTAGAGGTCTCCCGCCTTTCCACCATTTTCACCAGGATGTCCCTTCCCGGAGATACGTACCTTTGATCCGTTATCGACACCGGCCGGTATCTTGACTGTGATTTTGTCGATCTGCTCCCCGCGCTGAAGCGACATCTTTTTTCGGGCACCCCGAATCGCCTCTTCAAAATCAACATCGACCGTGGTGTAGGTGTCACCGCCGTTTCGCTTCATGGTTCGTGGATCTTGCCGAGTCCTTGGTCGACCCCGCTTGGTCTGCTTTTGAAAGCCGCCCATATTGAAGAGTTCGCCAAAGAGATCTCCCAGATCCCCCGCTCCGTCAAAACCACCGGGGCCCTGATTCGAATAGTACCAGGTATTACCGCCCGGCGCGCCCCCCCTGTCTTGCCAACGAAAACCCTGACTCGCCTGTGACGGATCAAAACCGCCCTGGAAAGCACCGGAACCAAACATGTCATATTGTTTGCGCTTTTCGGCATCAGAAAGAACGCTATAGGCCTCGGATATCTCCTTGAAGCGTTCTTCGGCCACCTTGTCCCCCTTGTTGACATCGGGATGATACTGCTTGGCGAGGCGACGATAGGCACGTTTGAGATCGCTGTCGGAGGATCCCTTTGGAACGCCCAAGATTTGATAGTAGTCCTTCATAGAGTAGATCCAAATTACAGATTATTCCGTACGTTCGCAACTATTTTCGGGAAACAAAGTGAAATTGCTGCATCAACGGGCACAAATCGGACAATGGGGATCCTTGCTAATGTCGACATGCCGGAAATCTCCCTTGAGAATATCAACGAGACAAAGTTTTCCGGTTAAGAGATCGCTACATTCAAGGATCAGCTTGATGGCCTCGGTCGCCTGAAGAAGACCGATCATTCCGGGCGTTGGACCAATCACACCAGCCTCACTACATGTCGGCGACAGTTCCGCAGGCGGACGTTCCGGATAGAGACAAGAGTAGCATGGTCCTTTTTTTGCGTCGAAGATGGTCATTTGCCCCTGCCAACCCAGAACCGATCCGTAGATGTACGGAATATCACTATCCACGCAGGCTTCATTGATAAGATATCGTGTCTCAAAATTATCGGTCCCGTCGATGACGGCATTATATTTTCGGGCTGACAAAATATGATTCAGATTGGAAGCATCAATTCGCCCATGCGACTCAATGACCACATCACTGTTAATTTGTTTCAGATGACGTTTGGCAGCTGGGGCCTTGAGTTCTCCCAGATCCCCTTCATTATATAGGACCTGTCTGTTAAGATTGCTGAGGCGAACCTCATCTGCATCGGCGATGGAAAGGTGCCCCACGCCAGCGGCCGTTAGATAGAGCGCGGATGCAGATCCAAGCGCACCAACACCAACGATCAAGAGCGAAGCATCAGCCAATTTAGACTGACCCTCTTCACCAATTTCTGGAAGAATAATTTGTCGGGAATAACGTGTCATTCGGGGATATCTTTAATGAAATTGCGTCGGTTCAATCTCTTCTTCGAAAAATTCCGTTACGTCGACTTCGCGACGTTCACTAAAATTCTCTTCTGGATAGTGCCAGTGGCTAACGACCCGTTCACCACTTTGCCAACAGAGAAAAACCTCTTCGTGGTCAAGCCAGGAATAGAAATCAAAGGCCATCGCATCGATGTTGTCGACAATGGCACCCATTAAGGCAATCTTCTCAATGATCGAAATATATTCGCCGCACTGGTGCTTTAATTTTTCTCGAAGGCTGAGAGTGATAGGATCAGTGATTTTATCTTTGTCGTTTCTCGCTTCGGTCATGCAATCCGAGACAACATCCGAGATCGATGCAATCTGCTTCTTGATCGTAAAGAGTTCTCGAACATAATATTCAAGCGTGGGAATGAGTTCGTTGACCTCCCACGGATCCATATACCGTTGGTGAATCTCGATCTGCTTTGACATGTCGCCAATGCTGACTTTGCTATATTTTTGCAACTGTAATCTCCTTCTGTGCCTGATACTTCCCCTTCTTATCCGCATACGAAACGAGACATTCTGAATCGGCCTTGATAAATAGAAGTTGCCCCATTCCCTCGCCCGCATAGATCTTTACCGGTCGAGGTGTTGTGTTGGATATGGCGATCGTCGCATACCCTTCCCACTCGGGTTCAAAAGGCGTTACGTTAATTGAAACGCCGCATCTAGCATACGTTGACTTGCCATAACAAATCGTGATGACGTCACGCGGAATCCTGAAGTACTCAACCGTTCGACCCAAAACATAACCATTTGGAGGAATCTCACACGTCTCACCCTTATAATCGGTGTAATTGACATGATTCCAATCCTTGGGATCTACGACGCCTTCCTCATGGGCCGGATCAAAGATCTTGAATTCATCACTGATTCGAAAATCGTAACCATACGATGACAGGCCATATGAGATCCCATCCTTGATTTGTCTGTCGACAAAGGGTTCAATCATCTTCTGATTTTCAGACATCTCTTTGATCCAGTGGTCGGGCATTACCGGCATTCATCGCCTCCTGTTCGTTCTGCGCTATATATGCAAATGCTCCTCAAATATGCAAGCAGATCCTTGACATTATATTACGGTCGTTTACACTCTGTTTTATGGCAAACCGACGTCGCAAAATAAAGAAACTCAACACCTTTCTTTTGGCCCTTATTTTCATGGGGGGAACCTTTTGGACCCTCTGTCTCTATATGACGCCCAATATCATTAATATATTGAGCCTCAAGTTCGTTCGTCCTGTTTCGACGTCATTCATGCGATATAATTCCTTTTCTTATCCCTTTGAACGGATCAAGTATAATTGGGTCGATGCAGATCAGATTTCGAATTATCTCAAGAGTGCCGTCGTGATTGCTGAAGATGATCGTTTTTATCGGCATCATGGTCTCGACTGGGAGGCGATCAAACGTGCCGCGCGCGTCAATTGGGAACGAAAGAGCCTAAAATTCGGTGCCAGCACGATTACGCAGCAATTGGTTAAAAACCTATATTTGACGCCCTCAAAGGACCCTATCCGCAAATTCAGGGAGATGTTTATTGCCCTCTTCCTCGATTCCTATCTCTCAAAGGATCGGATTCTGGAACTCTATCTTAATGTCGTCGAATGGGGACCCAACGTCTATGGCGCCCAAGCCGCCTCCAAACACTACTTTGGCGGTTCGGCCAAGGGGATTGGCCCCTCTCAATCGGCCTTTTTGGCCTCTATTCTTCCCAACCCGGTTCAATATGGTAGGCGGGGCTACCACCTCTCCAATCGTGGTTTCTCGATCCTCAACCGAATTCAGTGAACGATATCAATGAATTGCACGACACATTTCCCCCACAACTTTTTCTGATTTTTGCCGATAATAAGATAAAGGGGCTGGTGTAATTATATGTCGCATTTGGGTGCATTTTTACGGTCGGGGCTGAATAAGCCGCAAGAGAAGGTCGAGATCGAACCGATCTGTACCGCCTCACCCGCATCACCCAAGGGCAAAAAGGCCAAAAGGGTCTGTGATCGATTCGAAAAGAGTCTCAATAAGATTATCCAAGACAAACCCTATCCCGATAAAATTCAACGAGGTAACATCGATTTTACGAAGTATTACTTGAACTGTTTGAACGAGTCCATTGAAACCGATAATCCCAAATTGGCCATGCATTGTGCGGATGGGGCCAGCCTGGGACTTCATTGTCTCTATTCGGTTGAGATTGCCGGCCTCGAGACCGATATGGTGATGTACGAGCAGATGCATGATAACGCCGAATCTCTCCAAAAGGCATCATTATATACGAATATGGCACTGGGAGGTGTCGCACTCTTTGGTTCCTATTTTGTCGGGGCAGGATTCCTGACGGCCGAGCTTGGAACGGTCGGAACAATCGGGACAACAGGCGTTCTCACGACAACGGCAACCACATCGACAACAATAGCCACAGGGGCAGCTAAGGCTGGGCCTGTATTGTCATCGTCACTCTATGTAACACATCGAGTTATGCCAAAACTGGGAGAGTGGTTCAACACGATCTCCACATATGCATCAAACGCCGGTCACCGCCTCCTATACGGATCCACCCCACTTCTTGAAAAACTCCATCGGCTCTATCTGGTTAAGGAGCCCAATTTGAATGGTCTCAATCAAACATTGATGACGATCTACGGTTCATTGACAATTTCGAATGTTCTTCTGCATGTCGCGGACGAGCCTGGCTCCGATATTGCGTCGCTCCCACTTGAATCGATCATGGGCCGGAACAGTGCCGGTGTCTATGGAACATTTAGCATCTCATATCTCCTGGGAAGCCGACTTTTTAACTTGTCTCCCTTCACGGTTATCGTCTTTGCAATTGGACATATGATTTCAGATGGAGGCACCCAAGTTCATTCAAATAAGGTCTCCATCCACAATCTCGACTGGTCACGTATTCATGGAGGCGCCATCTCTTCCCTTCTCACATATGGACCGATGAATTGGCTCTGGAACGGCCTTGGGCCCTGGGTCGGATGGAAAACGCTCTTTCCCGTGCGCGAGGTCCTCTTTGGAAAGAAACTACCCCTTCCCATTCCATCGTTTCGATCGGTCACCGGTTTTGTGACCAGCAGTGGCATTTTGAACAGTGCCCTTTTCGTCCCAATTTGTCTCTGGCTTGAACGGGGCAATCTGAAAAATTTCTGGACGGGACTCACACTTCGCGAATTCACCATATCGATTCCCAGAAAAACAAAACAGGCACTGGTCAATCCCAACTCACCTATCGGCGTATTGATCTATCATGGAAGCAAAGTTGCAGAAAATATCTTTACCTCTAACCACTTTTCACTCTTTGCGGGAACCGGTCTTTATCGACAACCGATGCATGATTTCTTCGTGAAAGAGGATACGGGGCTCTCTTCCTTTATTGCACACTGCTGGAAATCTTTGGGTAGTTGCCGTCTTCCCTTTTGTGACACACACAAGCTTGAAGAGGATGACTATTCCTTGATTGCCAAGGATATCGTAGAGGGTGAATTTACGCAGGATGAACTCGGAAGAATAGTCGATTACGTTGATGAGATATTGAAGACAGAAACAAAACCAGAAACAGAAATGGAGAAAGAGCAGGCCTTAGATATATATCATGTGGGTCTTGCATGGCTGGCGGTCTTTCAAGAAGTTTCCAAAACTCATCATTCTGACAAAATAGATACTTTGCTCTCAACACATCGGAACAAACTCTCCGTCATCGATCTCGATCAAAAATTAGTGGATCAAATTATCAGCATTGACCAATTATAATCATTCCGACCAAAAAAAAGTAGACAAAGGGGTCTGACCCCGATGTCTACTTTTAATTCACGCTTTAAACGCTATTAGATATCCTGAGGTTTAACGGTCTGACGACCATTCGCCTGTACGCGCTCAACGGCTCTATCGAGGACCTTACGAACCTCTTCACTCAGGGCCGAAATCGAATCACCAGCAGTCTGACAGCCTTTGGACTTAATATAGTCTTTTACCTTCGATACTACGATTAGGGTTTCTTCTGACATGATGTCCTCCTTTTAAAATTGTTGTTTTTTCCCCAATGGAGGCCGAATTTTCCATTTTCAGGCCCATATTGTCAAGATGATTCCTTACCCCTCAATATTTTTGGGTTTTTTAAGATTGACAGGAGGGTCTCCCTTTGGTAACTTCCGCGGCCACTTGAAAACGGGGCAAAACCCTGATTATTCAAGGGTATTTGCTTTGATAATTGAATATTTTCGGGCCGCTAGCTCAGTCGGTAGAGCAACGCCCTTTTAAGGCGTGGGTCGAAGGTTCGAGCCCTTCGCGGCTCACGTCCCCATCGTCTAGTCTGGTCTAGGACACCGCCCTTTCACGGCGGCGACAGGGGTTCAAATCCCCTTGGGGACGCCAAGTAGACGAAGAAGCCATTTGGGAGACAATCCTGAATGGCTTTTTCAATTTATATCGTACAGTTGCACCATCTAGAACTCGGTTCGAAAGTATCTTTTCTAAGAAGTCTCGCTTCTCTTCTCTGCCTCTGGAATCCCATAACGATTTCGCCATTGTAGCCAGTTCTAAAATTTTCTTAGCTGTAACAAGGTACGCATCATCAATCATACTTTGTGCCTTTGACATGAGATCGGTCATTCGCTCACGCTCAGAACGCACCCTTTCTATTTGTCGTCTGTATCCCGATTCGTCTAACAACCCACGCCTGTGGTCATCATATATTTCATCTTCACGATTTTCGAGTTCCTTGAGAGCTGCCTTGTAACCAGCTATTTCTCTTAACCTAGCCTCTTGTACTCGCTTGTGAGTTTTATTAAGTGCTTTGGCCACCTCTTTTGCTAAATCATCAGTTATAGTGATTTCGCTGACTGCTTTACCCATACCTTCCAATAATTGATCTTCCTTGGTATATATTAATCTATCGTGCTTACCCTTACCGTTTGCACAGCGATAATATCTATATTCTTTCGGTTTCCCCGTTGTTTTGATTAACTTCTTCTTTGGATCATACGTCACCTTACAACCACACTCGCACTTTAACCAATTTGAGAAAAGACCTTCCTTATGCTCCCAGCGAGAGCCACTTTGTTTAAATGTTTTTTGAACAACTTTGAATAATTCAGGAGGTACAATTAGTTCATGCCTACCCTGATACCACTCACCACGCCATTCGAATCGACCTCCGTAAAAAGTATTTTTTAATACCCTCTCTACGGAACTCTTGGAGGAAAGACGACCTTTAGGAACTAAACCCTCTTCAACACACTGTAGTCTGATAGCATCATAGCTCAACATTTTAGATCTGAGTTCAAATACCCTATAAATTAACCCTCTTGTTTTCGGGTCAGGAACAACAATCTTCCTCTTTTTATTTCTTGAAACGGCAGAGTCCACTATATTAGCATATCCGAGCGGCGCCCTTGCCGGGAACCATCCTTGTTCACACTTTTCTCGCATACCCTTTATAGATTCTCTAGCAATATTCATGGCCGCATACTTGCCAACCGACGTCATAATATCATCCATAAAAATATCGGTGGCAGTCGATTCCCTGTTAAAAACCTTCCGATCTTTATAAAAATGAACTTCGATTCTCCCTTGAAGGTAGAGGCCTTGAATTATTTCCTTATCCCTATGATTTCGCCCTAGTCGGTCAGATTTTTCTGCTACAAGAGCCAATGTCTTACTACTTGGATACCCGTCTATAAAAGCTAACATTTCGCCAAACAACTTTCTTTGATTCTGTTTGCTGGCAGTTTCCTGAAACGTAAACTTTTTAATAATATTATATTCCCGCTCTTTGGCATATTCAGTCCCATGACGATCTTGGGAATCGAGAGAGTATCCCTCACGTTGCTTACGATCAGACACACGATTTAGAATTATACAATCCATTTTCTTCCTTTTTTATACTCTTATCTACATCGTTTGACCATTCTAAAAGAGTTCGAAAAACGTCCACTAGGCCCTTAAAATCATCAGAATCCATATGGTTAGAGGGTTCTTGATCTTTCTTTTCGTAATATTCGTCTCTCACTGTTCCAAAACCTCTTCAGACTTTTTTGCCCAATAAGGCCACTTATCAGAAGACAATGCCTTATACTTTCCCCCAGTTACTTTACCGACCCCATAATTATCTTCATATTGATTTAGCCTTGCATCAAACATTAGCTGTCCCGCCAATGTTGTTGAAGCTCCCATTCTACTTTTGGTAACCCTAACAATCGTTGAATATCTACTCTCATGGAGGCAGTGATTATCAGGATCTGGAGTGACCATAATAGCTGTTGTTGCCACCTTAGCAATATTGCTAGATCCCATAAAATCGTCATTGTCGGGCAATCCCTGTTTCGCATATTTCTTTCTAAGATGAGAAATCATGACCACCGGAATAGTTCTATCTTCTGTGAGCTCTTTGACTCTAATCATTATCTCTGAAATGTTCTGCGCTTCCGTCTTATCATCAAACATATTGAAATAATGTAAGTGATCAATCACTATCAAATCTGATTTTTCGATCTTTTCTATTTCCTGCGACAACACATCGATCGTTAAACCCACAGATCTATCAAACAGATACATATTTCCCTTCAATAGTTTCAATTCATCCCCTGCTACTTGCTCCTCTCTCTCTATTCCCTGAATTAAATTCATTTCATATTTTCCGTAGTGCATATCGACACCTCGAGGGTCCATGTAATACTCTCTACATATAATCTGCCACTTCCACCGATTTACAACCTCTCCCCGATGTCCCTCCAGAGAAAATAAATGAACGGTACGACCCTTCTGAGCATTACTTAGCGTTATATGGTTTGCCAAATGTGATTTACCATGTCCAGTATAGGCTCCAACAATGACAAGTTCAGATGGAACTATTCCAATCAACAGTTCGTCAAGATACGGAAGGTTGTACCTTGGCAGCTTTTCTGCGTTAATACTCTCCCTATCCCTTCTTGCTATCTCTAAGGCCTCATCAATTCCGATAAACTTTGATTTAAAAAATTTTTCCATCAAACGTCTTTCCATACGTTGTTATCTTTTAATATTTTAATGGCATCCTTTGTTGGATAGCTATACCACTTCAACCATTGAATAAGAGTAGGGCCCCCTTTATCATGCGAACCTATCTTGCCATTCTCATCTATCCAACAAGACGTGCTTTTTCCGTTGGCCCATATTTGATGAGTGCCATTAGCATTATGCTTAAATGTAAACTCATCTCCATTAACACATGATTTGCCGGACAATAGCTTGAGCCCCTCTACGCAATCCCCCCCTAGTGTAACATCTCTTGGCTCATATATTCGCTTTGCCATCTTCTTCTCCCTACACTTGAAAACTCTCAACATTTTGTCCTCGCTATAGGCTCGGGTGTTCCAATAGACTTCTTTTACCAAAAATGGATCATCGGGGTCTTTCCAGTGGTACATACATGGCAAACGTAGTATTCGAGCTAAATCTTTCGCACGATTGTCCGCACCAAAGAAATTGACCAATCGTTGCTGTATTACACCGAAATTGCTTTTGGTTGCCTCTCTCGCTAGCCAATAAACATGATACCCATTCTTCGTCTCAACTACACTCGAAGCTGGAAGAGGAGATTTCTCAATGCGCATTTTCTGTTCTTCCTTAGTCCCTTTATCTATGTCTATGGCCCACGCATTTATCTTCACCATATTCTCAATTTTTCTGGCTCCTCCATCGAACCCTTGCACGGTGAAAAATATGCCATATTTCTTCTTATTCCAATCCATAGCCTTATTGACCTCAATTACCCGAACATCCTTCCTCCGTGAATTTCCATCCGTCATTGCAATAACTAAATGTTTGTTGTGTAGGAAGTCTCTGAACATTACATCCCCTCCGGAACGCTACGTCCTCTAGTGGCAAGCGCTTTGATTTTGGGAGATTTAAGTTTAGCTTGGAGCTCACTGAATTTATTTTTCAACAATGGGAGGGATATATGGTTACTACAATAATCATCCTCAAAGAATATATCTATTACATCTTTTATATGCTCTGATGTTGAGGAATCTCTAGGCAAAGCAAGATTATCAACAATGGACTTAAATATTCCCAATGCTCGTTTCTCTTCTATAAACTTATGTCCAGTTTTATCATGATACCTTCTTGCCCAATGTCGAACGCACGTATATGGCTCACTAGCTTTGCCCCTCCTAGAGGGGGGGATAGAACCATATATATTACATTTATTACTATTACTTAAATTTGGTCTCTTGGTGGTCTCATGGTGGTTCTTTTGCTGGTCCTTTTTGCTTTTCTTCTTTAACTCTCGGTGATTGTAAGTTTCATAATTACAAATAGTTATAACTGTTATTCCTTGTTCGCTGTTGGTCTCTATGCTGCCCTCTTTGGTGAGCCGTTTTAAGAAGTTTCGCACCATTGTCTTGCCCCACGCCCATCTCTCGGCGAGGAACCGCTCTGATACAGCTAATTGGCCCCTTTTTAGGCGCACACTTATTAAAGAACTCCCAATCTCGATATTTCTTTTCTTATCCGTGTGTTCAGCCATCATAATTAACTCCAACCACGCTTTAAGTTTAGCTGGCTTTTTCCACAACCAACTATCTTGAAGGTTCCTCCATATTTTGATATATCCCCTATACACTTTAT
>CAYWXY010000033.1:0-19441 GCA_964462555.1 uncultured Pseudomonadota bacterium | reverse complement strand
GGTGAGGTGATGGTCCAGACCGTAAAACCCAATTTTGAATTCTCTCTCATCTACCTCTTCATGTTGATCGGTATCATCGGCACAACGATTGCGCCGTGGCAACTTTTTTATCTTCAGTCATCTGTTGTGGAAAAGGGTGTTGATGCGGCCAATTATCGTCAATCGCGCTGGGACGTTATTGTCGGCTGTATCATTGCTGGTGTCGTCGTCTATTTCATCGTCGTGGCCTGCGCGGCAACACTCTTTAAATCAGGAATTCCAATTAACAGTGCGGCTGACGCAGCTCTAGCCCTAAAGCCGCTCGCCGGGAAATATTGCAGCTGGCTCTTCGCCTTTGGTCTTTTTAATGCCTCGCTCTTTGCCGCGTCAATTCTGCCTTTGGCAACCGCTTACTATGTTTGTGAAGGTCTTGGTTGGGAGGCCGGTGTTGATAAAACATTCAAAGAGGCAAAGCAATTCTACGCCCTCTATACGGCGATCATTGTCTTTGGTGCTGTTGTTGTCCTAATCCCCGATTTTCCACTCTTCTTTACAATGGTTTTTTCTCAGGTGTTAAACGGAATTCTTCTTCCGTTCATATTGATTTTTGTCCTCATTCTAATTAATCGCGAAGAGTTGATGGGAGAGTTTGTGAACAACAAATTCTTTAACATTATCTCTTGGGTAACATTGGTTGGAATTATTGTGTTGAGTGTTGCTATGGTGATTGCGCTAATTAGCGGAAAAGAAGGGCTAGTTTTCTAGTTGACCTGAGAAACGAAAGATTTCTTTCGCAAGAGTCTCTTTCTTTTTGCCCGTAAATGATTTTTTTCTTCCATTTCGATCGATCAGGGTGACGCTTCCCGTTTTGGCGGAGATGTTTGTTGCGTTGTTGGCAACAATCACGTCGCACTTCTTCTCTCGAAGTTTCTTTTCAGCGTTTTTGAGGATATTTTCGGTTTCCAATGCGAAGCCGATGAGAGTCTGGTTGGAACGCTTTCGTTTACCCAACATCTTTAGAATGTCTGGGTTTTGAATAAGGTTGATGGTTAATGTATCCCCTCCGCCTCCGCCTTTTTTGATTTTCCGTTTAGACTGTCGAATCGGTCGAAAATCTGCAACAGCCGCGGCACAAATAATGATGTCAGCCTTCTTGTAGTGTTCCATTGCTGATTGATACATCTCACGTGCTGTTATGACCGGAATCATTTTGACACCCTTAGGGTGTAAAAGTGTGGTGGGGCCACTGATCAGCGTTACCTTGGCCCCCATTGCCTTGGCGGCGACGGCGAGGGCGTATCCCATCCTCCCCGACGAATCGTTCGAGATGTAACGAACGGGGTCGATATATTCACGCGTCGGTCCCGCCGTGATTAAGACATGTTTGTTTTTTAGTCGGTTCATATTTCGCCTAGTATTTCTATGAGTGGGGGAGTTGTTAGTTGATAGTTGTCCTCAATGGGTGAAACTATAAACTATCAACTTCCCCACTTCTCCACTGTGATATTACAGATGTTGTTTGACAAGATTGACAATATCGTTTAACTCCGGAAGTCGCCCTTTTCCTTCATAGCCACAGGCCAATTCTCCTTCAGCCGGTTCAATAAAGTGGTATCCATAATCCTGGAGTCGACGGACGTTTTCTTGCGTAATGGGGTTCGACCACATATTGCTATTCATCGATGGAGCCAAAAGAATAGGCGCCTTTGTGGCCGAAACAACTGTGGTTAGAAGTTCATCACAAATGCCGTGAGAGATTTTGGCAATGATGTCGGCTGTTGCCGGTGCGATTAAGACAAGATCGGCGCGGTCAGCTAGTGAAATATGGCCGATTTCGTTTTCCTTGATCAGATCAAACATGTCGCTGTGGACTGGATTGCCAGAGAGGGTCTGAAGGGCGAGTGGCGCCACAAAGTGCTCGGCGGCCTCCGTCATGATGACATGAACGTTGGCACCGGACTTGACCAGAAGCCGTGTCAAATCGCAGCATTTATAGGCCGCAATACCGCCGGTGATTCCCAAGATGATCGTTTTATTCTTCATCGAAAGCTCCTTTGATACAGGCGCTACATAGTCGATATCCCCGGAGGAATAAAGCCCTTTTTTGACGTCCCAAAAGCCGAACATATAGGTGTTTCCCGCAGGAAACGTTATTTTGGCCTTCCCGGTCGTATGGCGCAACATTTTCGTGTTTCGTGCCGACAGCCTGGATAGAATGTCTGTTTAAAAGGGAAGGAGAGGTAATGACCGTCACCACCATAGGTTCACGCACAGTTACAGGAAGGTCGCTTCCACGTCCCCTCGTCGATATCCGGGGGTTAGTTGTCATAACCGAGGCGACATTAGATGCCTTTGCGATTGAAGGAATACCAATGGAAGCGGCAAAGAGTATAGTTACGATGACATCAGAGGTGTCGGTACCATTGATGCCCCTTTCTGGTCGTTGGGGTGATACGACGGAAGACTTTGTGCCGCCCCGAGTGCCTCCACTGAACATGGAAGGATTCCTTGATATCGATGCCCCTAGAAGTAATTCCTTTCCTGCACTGCGAGGTTTAGTCTCTGAAGCGTTCACTCAGCCAACACAGAGGGTATTGAGACGACTCGCCGACCGCCTTGTGAAAAAGACGATATCGGCGGCCGGTGTTTCAAAAGATGTAGATCCGGTTTCCCTAGAAATGATTCTTGCCGGTGGAGCATTTGCCTTGCTGGCGAGTGCATCTACAGCGGGTGGAATGATTTTCATGTCTACCGCAAGCATTAGCGATGGTAGTGCACAAAAGAAGGTTCCTCCAACAAGGAATAATAACCAGGGGTCTAAGGGGAATGTTTCTAGACGACTATCACTTTTGTCCGGAGCGGCGATCAAGGGTTTTTTTAGTGGGCCGCTAGGCCCTGTTCACACGACGTGGGCATTTTTAAGATATTGGGAGGCACAGTCACTCGTTCGGGGTGGTCGCATTGATGAAGCGATCAAATCTTACGATAGTGCGATCGCTGCATTCGAGCGAGTCGGGGCCTATGGATATGTCGGGCAAACAGCGGCTATTAAAGGCTTTGCTGTCCTGCACGTTGATATGGGAAAAGAAGAGCCGGGCGATGTTCCGGGAACAAAAGTTGCGAGAGAGGCCTTTCGCGCGTTTAAACAGGCCACTGATGCATATGAAAAAATTGGAAGTGAGGAGTTTGCGTTGATTTGTATGGAGATGATGGCGCGCATATCTCGAGGCGTGACCACGCGAGCAAGTATTATGAGTCATCTCTGGGATCTGCCGATTCATGATGGGGCAGGTGTTCCAGACGCCGATCTAGATGAGATTGCGAAAAAGTTAGGTGGATGGTGGCTATCTCCAAGGTCGGTTGGTACGGCAATGGAATACGGTGTGCCACTTGCTATCGGTGAATTGCCCATTCGATTGATCCAGAAGGGGCTGATTCAAATTTTGGGAAGAGACGATTTAGCAGAAAAGATCGAAATGGAACCGTTAAGGAGGGAAGTTACAAAAGAAATCGGAAGTGAGACACCAGAACCCACGATCAATGAGGTTCAGATTTTGAAGTGGCTCAATGAGCATATGAAGGGTTGGGAGTCGATGGATAATCGGCGCGCCGAACTCAAGGCCGCCGTAACGGTAGTGAATAAGAAACTCGAGGACCCAGTCTTTCGATCGCGATTCGTAAGGCGTTTGGGTGGGGGCGCCCCCTTTGTTATCAATGCGGGTATTCATGAGGCCCTGAGAGAACATTATGGGTTGTATAAAGAAGTCCGGGAACTCCCATCTCACGAAGTGCCAAGTGGAGACGGAGATAGACTCTTTTCATCAACACAGATTCTGAGTCAGGTCCTAAAGATCACTAATGTGGGGGGAGAGATTGATCGAATGACAAGAAAGGTTGGGGAGATTGTGGTGAGTCCCGAATTTCCAGATCGTTATTTTGAAAATGGCGAGCTGACGGAACTAGGTCTTAACGAGGCCTTGCGAATTGTGACGGGAGGAAAAGTAATCATTGAGGATACAATTGATGAAACAGAATTTGAGGCTGGTGAGGGGGTCACGGAGACCAGGACCGACGATATTCTTCGTGTCAAGGTGCGTGCACCGATGCGTGCCGTTCGTGCCATCTTTGATGGTCGAGATGTTAAGGGTGTTCGATATCCGCGTTGGGGAAATTATGGCGAGGAGATGAAACAGCACATTCTCCAGATGATCGGTCGCCAGATCAGCCAGATGGATCGAGAGGGAAGGGCTGTTATTGTCCCGGTGGCCGGCGTTGGTGTTGAGATAAACCTTCCCATGCTCCGATTGGTGATTGAAAAGGTTCAACAACAGATTCGTATCGAAAAGATTTTAAATGAGCAATATCCGGACCTGAAAAAGGGATCGACTGATCATTATGAGAGGGTTGTAGCGGGTGTGATTGGTATCTTAAATCGTCGTTCGTTTAGTGAGCAGCTGGATGAGGTCGGGACTATTCGGGAGGATCTGGTTATTGATGCGTACGGTGAGCTTCTCAATGGAGATGCGCGCGAGTCTGAATCAGCGGTCGATACTGAACCCGATTCTCACGGTTTTACAGATGATGCTGAAGGCCCAACAGAAGAGGTTGACCCTTCAACGATTGTAGAATAGATATAGTGAGCACAAAAGGGGAGGAAGTATGGCTTTTCAGTTGAGCGACCAGGAGAAAAAAACACTCTTAACACTTGTTCGCGACACGATTACTCGGTGGATCGAAAACGAAAAGAAGCCACCACTCCCGGAGGTAACGGATAATCTCAAGACGGAAACCGGCGCCTTCGTCACGCTCCATAAGAATGGAGATCTCAGGGGATGTATCGGTCATATGATTGGGACAGCCCCCCTCATTCAAACGATTCAGGATATGGCAATTGCTGCGTCAACCCAGGATCCACGATTTCCGCCGGTGCAGGCGACGGAAATTCCAGATCTCGATATTGAAATTTCAGTTCTCTCGCCAATGAAACGGATTCAGGATGTTAGCGAGATCGAGGTGGGTACACACGGTATTCTCTTGGGGAAGGGTTGGCAACGCGGTGTTCTTCTTCCGCAGGTAGCAACCGAACAGGGGTGGAATCGCGATCAATTTATTGAGCATACGTGTCTAAAGGCCGGCCTCCCGACCGACGCCTGGAAAGATAATGATACGATCATCGAAATTTTCTCCGCAGAGGTCTTCGGAGAAGATCTACTGAAGTAGAAAGGCGATCGCAAAGCCGAGATAGTTGCCGATCGCATATCCCAACACACCCATCAAAATACCAGGAACGACTAAGTGTGGCCACTCATTGGCCTCCGCCAGCGCACATGCGGTTGACGGCCCACCGATACAGGCCTGAGACGCAACAATCAGTTTGGGGAGATCTGCCTTGAGTAGTTTTCCGCCGACAATGATAAAAATGGCATGAACGCCCACAACGGTGGCAACAAATACAAAGACCGGAGGTCCGAGTTTTAAGACTTCCTGAACCGACGAAATCGCTCCCAGTGTAAAGAAGAAGTAATTAAAAAGGAGTGCTCCGATCATGTAGGAGACTTTGAACTTATGATAGAGTGGTGTTTGCGCCACAATCAGTGAAAAAGTGGTAACCCAGATAATGGAAGGGATATAGGGAACATGTTGGATCACAAATTCCGACAAGACGACAATAATCCCGGCGGTTGTGAGCGAATAAAAGATCGAGGGGAGAAGCTCATGTGACGTAAAGGGTTCACTTTGTTCCTTGGCGCGTTCAATCTCCTCTTCCGGCATCCGAGACGTGAAAAATTTGCTTAGACCAATTGGTGCAGACAAACAGACAAGCATCCAAAGGGCCGTGACAATATTGTCGGATGCGAAAGCCGCCGTAAAAAGGTCCTTTGGCATACCAAGCGCTGTACCGATGGCAACCGCGTTTTCGCCACCGCCACTATAGGAGGCCGTCAATTGACCGGCTAGCTTCCACGAATCTGGTCCGACGAGTCCTCGGAACAAAAAGAAAGTGGTCAAGACACCAATAATAGTTCCAAGAATTCCCAACCCAAAGTAGAGGAACTGTTTTCCGTCAAGTCGCTTAAGATCCTTGAAGCTAAGTCTCAGTAAAAGGAGTGAGATGGAGAGCGGAATCAGGTGTTTGAAAGTTACGTCGTAGAGAGGCGATTGCTGTGTGACAACGTTTGTATTGCTAAGAATGAGACCGACCGCAATAATAATCATGACCGAACCGATTCGCTTGGCCCAACGAAATTTATTTTCTAAAATGTAGGCAAACGTGATTGACGCCGTCATGATGACCAATAGGAGTGCAGGATTTTGGACCATCGATTTCCCCCTGATTATTAGTTATTTCATGGAGTTAGCAAGTGCCATTGTAACAGGGACTTCAATTTATGCAAGTGAATCCGTGGTGGGGCCTATTGATCCCCTTTGAGGTAGCGGGCCAGCTTTGCAAAGGTTTCTATATCGAGCTCCTCCGCTCGACTGTCGTCTAATATTCCTGCCGCCTGAAGTCCAGATTCAATCGCCTCGGCAGGGAGTTGAAGAAGTCCAGATTGTTTCAGCGCGTTTTTAATCTTCTTTCGTCGCGTGCTGAAGGCGGCCCGAACCACCGTCGTAAAAAAATCGAGATCCGTGATCGGAACGCGAGGCTTCTCTAGAAATTCAATTTCAATCACTGTTGAGTCAACCTTGGGAGGTGGATAGAACGATGAAGGGGAAACATTAAATGCACGTTCGATATCTGCAACGATCTGCATCGCAATTGTTAAGATGCCATACTCTTTTGTTCCGGGAGATGCTAAAAGTCTGTCAGCCACCTCTTTTTGGATCATCAAAACACCGCGCTTGAAACGATGTCGAAATTTTCGAAAATGAAAAAGCAGCGGTGACGTAATGTTGTATGGAATATTCCCAACAAAAATCCACGGGTCTTTGGATGGTCCCAGAAGTTTATCAAGGTTACTGTCGAGAATATCTCCCTGAATAATGTGGAGATTCGGGATATCTCCCCATTCGGTCTCCATAACTCGGATCATCTCTTTATCGGGGTCAACCGCCGCAACAAACTTGGCCTGGTCGGTTAACAACTTGGCAATAATTCCCGGTCCGGGCCCAATCTCCAAAACTTTATCTTCAGATGATGCTGCCACCGTTCGAACGATTTTTTCGACGGTGGGGTAGGCGATTAAAAAATTTTGGCCCAGACGTTTTTTTGGATGGATATCGTGTTTTTCGAGAAGTTCTCGAATATTCATATGGTTCCAATCTCTTGGACTGCTTCGGCATTCAGCGTGAGATCGCTCTTTTCGCCCATTTCCAGGCGCCGGCCTCCGACATAGGCGATCATGGCGGCGTTATCGGTACAGAGCTCCATTGGGGGTACAAGGATTCGAAGTCCCTCTTTCGCCTCAATCTCTTTTAGGCGATCACGTAGTCCGTGGTTAGCAGCAACGCCCCCCGAAATAACGACAGAGTTACATTTATATTTTTTAGCGGCCTTGATGACGTTTTTGGTCAGCATATCGATAACGGCCTTTTGAAAACTGGAGGCAATATTGTTGATAGCCGTCTCGTCCAACTGATCCTTCTCTCGAAGTTCTTTTGTAACATACAAAACGGCAGTCTTGATGCCGCTGAAGCTGTAATCGAGCTCGGCCATATCTCTAAATTGAGGGTGCTTGAAGCGAATAGCATTAGGATCGCCCAACTTAGAAAGTTTATCGATGATGGGTCCGCCAGGGTAACCCAGCTCAAGGAGACGAGCAACCTTGTCAAAGGCTTCTCCTGCTGCATCATCTCGCGTGGATCCGAGAAGTTTATATTTTCCAAAGTTCTCGACCAAATAGAGACTGGTGTGCCCTCCTGAAACAATGAGACCAATGTGAGGATAATCAATCGACGGCTCGGTCAAGTGGACGGCATTGAGATGTCCTTCCAGATGATTGACGCCGATAAGAGGGCGCTCCAACGCATAGGCGAGAGACTTTGCGATCGAAAGACCGACAAGGACGGCCCCAATCAGGCCGGGTGCGTATGTTACGGCAATGCCATCAATGTCATGGATCGAAAGATTGGCCTTTTGAAAAGCTTCCCTCAGTAATGGGGTGGCCATTTCCACATGTCGTCTCGATGCTAACTCGGGAACAACGCCACCGAATTTGGAATGAATATCATGTTGTGATGCAATGGTGCTCGATAAAATACGAGCGCCGTCGACAATGGCGACGGCGGTCTCATCACACGATGACTCGATACCTAAGACTTTCATGTCCAATAATCCATCCTAACCCCTTCCTAAACCTTCCCAATCCTCCCTAACCCTTTCCAACTCATCTATACTTCTGATTTGAATTCTTTTTTGCCTTATCCGGGACAACGACACCCGGTGCCAGCGGAACGGCGCTTGTGGGCCCTGACTTTTTGGCATCCGCCTTCAACTTTTTCGCCCGCGCCATCCGTTCTTTGGCTTCCCTGGCCTCTTTCGATCTCGGATATTTCCGAATGAGATGGTTAAAGAAAGATTTTGCGTCACTTTCCATGTCAATCTCAATAAATGAGTATCCCTGCTTGAGAAGGGCGGCCGGGACTTTTTCTGAGCGAGGATAACCCTCGATCACATCTTGGAATTCTCTAATGGCCTGTTCGTAATCGCGCATGGCGAAATAACATTCACCGATCCAATATTGTGCGTTGCCATTATATTCACTCTTCGGAAATTTCTTCTTAAACTTTTTGAATGTGGCAACGGCCTTTAGAAATTCGGAGTTATTGATTTGATTAAGACCGGCCTGATAGAGTTCTGCCTCAGCGGCGGCTTCAGGGGCTACTGTTGAGACAGCCGACGTAACCTGTCTTCCCTGAATGGCCAGGCGTTCCTCCAATGCAGCAATTCGGGCCTCCATATCACGTAACTTAAGGTTCATTCCTTCCGTTGCAGACCGGATAACATGTGAATTGGAATCGATAGCTCCCTTTACCGATTCAAATTGAATCTGAAGTTCCTGAAGGGCGTTGGCCGCCTGTGCTGCACCGTCATTGCTTTGAATGGAGCCGCCCCTGAGGGCTGCAATTTGCTGTTTAAGGCTCTGAATTTCAGCACCATAGTCTTGCGCCGCGACTGGCAATGTTCCCAGTCCCAAAACGACAATAATGACAAAAAACGAAACAACACGCTTCATAATTACCTCCAGTTATCCGCCACAAAAAAAGGCCACGGGATTTCCCCGTGGCCTTTTTTGTATACGAAATCTGCTTATTTTGCAACAAACTCATCACGTCTGTTCTGCCACCAGCAGCTCTCTGTTTGCTGTGTGCAGAGCGGGCGTTCTTCACCATAGCTGATTGTGGAGATTCTGCTCGGTGAGATACCTAGGTTGACGAGATAGGCTTTCGCCGATCTTGCACGTCGATCACCCAGTGCCAGGTTGTATTCCTGTGTGCCACGATCGTCACAGTGACCTTCGATAATCAGGTTTGTGCTTGGATGGGCTTGTAACCAACCAGCATTCGCCTTCAACACGGTGCCATATTCTGGCTTAATGTTGTATCGATCGAAATCAAAGTGAATTCTCTGTAGACCTTTCGTGACTGGTCTTTGCTGGGCGCAACCGACAAACGCTAACGCGCAAACGGCTATAATTACCGCCCCCCATACGGCTCTTCTCTTCATACACTTGCCTCCTTTTTAAAAAGGTTAAAAATTGTGACTCGTTTACAAGTTAAGAACTGCACATCCCCATAAAGTGCTTAATATTTTTACGGAATTCGCTTTCCAAAGTCAAGGCCTAATTTAATTAAGGTCTGATTTGGCGGGTCGCGTCGGATAGAAAAGAGCAAAGACCCTTGTCCTCGGTCGCTTAGGCTGAGGGTGAACAGCTCAACTGTCAAAACTTGAGTTATCCCAAGATCTGTGATAGTTAGTGCGGATAAGACTTGGGGTTTATGATGCCAAAGAGAGTTTTTGCCATTGAACGTTCGCCGCTTTCACGAAATGTCTATTCGATGATTCTTTCCCGTCTGGAAGAGGTTAATGTTGTTCAAAGTAAATCGTGGGAAGATACCGGCGAGATCGAGAAAGAACTCGAAAAAGCAGATCTTGTCATTCTAAGTCAAAGTACGGTGGGCGACAGAAAAAACCAGGTGCTTAGTTTGCTCTGTCAACTTGGAAAAGAGAGGCCCCCTTGTATTATTCTTTGCCATCGAGGTTCGAAGAAAAACTGGAACGACTATTCAAAATTAGATGGAATGGTTGTGGTAGAGCGGCCCTTTTATCCAGACGACTTTCTTGAGGCGGTGAAAGATTTATGGGAGGTCGCATGAAACAAAAAGGGATGGAGCGACGTCTCTTTTCGAGAAAAATCATGCGAACCAAGGTCGTCTTTGACGACGAGTTCGGTGAGGGGTTAATTTCCCTCTATGCAGAAGATGTGAGTCTTGGCGGTGTTTTTTTGGCCTCCGACATTCCCATTAAGGTTGGTAGTTACGTTTTCTTATCCTTTCATCTCCCTGACAACAAAACATTTATTCGCGCAACAGGCCAAGTTGTTCGCGTAGCCTCCGAGGAAGTCAAGCCAGGGCTCGATCAACGCAAGGGTGTGGGTATTCGTTTTGTAGGATTGTCTGAGGAATCAGCCAGCGCCATTCAAGAGTATGTGTCGTCACTCTAAAATTGAGTCATTCGCGAAAATAAATTGTTCAAGCCTTTGAGGTTGTGGATCGGTTTTTCCGTTCGAGGGATTCCGTAAAGAGGTGTCTTCTTGTTGTGGCTCTTGAGATCTTTGATGAGACGATTTTCTAATTGATAGGTTCCCTGGATGACGTCGATCTCTTTGCCCACTTTGTGAAGAGATTTGTCTTTTTGTTTTTTACACCAAGTTGCCGTTTCCTTGATTGACCTTGCCGAAAGGTCGGGGCGAGGGAGTGTGCGATTGATGATACAGCCTGAAATTCCAAGTTGGCGCGAACGCATCGCCTTCATGAATTGTGTAGCATCATTCACCGTTACCAGAGTTGGCGTTGCAACAAGGATGGCCTTTGTCTGATCGGATTCGATCACATGAATAACTTCATCGGCACGTTCCTTAAAGCCATCGAGGAGACTGACCGTTGATGACAAAAAGTCGGAAAGTTCCTGCAGGAATTGAACGCCCACCAAATGGCCAAAGGCGCCAAGGATGCGTCCACCGTGCCTTCCCGCCCATGCCGATGGTTTGATTAAGATTTTGAGCATACTATTCGTGATGGCACCGACCATCTTCTTTGGGGCGTCGAGAAAATCGAGCGCATGTTGGGTGGGTGGCGTATCGACAATGATCTTGTCGTAGTCGTATTCTGTGACGACGTGATAAAGATTTTCCATCGCCATATATTCCTGAGAGCCTGCAATCATGGTAGAGAGGTGATGGTAGAGCGGGTGGTTCATAATCGTTTCTGCTGCCGCACCGTCCGGAGCATAACGTTCAATGATTTTATCAAAGGTTCGCTTGGTATCGAGCATCATGGCGTCGAGTGAACCCAAATTCTTTCCCTTTTTTCCCTTGGGCCAGATATGTTGAATATGATGATCAAAGGCATTGAGACCGAGGGCCTGAGCCAGCCGTTTGGCCGGATCGACAGTGAGAACCAGCGTTCGAAAACCCTGCTCTGCAAAGTGAAGTGCCATGGCCGCGGAAAGGGTCGTCTTTCCGACTCCACCACTACCACAGACCAAAATGATCCGTGCATCACTCCATGGAAATGTCTCTATTGACTTAGTCATTTTGTAACTCACCAACAATCGATTGAACAACCTTACACTCATCCTCAGAATGGATCAGCGGAAGGGTTAATAGTTTCTTTTTAAATGATCGCTTAATTTCCTGGATGTGTGGTCGTTCAAGATTTACCCAGGTGCGATTTTGTTCGCTAAAAAATGAGATTACCTTTTGATATTTTTGAGGAGCGCGACCTAAATTCACCCCGTTGTCCATCGGAGGCGTGGTCTGATTGATAATGCAGCCGAGCGTCTTAAGACCAAGGTTTTCTGATTCTTCCTGAATCACCAGCGCCTCGGTCACGGCCATTTCCTCAGGAATCGTAATGGCCAGAACACCTGTTTTCTTATGGTCCGAAAGAAGATCGATCGTTTTTGCAGCAAGATCCCGTAAGGGTCCGCTGTGAACGGCCTGAGTCACGACCTTGGGGACGTCGAGGAGTGCCAGGGCATGACCAGTAGCCGGCGCATCGACAATCACCAGCTCAAATGGCGTGAGGCTATGCTCAACCAAGTTCCAGAGTTTGCTCATGATTAGAAATTCATGAAAACCGGGCGTGGCATCAATAAAATAACTGACAAAGCGATTATCAAAGAGGAGTTTGTAGAGGCCTTTGAAATGAAGTTTTTCGTTAACGAATTCTTCTAGGATTGAATCAGTCTGAAGCCGAATGACGGTCAAATAGCGATTAAGTTCTAGGCTATCCTTTCGCATCTTTTTTCGTGGTTCAAGAAAACGAAGAGCAGAACATTCGGTGTCGAGTTCGATTAATGCCGTTCGAATCTGACGGCCCGACGCCAGACGTGCCAGCGACGCTGCTACCGAACTCTTGCCGACGCCTCCCTTGCCGGTAACGAAGATCAATCGCCGCTTTAAGATGTCGTCAATCAACATGTTTTATTTTTTCTTTTTGCGTTGGCGGGCGTTCAATTTCTTTTCTAATGAATCTAATTTATTTCTCAGGTTTTTTACTTCATGTTGGACAGATGGAATATTTTGCACGTTTTCTACGGTCGGCTTGACCTTCGATTCGATAAAACTCTTAATGTTGCCGAGAAGCTGATATCCCTCGTCACGGCTGATCGATCCCCGGCGAACGAGATTCTCCAAATTGTCCAGAATTTCGTCACGAACATTATGGATTTCTTTGACGCCGTCGCCCAAGCCTTTGGTAGCCAGGTCTCGGATCGTTTCAGCGCCGCTCCGAATCAGTTGGATAAACGTGTTGAGGGGGAGATTTTCTTTTTTGCGCCGTTCCTCCTCAAGGATAATTTGTGCAAGCGTTACCCCCGTCAGATCCTCTTGGGTGTTATTGTCGATAACGCAGATATCCTCGCCATCACGGATCAGGTCGGCGATATCCTCAAGGGTGACGTAGCAACTATCGAGTGTGTCGTACAGTTTTCGATTTCGATACCTTTTTATGACGCGGACGTCTTTTTTTTCTTTCATTGCGTTTAACCTCTTTCTTCGAATCTCCGAGGACAAAATGTTTCGCAAAGCCGATGGCCCCCTTAACATTGTCAAAGGCCTGACCCAAATATGGGTACGACTTAAACGATCCACGGATGTGAGCAAGACTCTCGACCCATCCCAAACCCTTCTCAGCCAGAACGACACCGGTCTTAAGTGTGTCAATCAAGAGGGCCTCGAGCTCGAGGTCACTACTCTTCGGAGTGGAAGTTCTTTTTTTCCGTTTTGGACTCATCGTTAAAAAGACGGTATACGTTCTTCCATTCGTGGATGCCGACAATAATGAGTGTCAGAATGAGCGACACTATAATTACCGGCCAACCTAAATATTTAATAAATTGTCCAACCAGCATCATAACGCACCACCTACTGCGTCATAAAATTCCTTCAACGCGTCAAAAGGCTAGCATGGTGCTCGGATCTTGTCTAGGGCTTAAATATGACGCACCCAGCCATAAATTATTAGATCTCACGGTTGCGGTTTCGAGGCTCGTATCGGCTACCGTCTATCGGTTTCGGCCTAAAAAGACGCAACCTAAACCATATAGCGATACGGGCATCGATACCCAGGCCGCAAGACGTTAGGTATTTAGGTACTTATTATGCGTGAAGAAGTTCACGGGTAGGGTTTCTTTGTCCTTGATGTGAAAATAGATCAATATGACATTCACATGGGCAATGAGCGCAAAGAGGACGACGGGAAAAATCAAGATAGCACCGGGGGCACCAATCAAGAGTAGGATATTGAATAGAGGGAGGAGGTAAGAGGTCGGGACCAGCCCTTTTTTAAGATGGAGTTCGATCCCTTCGTATTTGTTCTCGGCGGAAACATCTTTTTTGTCCCAGATCCATTGCCACCGGAAGGTGTTTTTCCCAGCATCATCATACCAGCGAAATGTCGCAAAAAAACGGATAAAGAGATATTCAAAAATATAGAAAAAGAAAAGGAGTTGCCATATGGTTGCTTTTCCCCCTGGCCACCAGGAGACAACCAGGGCGATAAGCGTTAAAATGCCAACGCATTCTGCAGCAAGGACCACCCGACTTTCCTTATTGAAGAATAATTTGAGCATCAGTCACTGAGCCTTTCGATCTGTTGTTGGATCAACCACAGATTCGCATTTCTTGCTGGATTGCCATCATCTTCTTGCGAAAGCCGACTATATATCATTTCAAGCTTCTTTCTAGATTTTTCTTTTGTAGGGGTTCGCCGACGTTTTGGCTTTTTGAACAAATGGTTTCCATCATAGTGATTCGGATTTCCCTCGATGCCGAACCAGTCGAGCATCGTGGGATAGAGGTCGGATGCTCGCATAAAACCAAATTGTCCAACGGGAACAGTTGGGCCTCGGAGTAGAAAGGGGATTGCCATATCATCCTTGATGATGGAGCCGTGAGACGCCACTTTTTTTCGATAAAAGACCCAGTCGTCTTTGGGAATGATAAAAATATCACCACCGCGACCATCGGCAAAGAGTTGGCCCAGCTGGACGACAGCGTCGGGGTACATGTCGTTGGCCGTTAACTCTCCCCATTTGCGGTCATCAAAATAACCCCGTGAGACGAGCTTCTTTGCGCCCGATTCACTCATCATAAGTGGATCACAGCTTTTCGGCGCGACATCATATCGGTACTTAAAATTTCTTATCGATATGATTCCCTCGCACCGTTGTGAAAGGACGCGGACACGATCAAATCCATCTCGCACAACCGTGAATAGGGTCTCTGGGGCATCTCTTAAATTCTGAACGACATCGATGTGAGCCTTACCATTGAGGGGATAGTTTTGAAGTTCACGGTAAGTTGGGCGAATTGTCCAGGAATCACTTCCCTTAAAATAGAGATGGGCCGCCGTCACCCCGCGGGCCGTCACTTGAACGTTGAATTCGGGTTTTCGGGGATGTCCGGGGTAGGGCGTGAAGCCCCATTCTTTCATGCGGTGTTCAATGTCAAACACGCCACGTGGCACATTGTGCATTCCATGGTCGGATGCCAAGATGATATAAGTCTTATCGAAAAGATTCCGGGATTTCAGTTTGTTGATAAAATCGGCAAGACATTGATCGAAACGCTCCAGGTTGAAAACGACCATGTCACTACTTGCCCCATAGTGGTGACCCAGGCTGTCAAAACTATATAGGGCGGTAAGTGTAAAGCGCGGGATATCTTCAAGAGGGTGGTCAAAGAGATCGTTGAGTTCATTGATGGCATATTGATCCAGCATCTCTTCACGGCCGGAACCGAAGACCGCCCATCCCGCAGCCAATGGAATGGTTGGATAGACGCGGCGTGATCGCCTATTAAATAGCGAATAGATTGTCGCTGTTTGATAATCTTCGAGATAGTCAAAGATGGTCGATGGAGGATAAAGATCGGGTTCGTTTGGGTCGAGAAGTGCCCGCAAATTCAGAAAGTCAGTATCCGAACGTCGATGTTGACCAGGAGAAAAATAGTTCACCGGTTTCTTTTTTGTTCGATCAAACCATTTGAGATAAATAACTCCAGAATGTCCCGGAAAGAGTCCAGATACAAAGGCTGGATAGGCTGTCGACGACACTGACGGAAAGATCGACAGGCCCTTGGAGAAATTGGCACCCTCATCAATGAAATATTTCTTAATTGTTGGAATCTTACCTGTATTCAAGGCTTGGTTAAATGTCTCTTTGTGGATACCATCCAAGATAAAGAAGACGACATAGACATCATTGATCGGCCGCTTGGCCTCCGCGATGCAGGGCACCATTAAGATGAAAAGCAAGATTGTGATGAAATATTTCTTCATTGCAACGAGCGATGTATCATTCTTCCCCTAGAGAGTCAATTTTCTAGCCCTGATATCTTCACGCCCTCCGAGGCTACTTTAATAGGTCTGGGACCAGATCTGGATCGGCATGACTGAGGCGGTATTCTAGCTCGGCATGCTTTGGGGAATCTCCAGTCATTGTTGCATTGGGAATCTTCCCAAGTGAACTTCGTAATAGACGAAGTTTTCGTTTCAATTCAGAAGGGCCGGCAAAGGGGGTCTCGGCTAGCGGGGTTTGCATTTTGGGCACAAAGGGAGTCGTGACAACCGTGATGTCTGGGGCCATTGTCGATTCTTTTCTATCCTTTAGAAGAATATCTCTTATTTCAGAGACCAGTCGGGCGATTTGCATGACGTCGTCATCGGTTTCACCGGGAAGACCAATGAGGAAATAGAGTTTGAGTTGCGTAATTCCAGAACGAGCAAGATTTTGGACAGCAGTAACAATCTGTTCGTTAGTCAGTCCCTTTTCAATCTTTTGTCGAAGCATTTCGCTTCCGGCCTCAATACCAAGGGTCATTCGACGATGTCCCGATTTGGCAAGAAGCTCGGCAATATTTTCAGTGATTCGACTAGCGCGGACAGATGAAAATGAAACGCCGACACCATCTGAAATAAGTTCATTAACAATATCGAGAATATCGGGGTGGCTTAGAATATCTGCACCAATAAGACCGATATGATTTCGGTATGGGCGGCCATAAGCGATTGATTTCCGGATAGTGTCTCCGTTACGCACGCGATAGGGACTGTAAGTCGGAGGTGTAGCACAAAAAGCGCACCTCCAGGGACATCCTCGAGACACCTCCACGAGATGCATGTGTCCAAACTCGGTATCATCAGTCCAGATAATGGAATGTGTGGGATAGCGATTAAGATCGGAGATCGCGACGCGTTCAACTTCCGATGACGCATGAATCGCGGGGACATAAACCCCGTCCAGTGTTGAGAGTTTTTCAAGCAACTCTGTTCGCGATTCAGATTCCTTACAGGCCAAGACGACAGAATCGATAACCCCCTCAACCTCTCCAACAATAATAACATCAAAGATCTTAGAGAGTGCGCCGGGGTTCATGGTGACAGCCGGTCCTCCCGCAAAGAGGATGGGGTGAATCTCCGAGCGATCCTTCCAAAGAAGTGGAATGGAGTTGCCCAAGATCTTTTTAATGTTCAGGTAGTCAGATTCAAATGAAAACGTAAATGCAGCGACATGAAAATCCGAGACAAGACGATTTGATTCGACGGAGGTGGCTTTTCCTTGATCCGGAAGAAAGATGCGCTCGGCAACGATTTGTTGATCATTGTTGAAAAAATTGTAGAGGAGGTGGAGAGCAAGGTTGCTCATCCCGACATGGTAGGTATTAGGATAAACGACGGCGACCGGTAATTTTCCACCCCAATCCTTCTTTATGGCCCCGATTTCATTCCTTTTTGTCTGCCGTCTCTTCATTGAAGGATCGACTATAAGTGAATATTATGAAAATGACATCAAATTTATCCTTGATATCAAAGGCATTGCGGGGTATTGCCTAATTATTAGGCAGGAGTAAATAATGGAGAATCAAGACTTTCAAAGTATGCCGGCCGATCTAATGCGTTCGTATCGCGAACGTCTCAAACACGAGATTGGCTTTGTTTGTCACTCTCGCCAGATGAAACAGCTTCGTACGGAAGCTGAGTTGATCGCCAGAAAATTGGAACCAATAACGATCATCGGCCCATCGGGAACCGGTCGAAAGACATTGGCCAAGACGGTTCACTTCTCGGGGGCGAACTGGTGGAGACCATTTGTCGATGTTGATTTGAGCCATTCCGAAATAGAAGAGGCCGAACGAAATCTCTTTGGCCACTATGAGGGGCACATCTTTTCATCCGATGAATATAAGCCAGGACTGATCAGTGAGTCTGAGCAATCGACTATTTGTTTCCAAAATTTCAGTCACTATGCAAAACCACTTCAAAGAAAAATTATCGAAATTGTTAAGCGAAGACGTTATGTTCCGCCGGGAGGGCGTGATGAACAATCGGTTGACTGTCGTTTTGTTTTCACGCTTCACCATGATCCCGACGAGCTTCTTAAGGTTGGTCAAATCGAAGAGACAGTCTATCCAATTTTAACCGAAAAAGTTTTAAATGTCCCACCTCTAGCCAAGCGGAGAGACGATATTGTTCCACTGGCTGAAAAATTCATTCAGGATTGCAGTGCAGAATTTAAATTCGTTCCGAAACAACTATCAAAAGATGCGGAACGCTGGTTAAAGCGTGCGCCGTGGAACCGGAATATTCCACAGCTTAAACGAAGCATCTATCTCGCATCCCTCAACACAACAGATCCTGTGTTAACGCCGGAACATTTCGCCCTGGCCCATGATGGAAACATTGACCGATATCAAAACAAGCAACTTGAGGAGCTCTCGATTCAGTCTCTCATCGAAACGAAGCTTGAATCATTTCTCGGTCGACTGGGAGAGTATGAAGCTACGCACCTTTACGAGGCGATTATGGATCGTGTAGAAGAGCCGCTCTTGAAGTTGGTTCTCGATCATTCAAACGGTAATCAAATACGGGCCAGTCGCATGCTTGGTGTGAACCGAAACACCCTCCGTACTAAACTCAGAAAATACAGCATTAAGCCAACTCGATCGGGAAAGGGAAAATAATGAACAGTTATTCTATTCGTGGACTTTATGCCATCGTTGATAATTCGTTTTCCAAGGACAAGACACATGTAGAATTGGCATATGCCTATCTCCTGGGTGGCTGCCGTCTTCTTCAACTTCGAATGAAGAAAGACCACACCTCGACTTGGGATGATGAGGTTTTTGAAGTTGCGAAGTCGATTATGACTCTCAAGGAAAAATTTAAGTTCACATTTATCATTAATGACTATGTTGATGTGGCGGCAGAAATTCATGCCGACGGCGTTCATGTAGGCGAAAATGACATGCCAATTGATAAAATTAGAAAACGTATCGGGGATGATTTGCTTTTTGGGTACTCATCCCATTCTCTCGGTGAGGCTCTTGTTTCCGAAAAGGCCGGCGCGGACTATGTTGCGTTAGGCGCTATTTTTCCAACAAAAACAAAGGGCGAGGGGCACCCCGTTCAGGGGATCGATCGATTAGAGGAGCTGGTCTCCGCTGTCACTATTCCGGTTGTTGCGATCGGCGGAATTGACCGAACAAATATCAACCAAGTTTTAACAACCGGTGTTGATGCGATTGCTATGATTACAGCACTGTCTGAGGCCCACAATCCCGTTCAAGAAACCAAGTGGTACGTGGACCGTATTTTGGAAGCAAAATCCTAAAGGGGCGGAAAATGGCACCGATCGTATTAACAATCGCAGGTTCAGACTCTAGCGGTGGTGCCGGTATTCAGGCTGATCTTCGAACCTTTGAGCGCCTCGGTGTTTCGGGGAGGTCAGTCGTAACGG
>CAYWXY010000032.1:0-19467 GCA_964462555.1 uncultured Pseudomonadota bacterium | reverse complement strand
TTAGCCACTTCAAATATGAAGAAGGCATGGACGACACAGAGCTCTACACCAAGGGTTACAACCGCGTTTATGACACGATTGAACTAGAACAAAATCTCGATGATGTTGAAATCATCGTCAAGGATGTCCTGGCGACGATCGACCGAAAAACGACCCTCTCGAGTCAGTTGATTCATCGGGAACTAGGTAAATATCTCGTTGAGAAAACCGAGGGACGCGGCATTTTAAAGAGCGCCTATGAAAAGAATGTTCCGGTCTTTGTCCCAGCATTTACGGACTCTGAAGTCGGTCTCGATGTCGCCCTCTTTAACCGCGCTGCAAAACTCAAGGGTGAAGAAATCTTTTCATTCGACCCCTTTCTTGATCTGGAATCATTTACCGATATCATTTATAAACAAAAGGATGTCGGCATCTTTACAGTTGGTGGCGGCGTTCCAAGAAACTGGGCACAACAGGTTGGCCCATTCCTCGACATTATCGACAAGCGAATCGGCGAAGGAGGAAAACTTCAACGATACCGTTACGGTGTTCGCATCTGTCCGGAACCGGTTCACTGGGGTGGCCTCTCCGGCTGCACCTATTCCGAAGGCATTTCGTGGGGAAAATTCATTCCACCAAGCGAAGGGGGTATGTGGTCCGAGGTCTATGCCGATGCAACCATCGCCCTACCCCTCATTGTGAAGGCGGTTCTGGAAAGACTTTAATCAAATCCCAATTAACAATAAACAAATCACAAACAAAACACAAATTCCAATGACCAAAACATCGTTATTTTTGATATTGTAATTTGGAATTTGTTTGTAATTTGAATATTGGGATTTGTAATTTATCTATTTGGAATGGTTTCGAGGAAGGCCTCGAGGCGTGTACGGTGCTGTCCGGCACCGATACTGCGAGAATCGACCGGATCACCATTTAGATTGAGAAAGGCATAGCCCGCATCCCGAACCGCCCTTTCGATCAACTGAACATTCCCCGCCGCCTGATGGCAACCCCAGCTGGAGAAATGAAGAATCCCATCAACATTGTGATCTTTGGCGACACGCAAGATATGTTCGATTCGTCGTTCAATCGGACCATTATTGGGATGCGTGATCAAACGTCTGGCAATTGAACCCAACGGATCATCCGGATCATATCGATCAAAGTATGGACTCGAATAATCATCACAAACTACTCGAGATTTTTTTCCACCGTCAACAATCGCCCAAATGTCATTGTCGTATTGGGGCACCACATGGAGCCACATCAATCGCTTGGCCTTAGGATCCATTTCAGGTTTGTCAAAGAAACGATGCATCTTCGTTCCACTCTCAATATCCCGACACCTATCCTTGAGAATATCAACGAGCGTCTCAGTCCCAAGAAGAAAGGCCATCGGAAACGCAAAATTCGCTACCTCATGACACTGATAGAGATTCTTTCGGCAATCTTTCCAGAGATCATAAAATCGCCGCTGCCACTCCAAGGCCTCATTGATCCTCATCACAATTTTCCTGAAGGCCTCTTCAGACCAGCGTTTCTGGCTAACAGCCTCCAACACACAGATAATCTCCTGGAGCTGTTCACGAACATATTGAACACTCTCATCACTTATCTCATACGGAATATCGAGAAAAACGAACGGCACATTCTGATGACCGGCCGCCTCAGAAAATGATTTCAAATTTCCATCACACAAAACCGACGCAGCCCCAACCATTGATGGCGGCTTTAAAAACTTCTCTTGAGAAAAACCAAGCAAGACACGGTGGAATGAACACATCGTATTTGGAATACCGCTAGCATCTGCGCTATCCAAAAAATAACTCGAAAGACCCACCGTCGAGAACATCCCCGCCACAACTTCGAGTGTTAGCGGATAGATATCAAAGGCGAAAAGCAATTCTGCCGGAAAAGCGATCGACGACCAACAGGTCTTCACATCGGACCCCGTCGCCTTTATGACATGGTCGACCATTGCCTTACGAGTCTTCTGTGCCGATACCGATTTTGCACGTGCGGCGATCGCATCAATCTTTGCAACGATTTTTGCCGCCGTATTAAACGACAAATAATCGCTGTTCACCGCCCCGTGAAGAACATTCGCAACGGCCTTTCTAGTCGTTACCATAAACCTCCCGAAGTGCCATAATCGCCGCCCCAAGAGCACCGCTGAACTGCGGATAATCGATCACCTTGAGCGTTTCACCGAGCGACTCTTCGAGTTCCTGAACCAGTCCAGCATTCTGGGCCACGCCCCCAGCCATATAATAAGGGGGCTCTCCGTCGATCCGTTTGGCGAGAGCAATGGTTCGCTCCGCAATGGATCGATGAATTCCCTTGGCAATCTCCTCCTTCGAACAACCCGATGCAATAAGAGAGATAACCTCTGATTCCGCAAAGACCGAACACATACTACTAATCGCCACATGCTTCTTGGCCTTTGTCGCTAAGGTTGAAAAATCACCGAGTGTCATCTCCAACTTGTTGGCCATCACCTCCAGGAAACGTCCCGTTCCGGCCGCACACTTATCATTCATTGCAAAACGAATCACCGCTCCATGACCATCGATTTTTATTGCTTTACTATCCTGACCACCGATATCGATGATCGTTCCCGCCTTCCCCAAGATATGATGAACGCCCAAACCGTGGCACGAAATCTCCGTGATAATATCGTCAGCGATCTCAATCTTGTTTCGCCCATAACCGGTTGCGACCAGACGACCAATATCGTTCGTCGATACTTTGTGACCGTCTTTTAGTTTTTCAAGGAGAGTTTCAGCACTCTTCCGAACCGACGTCCCCGTTGACACCACTTCACGTGCCACAATCGAATAATCCTTGTCGATACAGACCAACTTGGTCGCATGAGAACCACTGTCAATACCGACAAAAAATCGACCACCATTTCGTGCCATCGCTTTTTTGCGTTTCAGCAACCTTCCCTTAATCCCTTCCATAAAAGCCTCAATTCGTGTTGCAAGTTGTCCTTCCGACGATGAAGTTAGCTCATGCTCAATCTGCAACATCGGAAAAACACTTCCCAGTTTTCGTTGATAATAATGATAGTCGAATGGTTGGTAATCACAAAATTTCAAAGTATTCACAATGATGCCAGAGAGCCCACCGTCCAAGACCTCCTCGACGATTGATTCCTTATATGTCTCATCATCGGTGCGGGGACAACGATTCACCTCCAGAAAGTGGGCCGCATATTCGGTCAGGCCGTCATCTTTGAGCGTCTTCATAAGATCCGAATCAAGATACGACTTGACCAGGCAATGATTGAGATAGACCGGCTCCGCATCATATTTCTTCAGACTCTCCTCGATAACGGACATCGGAACATTAGCTCCCAAGATTCCAATTTTTGTGGCTGAAGCTTCTTGACCTTCTGAGATTGGCTTATCAATATCCTCCACTCTGGCTGTACCCTCTCCCAATGCCTTCGCCAATTTGGAAAACTGCTCCGCCAGAAAAGATTTGGCCGAATTCTTCTTGATCTGTGGCACGTCCAGAAGAACCAATTTCTCGGATGGAAGTTCAGCAAGCAGTGCATTATGGAGTTTTTTCAGGGCATCACAGGCCGTCGGCACAACAATTCGACCAAACGCCTCATGGTTCTTAAGAAAAAAATCATAAAGCGCCTTCGAATACGAACAGAGGTTCTCATGAAAGGCACAATGGTACTCCGTGGGGCGCGACTCGAGCAGCCGATCAGCCTCCAAATAGACCGGTTCATGTCCCAAATGGACAATCAACTCGGCTGGAATGAGTGAACAATATACCGGTATCTTCATCGCCGAGATGCCTAACAGGCCAGGGCCCCAAAGTCAATTGTCATTGCGAGCCTGGGCCGACCCTTGAGCTCCCGAAATATTCTCTGTCAAGGCGAAGCAAGCCCGCGAGCATACTCTCCGGATTGCTTCGTCGTCCCTCCTCGCAATGACTTAAATTCTTGTCGAACTCCCCTCACTGTGCTAACCGACCCCCATGAAAACGACGGTCAAACCCCAACTAATCTATCTAACCGTCGCTGCCTTCTTCGGCCTGATGGGATACCCCTTTACGCGAACCACGGCGGCACCCTATTTCAATGCTGCCTTTGGTGCCAGCAAGCTCCCCTGGGCGATGATCGCGGCGGCAATTCTCGCCATAATTGTTGTCGTCACATACAATCAACTTGCCAAGCGATACCGCCTCCTCCCCCTCTGCATCAGCATGATCTCCAGTATCGTTATCATCAATACATTCTTCGGATTCGCCATGCGGACCAATCCCAAGTGGCTCTCGCTGATTTTTTACGCCTGGTCAGATGTCTATATCCTGGTCCTCGTTGAACAATTCTGGTCGATCTCCAACACGCTTTTTGACAAACAGACGGCCAAAAAATACTACGGCCTTTTTCTGGGAAGTGCCTCGATCGGCGCCATGCTCGGAAATGCTATGGTTGCTAAGCTGGCCGAACCAGTCGGCTCCCATAATATGATCTTTTTAAGCAGCATCTCGCTTGCCATCTTCGTGATCTGCATTGGTCTTCTCTACCGCTCAATTACACAGCACGTCGAATTCAAGGATCGTTTCAAGATTGAAAAAGATCTGGCCGAAAGTTCATTTGTCGGTGGCGCATCACTCGTCTTTAAGAACCGTTACATCTCCATCATCGCCTTTTTAACGCTGGCCACGCAGCTCTATATCAACAGCAGCTACTTTCTCTACAACACCCGCCTCGCCGAAACCGTGAATGTTCTGGACAAGCAAAGCGCCCTTTATGGTGAAATTTTCTTCATCATTCAGCTCGTCACGATCTTCTTCAGCGCCGTTGTTACACCTCTTCTCCTCCGCTTCATCGGTGTAGCCAAGACGCACTACTCCGTCATCATAACAATCATTCTCCTTTTTCTGGCATCGCTCATCTATCCACACCTCATACTCTTTGCCATCCTCTTTATCGCAGCAAAAAGTCTCGACTATTCGACATATCGAGCGGCCAAAGAGATGTTCTATATTCCGCTTCACGTTGCTGAAAAGTTTCAGGCCAAATCGTTTATCGATGTATTTTTCTATCGATTCTCAAAGGCACTGACCGCACTCCTCATTATTGTGATGGTCGACGTCTTTCACCTCGACACAAAAATCTTTACGAATATCCTCATCGGTTCCGGAATCTTTCTCTGGCTGATCCTGATCGTCACGATCCTCAGAATATACAATGACAAAAAGATAATAAAATCAGACAGATAGCGAAAAACAAAACCTAGCAACTTTTTAAGGATTCTACCGATACTAAATACAGCGGGCACTATTACTACTTTATCATCATAGATATTCATCCCTGAGGAGAAACAATGTCCCGCGGAAAAACTCCAAAGATCTACCGACTTCCCATAAGAGGTTATTTTCCCGATGGTCCCGCCAAGGGCGTTGATATGGCCAGGGTTCTTCATCTCTCTATGGACCATGACGGCACATTGACAGCCTCACAGAAAAGAAAATCTCCACGATTTGCCCCTAATATTTCAACCAAATATCTGGCACGTCCCAGATTTCGAGAATTTAGACTTCTCCCACTTTCTGGGACCGATCGATACAGCATAACAACTCAACCTTCTATCGACAGCATAGGACCCTCAAGTAGTCTTCGGTGGTTCAATGAAATCTCGACCAAGCTGGCAGAAAATGATGGAACTAAAGACCCAGGCAAGACAGACACTCAGGCAGTTGCACATGAACTCTCTTTTGGCCTCTACAATACCGACGCCCACATTGGTGAACTTATTACGAAGGTTCATCAGTGGACCAAGACAATTGAAATACCCTGGAACATTTCGCTATTCGTCGACAAATTGACATCCATCTTCACAATAAGACAAGTTGGCGTTCTGACTAGACAACTCGATGGGGATGCCATCGAGGGCCTGATTTTTCTCAATAGACTCGAATTATTTGGAAAGGGATCGCTCGCTCAGGAGATTCAATCATTCGAACATGAATTTCCAACCAATCGTCAGGTTCGCGGTGAGATCCCCCAGATAAACATTTCTATAGCATCCCTCAAGCGTGCCTTTACAGCAACATATAATGAGCTTTTTGGAGGCCTACCACCAGTTGAACGATTGGAAAGACTTGAAGAACAACTTCTCGAATTAACCATGCCCCTACTTGAGGCCCTGAGACGCATTCATCTCGCTCACCCCTTTGGGCCCATCTCAAATATGCTTGGTCTGGAAGATCCTATGAAGCAATGATTAGCGTGCATCTAATGCATGATAAAAGGCTTGACGCTTTGTAGCTCCCCGCACCATTGTAGAGTGCAATAGTTCAGCCACATATCCGTTTTGATCCTTATCGAAATGAACACTCCATAATTGATTTCCAAAGGCAACCAACACTCGCACACTTTTCACAGCCTTTAAATCTTCAGCTATCTGAGCAAGACTCTTGTCTTGTCTCCTTAGTTCAGATTCTACATCCTGGAATGCACCTTCAACTGCAGCATTGATGCCCTGGTAAGAGCCCCCACCCCTCGTAACATCCAGAACAACAAAACGCCCACTGACTGTTTTTCCGTCAGACTTAGCCAATGCATCTACTTCGGGAGCCACTCGTGTTTCTATCAACTGCCGAATTCCCTTTTTTGCTTGCCGGCCAGCCGCTACACCATCGAGAGACGCCTTGGCCTCAAGGTAGACGGCCGTTGACCCACTCATAAAAACAAAATCAGGTGTGGTTTGACGACGGGCCGTAAATGTCTCCGGAATAATATAAAATTCCCCCTCTTTGTATTCAGGATTTATTGACAGTGCGTTCTTAAACTCCCTAATAAAATTATTCTCTGTCCTGGCTCCACTATAGACACGCGGATCAGCATCCCTTACCCGAAGAATAACGCCCACGCCCGACCCTGTAATAGAAATATTTTTCCCCGTCGGTGCCTGAAATAACTGAACAACCTCATCCATAATGTTTACGTGCTCCTCATGCGCAAGGCCAAGAACAAAGTCCGCACTATTTTGCTTTTGAGCCATCGTGGCGCTAGCCTGTTGTCTCATCCCGGCCGAAAACGACTGATCCTTCACAACATCCACTACCCTAGTGAGTGTTTGCATGTTTCCGCCATTTGCATATCGAATCATATTCCCCATCGCCCTATCCCATTCGACGGTTCGTAGAACAAACCCTTCATAGGGACGACGACCGTGATACGAATTTTTTTCGGCCAGCTCCATTGTTTGATCAAAAATGAAACGTAGACTCTCTGCCGAACGACCGGTAACATGCGCCATCAGTTCGGCATTCCGACGGACCATCACTTCTCTTGCTGCAACCGTCATCTTCCTTCCGACGGCATCAACGCGTACACCAAAGTGCTCTCCCTGAACATAATCAACGCCACCGCTGGCATCCATATCACTTCGATATCTGGCAAGCTCACGACCAGCACTAGAAACTTCCAGAATAGAAGCAAATGGACTCGTGCCATCGAAAATCCCCATGGCCATGTCAGAGATACGACGATCAATGGCAACCGCCCCTTCGGGCCGAACAATATCGAGCGTCCAGGCCTTTAGGATCGACTTTCTAGAGATCTCTGAGGTAACATGGTCGATAACACCAAGAACGGTATCACGTCCCGCCTTAGCCAAGAGATCAATCTCAACATGTTGTCCCTCGGAATCAATCGTCATAACGCCTATCCCAGCATGATAGACAGATAGTTTTCGCCCATCCTTGATAGCCCTTGAAGATAGACCTTCAACAACACCCTTCGCATCTCCCGCCGATAGGCCTGAGCTGCCGGATTGGTAAAAATTGATATTCCCATCAACCTCCCTACGAACAATGACAGTCTTCCCATCGCTTGAACGAAGCTCCACCTTTTTTGAAGTATTGAGGCTTCCCATTTGTTCTATCGCGTCAACAACCTTATCAGGTGTTACGTCGCTCGAAAGTTCTAGATTCACGAAGTGAGTCGCTTCTGATATGTCGATAAGTTCCTGAATAGAATTGGAATAGATATCACTCGGCATAAGATCTATTGTTTCACTTTCTGGTACATCTCCCCCTGTAGATTCAATCTTTCCAATGATAAATCCACCACCTGAAGCCATTTTAGCCGCAACAACATTTACGAGAGATGTAATAGCCCCACTTGCGATAAGACCCGACAGCGCAGGAGTCGTCACGGCAACACTATGGAGCAACGCTTGATTTGTATGCGCCCACATCTTCCCAGCCTCAACGCCATCGCTCACCAGTGATACCAGTTGTTTCCAAGTCGTCGCTGCTGAATTTTTGGATTTATCTGAATCCCTGGATTTGGATGACACTTCGACCAAACGCCATTTACGAGCAGCTAGCGCATGTTTAGCAGACGCGGCACCCACGTTTGAATTTCTAGTGCCAACTTTGATGGAATCGTAACCGGACTTCCCCCCTGTCTTCGCGCCACTGACAACGACACGAGGAACACGAACCCCTCGCCCACTCTTTGGCCTTGTCGGCGCTTCGACGACAGGTTTGGATATCACAACAGGTTTTGGAGCTCGCACGAGGCGAGGTGGCTTTGCCACAACGTACACTCACTCTCTCTCCGACCTGTAATGAAAGAATAGAAAGGACCCCTGTTCCATTATTATTATCGGCAAAAAACAGGCAAAAGTTGCTTGATTCGCACATAGGCAACTACTGAATATGATTAAGTTATTTGTGTTTTTAAAATTTATTAGGATAGTCTACAAAGAACCCCAGCAACAATGTTTACTAATTGCAATATTTTATCTGAGGTTTTTTAGAAAAGTAGCGTTTACCTGAAACTCACCATCGAGGATCTTCATCGAAACTTGATCGGCAATGTCTTCTGAACAACAGACTTCAGCGACCACTCACCAAGACTCCATTCAATGCCCGCTGCCCGCGCCGCCATAATTTCATAAGAGCTTCTTTCAGATAAACCTACTACATATTGCCAGACCTCTTCACTAAACGTCGTTTTAAGCTTTGAGATCATATACTTTCGCGTTGAACTGGAGATAAAGGGAAGGTTCATTAAATTACTATAAACGGTACTAGCAAGGGGGATCGTCAGAGAATTTGGAGCATTACGAATAATTTCAAGATTCAGGTCAAGATATTCATTACTAGCAACTTCACGTTTTTCTGAAACTGGGTACATGGTGGAGACTTCCTTATCAATCGTCAGGGCCAAGAACTCATGGAAGGGACTTAGATGGAGAGATTGTCCGAGAAGATCCTTTTGAAGTTGAAAATATGCCAACCTAGCACATTCTGCAACATATGTACTTCCATACCTTTCATTCTCTTGCAGTATCAACATTTGGCTCTCTAATTCATCATAAATGGTAATCCCATAATCCGCGTAATAATGATGTCCCAATTCATGCGCAATCACAGATAGTTGGTCATTTGCTTCCATTTTCATAAAATGATCGCTAACCTGTATCTCCAGTTGATCTGAAACATACATAGCAGTGGCTTCCATGAAAGGATGTTCGAACTTATCGACATAAACAATTTGAACATCCGCAATGACTCTTTCAGGAAAAAACTCTTTAAGCTGAGGAGCAAATATCGACATATCGATATGAATCTTAGTGCGCATACCATTTTGACCTTCATCTTGGCCCCAACTCTTCTTCAATTCTCCACACTGACCAATATATGAATCGATAACCGGTTTTAAGAAACGCTGAGATAGCAGTTTCCCCACACTCATACCTTGTAAATAATAATCGGCATTGGTCATGTAGCAAAGTCCCTCCTCCAGGCGCTTTGTCGGGACAGATAAGATCTCATAGAGATTTCCATCACTCGTCATAAATTGAGTATTATTCTTTTCCGAAAAAACAGAACTTTCATTCTCAAGTATAGATAGACCTTCAACAGATCGATGCCAGTAAGGCCCCCTTCCGCCACTCAGCATCGCAATCGTCTCTGTTGTCACCGAGCTTCCTGCATAAGCAAGTCGACAAATCTGCGTGTAATATTGATCACCGGAAAAAAAGACATCTACCACACGTGAAGCACCTTGGACGAAAATATCACTCAAATAATCAAGAGAACCATCACCTTCCGAAAAATTACACTCGGTACGCTCCAGACAGTGCATTTCACCAGTCTTATTTTTTATGCATATTGGGTCCGACACCTATATTCACTTTCTCTCCGACCTGTAGTGAAAGGATAATAAAAGGACCCCCTGTTCTATTATTATTAGTCGATATTTCCGATAACAAAGTCACCACCCGAAGCCATCTTGGCCGCAACAACATTTACAAGAGAAGTGATGACACCACTTGCAATAAGGCCCGAAACCACAGGAGTCGCAACTGCGACACTATGGAGTAATGCTTGGTTGTCATGCGCCCACATTTTTCCAGCCTCAACGCCGTCGCTCACAAGCGATACCAACTGTTTCCAAGCACCTCTCTCTGGACTTTTCGATTTAAATGAAAATTTCATAGGAGGAAACTTCGCCCTTCGTCTAAATTCTTTAATTAAATTTACCGGTTCCCTTTCCCTTGACACAGGTCCAGAATGAACTCTATAATTTTTGGCCCCCGATCGACACCTCGCCCGAAGAAATTGAGAAGCTCTCATCTCAGAGATAAGGCAGTCTATATCACGGGTTGCACAGGCTGCCGATGCCTCACGTAATACCTCCATCATTGCCTCATGACATTCCTCACGGTTCCCCACAGCTGCTTCTGGGGATGATTGGATCTGTAGTGGCATAACGCACACTCACTTTCTCTCCGACCTGTAGTGAAAAGATAATAAAAGGACCCCTACTCGACTATTCATTATCGGTTCCGGCGGGGGCAAAGTTGTCAATTATATCAACAACAATTCCCAAAGCTTTGAAATTGTTGAACTATTATATGATTTTTTATCTGAAACTCAGGTGATCGCCATCAACGTCGACTGTAACACTGCTTCCATCCTGAACCTCGCCATCGAGGATCTTCATTGAGAGAGGATCAACGATATGCTTTTGGATAACGCGCTTGAGTGGACGCGCACCAAAGGCCGGTTCATATCCCCGCTTGGCCATAAAAGACTTGGCGGCATCGGTAAGCGTTAAAGTGATTTTGCGATCCGCAAGGAGTCGATCGAGATAATGAAGTTGAATATCGACAATCTCCTTGATCCGATCTTCGGATAGTGGCTTGAAAATCACGACATCATCGACGCGATTCAGGAATTCCGGCCTGAAATTGGCCCGAAGCGCCTCTGTCACCTGGTTCACGATCTTCTCTTCATCGCCCGCGATATCGGTCAGATATTCGGAACCAATATTACTCGTCATGATAATAACCGTATTCTTAAAATCGATCGTTCGCCCCTGGCCATCCGTCAGGCGACCATCGTCCAAGACCTGAAGCAGGATGTTGAAGACATCGGAATGCGCCTTTTCAATCTCATCAAAAAGAATGACACTATATGGACGGCGCCTGACATGTTCGGTGAGATAACCACCCTCGTCATAACCGACATATCCGGGAGGCGCACCGATCAGGCGTGCCACCGAATGTTTTTCCATAAACTCACTCATGTCGATCCGAACCATCGAATGTTCGTCATCAAAAAGATATTGCGCAAGAGCTCTGGCCGTCTCTGTCTTACCCACACCGGTCGGACCTAAGAAGATAAACGAACCGATCGGCCGGTTGGGATCCTGAAGACCCGCACGCGCACGTCGAACGGCAGAGGCAACCTTATAAAGGGCCTCGTCTTGACCAACCACACGTTCGCGCAGACGATCTTCCATCTTCTTGAGTTTCTCCAGCTCCCCCTCCATCATCCGAGTCACCGGAATGCCGGTCCACTTGGCGACAATCTCTGCAATGTCATCAACCTCAACATCTTCACGGAGCATCCGAGAACCGCTCTGAATCTTTTTCAACTCTTCCGTTGCCGTATCGAGCTCCTTGTGGAGCTCAGTCATTCGACCATACTTGATCTCGGCGGCCAGGTTCAGATTCCCTTCACGCTCAGCGCGCTCCTGCTCCACTTTTGCATTTTCAATCTCTTCCTTATACTTTTGAACCTCTGCGATCACACCCTTCTCATTCTCCCACTTCGCCTTCATTCCGCTCGACGTTTCGGTCAAATCGGCAAGCTCCTTCTTAAGGGTTTCCAGACGCTCTTTGGAAGCTGAATCCTTCTCCTTCTTAAGGGCCTCTTGTTCAATCTTGAGCTGCATAACCTTCCGTTCGATTTCATCGATCTCTACAGGAAGGCTATCGATCTCTATTCGGAGCTTGGAAGCCGCCTCATCGATTAGATCGATCGCCTTATCAGGGAGGAAACGATCGGTGATATAGCGATTCGAAAGCGTGGCCGCAGCAATAATCGCCGGATCAGTGATCCGGACACCATGATGAACTTCGTAGCGTTCCTTCAAACCCCGAAGAATCGAGATCGTATCCTCAACCGACGGTTCCCCAACGTAAACCTGTTGGAAGCGGCGCTCTAAGGCCGCATCCTTTTCGATATGTTTGCGATATTCATCAATCGTCGTGGCACCAACACAGCGGAGTTCACCACGTGCCAACGCGGGCTTCAACATATTAGAGGCATCCATCGATCCCTCGGCCGCACCCGCACCAATGAGCGTGTGAAGTTCATCGATGAAGAGAATAATTGATCCACCACTCGATTCGATCTCTTTGAGAACCGCCTTGAGGCGATCCTCAAATTCACCACGAAACTTCGCACCGGCAATCAACTGTCCGAGATCGAGTGCCAGAAGCTGTTTGTCTTTGAGTGTCTCGGGAACATCACCATTCGCTATACGTCCGGCAAGCCCCTCGACGATCGCCGTCTTACCGACACCGGGGTCACCAATGAGAACCGGATTATTTTTCCTTCGACGTGACAAGACCTGGATCACGCGACGAATCTCATCGTCACGACCGATCACCGGATCAAGTTTTCCCCGTCTGGCAAGATCAGATAAATCGCGAGTGTAACGTTTCAGCGCTTCATACTTTTGCTCAGGATTCTGATCAGTCACGCGATGTGGACCACGCACCGACTGCAGGACCTTGAGAACATCGGCGCGATTCACGCCATGCTTCTTCAATATGTCGGCCGCAGGAATTCCCTTCATGTTCGAAAGCGCGAGCAAGAAATGCTCTGACGAGACATACTCGTCCTTCAGACCCTCGGCCTCCTTGAGCGCCTGATCAAAGAGTTTATTCATATGTTGCGACAAATAGACCTGTCCGAGACCAGCACCCTCCACCTTCGGCATCTTCTCAAGTGCATTGGCAAGATCAGCCTCGACAGCGCCCACATTAATGCCTAACTTGGCGAGGATCGAGGAGACAACACCCTCATCCTGGCCGAGCAGGGCCATCAATAGATGCTCCGGCTCGAGCTGCTGGTGGCCATATTGGGATGCAATATCCTGCATCTTTTGAATGGCCTCTTGGGCCTTAATTGTTAATTTATCCATCCTCATTCCCTACCTCCTCATCGGTACCAGGTACCGGTCAATATTCTGGAAATTGCCTTATTTTTCAGTTGAATACAATCTCTTTCTCAACCTCTATATTAATACTTTAATGAACGTACCTAACCCTATATATGGTGACGATTTTCCGAATTTCAACCCCAAACCGTCATAAGCACCGGGAGCTTAGAAACAAGCTCCCGGTGCTTGTTGCATTCCGGCATCGCCCATGCTACAGCCCCCCGAATGACAACCTCCTATCCACGCCATAACAGGTTCCCATTCCGGCCCGACAAGGCCGCCCTCCTGGTCATCGACGTCCAGGACTATTTTACGAATCCCGACTCTCATGCCTTTGTCCCCTCGTCGAAACCATTAATCGGCCACATCAACAAACTGATTGCCGCGTTCAAAAGCGCAGACCGTCCGGTCATCTTCACACGACATCTCGATGTCGATCCTGAAAATTTAATGAGTCGCTGGTGGAGAGATCGAATCGAAGAGACAAATCCGATGAGCGAACTCAATGCAAAGCTTGCCACCGACTATGGCGATACGATTGTGAAACATCAATACGACGCCTTTCTAAATACCAACTTGGAAAAAATACTGAAGGCCGCAAAGACAGAACAGGTGGTCGTTACAGGCGTTGTCTCTCACATTTGTTGTGAAACGACCGCGCGCTCCGCCTTCATGCGAAACTTTGAGACATTCTTTGTCACCGACTGCACGGCGTCGTATGAACCAGAACATCACAAGGCAACCATTTTCAATCTAGCCCACGCCTTTGCGATTCCGGTAAAACATAAGGAGCTGTTGGCAACATTCAAATGATAATGAAGAAAGAATACGAGACAATCATCATTGGTGCGGGACCGGCAGGAATTGCCGCCGCCATTCAATTAAAACGCGTCGGTCGGGAGTTTCTCATCTTTGAGAAGGGCCCCATCGGCGGCCTCATTCTCAACGCCAACCGCGTTGAGAATTACCTTGGTTTCGCGAATGCCCCCAGCGGTCCCGAACTCGCAGAACACTTCACGAACCACCTCAAATCGATGAACATCACCGTCCACCACCTAAGCACCGGGAGCTTAGAAAGGTTAAGCTCCCGGTGCTTCATGGTGGATGGTTATAGTTGCCGAAATGTAATTGTTGCGTCGGGGACGAGGGCGCGGAGACTCGCCCCAGAGATCATCGAAGACGGCGCCGAGGATCGAATATATACGGAGGTCTATCCGATCCGCGATCTTGCTGACCAGCGAATCACAATAATCGGAAGTGGCGACGCGGCATTCGACTATACACTGACACTCGCGCCAAGAAACAGCGTCACGATCCTCTACCGCTCAAACGAGCCTAAGTGCCACCAGCTCCTTCTGGAAGAGGCCTCGAACAACTCATCAATCGAGCAGCTCTCCAAGAGATCGCCGCTCTCCATCACCAAAGAGGAGGAGAGTCTCAAGATTAAAACCGACCAAGGAGACATACTTAAAACTGATTACGTCCTGACGGCCATCGGCAGAGACCCGGCTATCGACTTCTGTTCAAAGGAGATAAAAAATCATTTTCTTGAAAAGAGTGAAGTTCCAGGTCTATATTGGGTCGGCGACGTCGCCCGCGGCATTCATCGACAAGTCGCAATTGCAGTGGGTGACGGTATTCGCGCTGCTATGGGGATTATTACAGAATGAAAATCATCGAGGAACATGGAAAAAAAGGCTTGGCAACCATCTATATCGCCGAAACCGAGAGCGGTCGACGCATCGAATGTGTCGAATCGGTCGAGCCACCCTACCCCATTGAAGAGAAATGGGTATTGATCGTCTCATCACTCTACGGTTGCCCCGTCACATGTGAAATGTGCGACGCCGGTGGAAGCTATCAGGACCGACTCACAACCGAAGAAATTCTGAGTCAGATCGATACGATCGTCGATCGTCACTACCCCGATCACCGTATCCCAGCCAAAAAATTCAAGATCCAGTTCTCCCGTATGGGCGAACCGGCTTTCAACCCGAACGTCCTTGATGCACTTCGGGCACTAGACGCCCGCTTTGATGCCCCCGGCCTCATGCCCTGCATCTCAACGGTCGCCCCACACGGCACCAGCAACTTCTTCGAAGAACTTTTGGAGATCAAAGAGGAACTCTACCAAGGACGATTTCAACTCCAATTTTCGATCCACTCCACAGACGAAAAACTGAGAGATCGGATCATTCCGATCAAAAAATGGAACCTTCAGGAGATCGCAGATTATGGCCGACGTTTTGTCAAAGAGTTCGACCGAAAGGTGACACTGAACTTTGTCCTGGCCGACGGATATACTATTGAGCCAACCCGACTTCTTGAAATCTTCTATCCCGACCTCTTCTTCGTCAAAATGACACCGCTCAATCCGACATTCACTGCCAAGGCCAACGGCCTGACATCCAGCCTTACAAGCGAAGAACTTGCGGGCACCAGTGACCCGCAGATCGTCCATCAACTCCGAGATATCGGCTATGACGTCCTCTTCAGCGTCGGTGAGCTTGATGAAAACGCCATCGGCAGCAACTGCGGCCAATACATCAAGACATTCGAAACCCATCATGAACAAGGAAACAAAATCGAAGACAGCTACCATTGGATAAGGAGATAACATGACAGCGCTTTTTGATTCGATCCTCGAACTTGTCAAATCGACGTCCACAAAACTTCCGGATGATGTCAAAAAGGTTATCAGTCAATACGCCGCAAAGGAAAAAGAGGGATCGCCCGCAAAGTACGCCATGGAAATCGTCCAGGAAAATATCCAAATGGCAAAGGATAAAGAGCAACCCATTTGTCAGGATACCGGATCGATCCTCTTCTTCGTTAAAGCCCCCAAAGGCTTCGATCAAAATGAATTTATTAAGACGGCAAAAGATGCCGTCATTCAGGCGACCGAAAAGGGCTACCTTCGCCAGAATTCGGTCGACCCGCTCACCGGCACCAATAGCGGCAACAACCTTGGACCAGGTTCCCCCCACTTCCACTTTGAACAAACGGACAACGAAACAGTCGATATCCGCCTCATTCTCAAGGGTGGCGGCTGCGAAAATGTCGGCATCCAATATGCCCTTCCCTACGCACCGCTCGATGCACAACGAAACATCGATGGTGTTAAAAAATGTATCCTCGACGCCGCCTTTAAGGCGCAGGGAAAGGGATGCGCCCCGGGAATCCTCGGTGTGTGCGTTGGCGGCGACCGCGCCACCGCTTACTTTCACACAAAAGAGCAACTCCTTCGCACACTCGACGATTCGAATCCAAACGAATCGCTAGCAAAACTCGAGACGGAGATTCTTAAGGAGGCCAACGAGCTAGAAATCGGCCCCATGGGCTTCGGCGGAAAAACGACGATCCTTGGCTGCAAGATTGGACTCCTAAACCGTCTCCCCGCTTCCTATTTCGTCACCATTTCATACATGTGCTGGGCCTATCGCCGTCAGGGCGTCACCTTGAATACCAAAGGAGAGATTGAACAATGGTTGTATTAGAAGCCCCATTTACAGAGGAAAAAATCCGAAACCTCAAGGTCGGCGACATGGTCGAAATCACCGGCAAACTCTTTACCGCCCGCGACGCCGTCCACCAATGTCTCCACAGCGGAAAATATCCCCTCCCGGTCGACTGGCAAGACCAGATTATCTATCACTGCGGCCCAGTCATCGTCAAAGAGGGAGACGAGTGGATCGTCAAGGCCGCCGGTCCCACCACATCAACACGCGAAGAGCCCTACGAATACGACGTCATTAAAAATTTCGGTGTTCGAGGCATTATCGGAAAGGGGGGAATGGGCGACAAGACACTTAAGGCCTGTCAGGAATTTGGCTGTGTCTATCTTCATGCCATCGGCGGTGCCGCACAGGTTCTGGCCGAACGGATCAAAAAGGTCAACGGCGTCTATCTCCTCGAAGAGGTTGGAAGCCCAGAGGCCATTTGGGAATTTGAGGTTATCTCATTCCCAGCCGTCGTCACGATGGACTCGCACGGCAAAAGCCTCCACAAAGATGTTCTGAAAAAATCTGAAGAGAAATTAAAGAAGCATTTGGGATAACGTTCGTATCTACTCAAGTCGAAATGCCAGGTAGACCGTTCCCATCTTCCGTCGAATCAGGAGCCGAACGATGTTGCCCTTCTCCAATTTAGCAATCGCACTCAGATAGGAATCACGGCCATTAATAGACTGACCATTGATCTCATAGATAATATCACCCGTCCGAACATCGGCATTCTCGGCAGAAGACCCAGGTTCCACACGCTCGACCAAAACACCCTTGTCAGGACTAACCCCCAGCTCATTTGCCTCTGAAGAGGTTACCTTTCGAACCACCAGTCCAAGCTCGTCGGCCTTCCCGGGCTCTCCACCCTTCTTCGTCACCACCTCTTCCTTCGATTCCTTCTTACCCAGGGTAACATCGACGATCTGTTCTTTGCCATCACGAATAATACCAATCTTTAAGAGTTTACCAGGCTGACGCGTCGCCACCATCCCTGGCAACTTGGAAACCTTGTTCACATTCTTACCGTCCAGGCTAATAATCACATCGCCTCGCTTCAACCCAGCCTTCTCCGCAGGTGAACTGGCCAAAACATCACCGATCAAAACACCCTCTTGATCCTCTTTCAGACCAAACGACTTCGCGAGCTCTGGCGTAATTTCCTGAATCATCACACCGAGCCACCCGCGATCCATCACCTTGCCGTGCTTGATCAGCTGCGGCAAAAGTTTCTTCGCCATATTGATTGGAATCGCAAAGCCAAGCCCCTGACCCGAGGCAAAGATTGCGGTGTTGATACCGATCACCTCACCACTCATATTAAATAGCGGACCACCGCTATTTCCGGGATTAATCGACGCATCGGTCTGAATAAAATTATCATAGGGACCGGCACCGATCACGCGCCCCTTCGCGCTAACAATTCCGGCCGTCACTGTTTGCGACAGGCCAAAGGGGTTGCCGATCGCCACAACCCACTCACCAATCTTGATACTATCGGAATCGCCCAGGTTCTCATATTGAAAGGGTTTATCGGCATTCTTAATCTTGATAATCGCAATATCGGTTTCGCTATCCCGACCGACCACCTTCGCCTTATATTTCTTCTCATCATGAAGCGTCACCATGATCTCATCGGCGTTCTGAACAACGTGATTGTTGGTCAAAATATGACCATCGGGACGAAACAAAAAACCAGACCCTAAACTATGTCGATTCCGATTTGCCCCAGGATTTCCCTCAAAAAATTTATCAAAAAAATCATCAAAGGGATCTCCCGGTCCAAAACGCGGCCCAAAATTCTTAAAGGGGCTAAAGGGTTGAACCTTAACCTTTCGCGTTGTCGAAATATTGACGACCGCCGGCCCAATACGCTCCACCAACTCATTAAAACTCCGGGGCGCACCTGGAAAGGGCTTAACGTCAACTGGCTTCTTTGGTATCCCCATCAGAGGCTTCTTCTCGGCCTTAACCTTTGGCTCTAGAGCCTTCCTTGTTTTTGGTAGAACCGACGACCAAACTGAGCCTGACTTGACAGTCCCCTCACCCGACTGATCCACCTCCTGAATCGCACACGCATTCGAAATGGCCAACGACATGATAAGGGTTATAATGATAAAACCAGCTAAGCGCTTCATTAATACCTCCATTACTGTTTCTGTTTTTCCATATACTGCATCCGAAGCTCAAAGAGAACCTGATCAAAAAGTTTAACCTCATGATCTTCCAGATTTCCCTTCGTCTTTTCCTGCAACATCTCAAGTGTATCAATCGTGTGTTTAGCAATCGGGAGTGAAACCTTACTCTCATTCGTCGACGGATCGGGAATCAGCCCGAGATGCATCTGAGCCGAAGCAGTCAGCGAAAGAATGAATGTCGCAAAATTGATTGGGGGTATGGGTGAATCTGTCTGGGGCTTCGATTGCGTCTGAGGCTCCGATTTCGTCTCGGCCTCCGCCTTCGGGGGGGTCTTATCCTCCA
>CAYWXY010000031.1:0-19811 GCA_964462555.1 uncultured Pseudomonadota bacterium | reverse complement strand
CAAAGAAAAATCGACGTTAACCGATCAATATCTCGAAAAACTTAGACTCTCTGAGGACATTCCCCACATTCTTTTTACGACGATCATCCGAGATGGAGACCATAATCCCAACCGGCAGAAATAGAATCTTACCCGGTGACATCGTCTACTTCATCTCTGAAACGGAAAAAATTCCATCGATCATGAAGCTCTTTGGATATCGTTCCGACAGAATCAAACGTGTTATGATTCATGGCGGCACATTTATCGGAATGCACCTGGCAAAATTCCTGGAGAAACATGATGTCCAAGTCAAGATCATCGATAGCAGTGCGGAGGCATGTTCAAAGCTCGTTCGAAATTTAAATAAATCGGTTGTCTTAAATGAAACCGCTACAGACCAATCGTTCCTTCAACAGGAAAATGTTGGTGACATGGGTGCCTTCATCGCCGTTACAGGAGATGATGAAGACAACATCCTATCCACGTTACTTGCAAAACGCCTGGGAACCCCATGGGCCGTGACGTTGACCAAGCAGATCAGCTATATACCACTCATCACAACAATCGGTGTTGACGTTGTGATCAGCCCGCGACTCATTGCCAACAGTGCCATCCTCCATTTCATTAGGCAGGGAAAGGTTCTTTCGGTCTCATCCGTTCAGGATGACATTGAAATCCTCGAGATCGAGGCACTGGAGACCTCCAACATCGTCAACATCCCAATCCGTGAGGCCAAAATTCCCAAGGGGGCACTCATCCTCAGTGTCGAACGAGATGGTAACATTATAATACCTGATGGAAGTACGGTGATTCAGCCGGGCAATAAGGTGTTGGTGCAGGCCGACAATCAGGCCATTTCAAAAGTTGAAAAACTATTTACTGTCAAGATGGAGTATTTTTAATTGCGTGCCAAAGTGATCATTTCAATACTTGCCCGACTCAACTTTGTCATCGGGCTGACGATGCTAGTTCCGATCGGCTTCGCATGGTATTATAATGATCCCCATATCACAGCACTTCTTCTTGCCTTTGCATCTATCATTGTTATCAGTTTCTTCTTTTCGGTTTTCTTCCATTCCGCAAAGGCTGAGCTCTCGAGGCGTGAGGGAATGGCCATTGTCTCGCTTGGCTGGTTAACGGCGGGGCTTTTTGGCGCCCTTCCCTTTTATTTTGCCAAAATCTTTGGTGATTATAGCCTGACATCATTTATCAACTGTGCCTTCGAATCGATCTCCGGATATACGACAACGGGGGCATCCGTGCTTGGAGCCACCGTAAAAATTGAATCCCTGGGACATGGGCTTCTTTTCTGGCGCAGCCTCACACATTGGCTCGGCGGAATGGGAATCATCGTCCTCTCTATTGCCATCCTGCCACTTCTTGGCGTCGGTGGCATGCAGCTTTTCAAGGCAGAGGTTCCCGGCCCGACAAGCGACAAACTTCGCCCACGTATCAAGGAAACGGCAAAGACGCTCTGGCTGGTTTATGTCGCGCTCTCGGTTATCGAAACAATCATTTTATTGATCGGGGAGATGTCGCTCTTCGACGCTCTCTGTCACACGTTTGGCACCATGGCCACGGGCGGCTTTTCTACCCGGTCGAATTCAATTGCTGCATTTGCAAGTCCCTTTATTGATACCGTGATTATTGTTTTTATGTTTCTTGCCGGCTGCAACTTCGCCCTTCACTACCTCTGCGTTATCAAGGGGCCCAAATCTTACTGGAAAAATAGCGAATTCAAATTTTATCTCACATTGATATTGGGCCTTGTGATCTTTGCATCGATGATCCTCTTTTTCACCGGCACGTACACCAACATCTGGGAAGCGTTACGATATGGAGCCTTTCAAGTTGTCTCGATTACAACAACAACCGGTTATGCTACGGCAAATTTTGGAATTTGGCCCTTTGTCTTGCAGTTTCTTCTCCTCACGCTGATGTTTTTTGGCGGTTGTGCAGGCTCCACGGGTGGCAGCATGAAAATGATGCGGATTCTCCTCACCTTTAAGTATGCCTATCGTGAGCTCTATAAATTGGTCCACCCCAAGGCCTTTGCCACGGTTAAGCTGGAGAAAAAGGTTGTTCAAAAGGAGATCTTGGAGAGTATCACCGGATTTGTCATCCTCTTCGTTGCCATCTTTGTCTTTTGTTCGATTATCATGACGCTCCTTGGTCTCGATCTTTTGACTGCCACCAGTGCGGTTGCAGCCAACCTCGGAAATATTGGTCCCGGTCTCGCCTCTGTCGGACCGATTGATAACTATTTTGCGATCCCTGAACTCGGGAAGGTTATCCTGATCGGCTGCATGATCTTTGGACGCCTCGAAATATACACGGTCCTCATCCTCTTTGTTCCTGAGTTCTGGAAGAAATAGCCTCACTCGAAATTTCGAACTCCTTGCAATTCTTGACCTTTATCAGTATTATGCCCAACATGAAAAAATGCACATTGAAGAAGATTTGTCTCCTGATCATCGTCCTACTGATTGGCCTTGCTGCTCCCGTACGAGCAGGACAACAATGGCCCTTTTTGAGCCAAGCCCTGGCTACCAAAAAGGCTGATCACATCATCTCAGAATCGAGACTCTTTCCACGAACACTCAATTATATCCTGAAATATTATGTCGAACCTTCCAGAATCGAAATTAAAGAGATGTTCAAAAATGCTCTCGATGACGTGCAAAAGAGCGTACCGGAAATCCTGGTCAATTTTCAGACGCCGACCACATTTTCCGTGACGATCGACAAGGCACAGAAACGTTTTTCCTCCCCGCTCAAAACAATGGATGATTTCTGGAAAACAATGAAAGAGGTTTTCGTTTTTGTCGAACTAAACTACAAGGGAGACGTTGATCTGGAAGATATTGAAGCCATTGCCATTAATGGTGCCCTTTCAGCACTCGATCCGCATTCAGCTTTTCTGACACCCGAGTTCTATAAAGAATTCAAGATTGATACCGGCGGTGAATTTGGTGGCCTAGGTATCGTTATCACATCTAAAGATGGTCAGCTCACTGTTATCACACCGATCGAAGATACCCCAGCCTGGAAAGCAGGAATCAAAAGCGGGGATATTATTACCCAGATTGATGACATGTCGACGATCAATTTGTCGCTCATGAAGGCCGTTGAAAAACTCCGGGGAAAAGTGGGAACGAAGGTCACCCTGATGATAGAGCGCAAGGGAAAGGCCGTGCCATTTCGCACTACTTTGACACGTGCCAGGATTCACATCGATAGCGTCAAAAGTGACCTCATCACCGACAGTGCAGGAACAGTTGGGTATATCAAACTGAAACGCTTTCAGAAGGATACCGCCCAGGGCTTCTTTAAGGAACTGAAGCTGTTTCAATCAAAAACCGACGGAAAATTTAGGGGCCTGATCCTTGATCTCAGAAATAACCCGGGCGGACTTTTAGGTGAAGCTGTCGATGTTGCCGACCTTTTCCTCCCAAAGGGCGTTATCGTTTCAACAGTCGGAGCTAATCGCCGTTTTATTGACAAGGAAGAGGCCCACTTAACCGGCACGGAATCTGGCAATTATCCGATCATTGTCCTCATCAACGAAGGATCTGCCTCGGCATCTGAAATTGTCGCCGGTGCGTTGCAGGCACATGATCGTGCACTCATCATTGGTCAAAAATCGTTCGGCAAGGGATCTGTCCAGAGCGTCTATGAACTTGGAAAAAGTTATGCCCTTAAACTGACTATCGCCCAATACTTAACGGCAGGGAAACATTCTATACAAACTGTCGGTGTCACCCCTGACATCTTACTGATCCCTGCTATCATTGACGAAGAGTATTTAGACATTGCACCCAACAAACACTCTTCTGAAAAGGAACTCGATAAACATCTTAAGCAAATTGCACCGATCTCTTCGTCGGCAAAACAAACAATTAGTTACCACAAACCGTATATTGATGAAGATGAGCTGGAAAAAATGAGACAACGCGAATATTCGAGCAACCTTGAGTTTAAGGATGACTTTGCTGTAAAACTGGCGACTAAAATTATCTTGGCTTCGACATCATCAAACCCAAAAACGATGCTCAAAGAGGCCTCCCCAGTTATCGCCAAACTTGAAAACCAAGAAGACGCAAAGATATCTGCATCGCTCAAGAAACTCGGAACTCACTGGACGACTACAAAAAAGATATCACCCGCAAAAATATCAGCCACGGCAACGCTCAAACAAAACGAAAAGGTTATCCAACGCGCCAGAGCCGGAAGCGAAGTGGATATTGTCTTAAGCGTCAATAATCTTGGAAAGAAAACAGTCGAGAGACTCATCGGTGTCATCAAGTCCGACAACCCCATTCTTGATGAAAAGGAATTTGTCTTTGGAAAAATTCCCCCACAGGCGACTCTATCACGAACGGTCACAATTGAGCTTCCTAACGGACTTAACACCCGGAATATCCCATATTCTGTTGACTTCACTCAGGGAGACAAAAAGGCAAAATATACATTCAAATCATCCGTTAATGTGACAACCCTGGCTCACCCCAAATTTTCATTTAATTATCAACTCGAGGCCCCGAAAACCGTCGGTGCCCCGCACCCTCTGCCGCTTGGCAAGAATGTGCCCCTCACGGTCAAGATTAAGAATATTGGCAAAGGCCCTACAAATGACCTTCAGGCATACATTACCAACAAGGACAATATCGACGGCCTCTTTATCGACCAAGGGCGTATTAAGATTGGGGAATTAAAGCCCGGTGAAACCAAGAAGATCTCTTTCACATTCAAGGTCCAACCCAACATGAAGAATTCTACTTTCATTTTGGATCTTACGATTACCGACAACGAACTCCTTGAGTTCATTAATACAAACCTTGTTATCACAATGCAGTCCGGGAAGATATCTCCTCCGGAAGGAATTTGGTATGAGGGACCTGTTATCACAGTTAAGGGGAATGTTTTTCCAGTTGTCACGTCTGAAAATCAGTACAAACTGAAGGGGACGGTTACTGACAGAACAGCCGTCAAAGACTATTATATCTTTGTTAATGAGAAAAAAGTGGCCTATCGCTCCAATCCTAAGGAAAGAAGCAAGCTCGTAATATCTGAAACGCTGACGCTCGAGAAGGGGAATAACAACATTACGATAATCGCCAGGGACATTAATAATATCTCGACTCGACATGCATTTGTCGTCCAGAAGGGTCAGTTCTGATGAAGATTATTAGGGGCTCTCAAAACCTAAAAAAGCATCAAGCATACCCCGTCCTGACGATGGGAAATTTCGACGGCCTTCACAAGGGACACCAGAGGATTATCAAGACAATCCGGGCCATTGCAAAAAAAAACCATGGGACAAGCGTTGTCTATACATTTGACCCCCATCCGGTAAGAATCTTATGTCCCGACCTCACTCCGCCATTGATTCAGACGCTTGATCAGAAGTCTCGCATGATGGACGAACTCGGCATCGATCTCTTGGTTGTTGAACCCTTCACAAAGCGCCTCTCGAATTTGACGTTTCAAAAGTTTTTTTCAGAGTTCATCCTGAAGAAGATTGGTGCCCGTGAAATCGTTATCGGATACGACTTTACCTTCGGACAAAAACGGGCAGGAAAAATTGAAGATCTAGATAAACTTGCAGCAACAGAGGACATTCGTCTTCATGTTATCGATGCCGTCCTCCAACAAGGATCCCTGCTCAGCTCGACGCATATTCGTCATTTCATTGAACGTGGCGAGATCACACAGGCCAAATCGATGCTTGGGCACCCCTACTCCATCACCGGAACAATCATTAAGGGTCGCGGTGTTGGCGCTGAACTTGGGTATCACACAGCGAACCTTTCACCTTTGAACGAAATCATTCCACCACCCGGCGTCTACATCACATCTACCATCATTCAAGGTGGCAATCGCTCCTATCCTTCAGTCACGAATATCGGATATAATCCAACGTTCGGAGGAACAGACCTTTCGATAGAGACCTATCTGATCGATTATAAATCGAATCTTCTTCGAAAAAAGATAGAGCTCTTTTTCCACAGTAAGATCCGTCGAGAGATGACATTCGAATCGGTTGACGAACTTCGAAAACAAATCACAACAGATGTAACCAAGGCGAGGCAATATCATGCGAAAAGAATTTCAAAGTGATTCCCCCGAACTGGTTCTCTTGATCTCTAACTCTAAGAAGCCTTCGGACATTGAAAAAATTTTTCAAAAGGGATTTGATCAAAGTAATGGTACCTACCAACTCCTTCCCCTCTGTGTTGAAAAAAAGAACCTTGATAAAATTTTGACGGCTCTCAAACTAATGGATGTTCGGGGAGCGTATTTTACGGAAAAATCAGCGGGACACCTTCCCAAAGGGGATGATGTGATCGCATTCAATAAGAACCGCTTCAAAACGATTGGGGTTCTGAATGAAACCTACCGTTCGTTCTTCGAAAAACATTCCAATTCTCTTCGCGGCCAAGATGTCGTGATCTGGGGCCAACCTCTCATGACCAAAGAGGTCGCTTCCCACATTAAGAAGCACAAGCCAGCCAGCCTCAAAACACGAACACTCAAATTGTCGCTCGTTAAGACGGTGATAGATGAAACCCATATTTTCTGTGGCCAACCAGATCCACGAGGGGTTCAAAAACTAATTGCCGCTATCCCGCCGGGGGCAACAATATTGGATGTCCGGAATGAGGTTGTTGATTACCACTCTATCACACGAAGAAAACTCTTTAAAAACAATGATTTCTTGGCTCATTGGGTGAAAACAGCCCTTTTTTACTGGGGTTTCCGGGATATTGACCAGGAGAAACTGGCCCGCTCCATCTCTCGCCTCCGTGTAAAATAATACCACAAGATAGGTATATATTTACCCCTTTGAGACTCCTCCGACAATTTCGCTCCAAAATTCGCCAATAATATCAACGGGTTAAAAATGCTCCGTTTTTCGCTGTCTGGCACGATACTTGTATAACATAGCTGTGGAGGTTGATTTGGCCATGGGGAGCGAAGGAAGACAATTTAACATCGTGGTACTTGATGAGGATCCCACATATCTTCGAATGTGGGAGAAGATCTTTCACCGGATTGAGGGGTGCAACTATCATCTCACGTCTGAGCCTAAGGCTGCTGAAAAAATCATCGAAACCGAAAGTGTCGATCTCGTGATTAGTGAAGTGGTCCTACCAACCAGTGACGGTTACACGATTGCAGAGAAGGCCCATTTGGCTAACCCCAAGACCGAAGTGGTCCTGACCACTGCCTATGACTGTGACCTCTCACGCTTTAATCTGAAGAATCCGCATTTCAGCATTCTCTACAAGCCCTACAACAATATCCAGGATATCCAGCGTTTTATCGATCATCTGATGCATCACGAAGATGTTTTCAGCGATATCTCTGAGGATTCATTCAGCGAAAATGAGGATTTCCCGTCAGTCATGGAATGGAAGTTGTAATCCCCTACCTCACTTACACGGATAACTAAATGAACTACGGTTGCGGTAACGAAGTCCGTATCGTTTGCCGTCCTTCGGTTACGTTATCCTAATGACGTAACCGATACGAGCTTCGACACCAAAACCGTAATTGGAACTACAAATGAGATTAGAGAACTTCTAGTTGGGCGTATTTCACGACAAGTGTCTTGATCTGTCCATTTTGCAGTCGAAGCATGACTTTCTGATTGCTGCCAGCACCGTCAACACGCTGAATAATCCCGGCGCCAAAGAGAGGATGTTTTACACGCGCTCCGACACGAAATCCAACATCATTCTCGATCTCTTCTTGAGGACGTTGATCAAAATCATCTGTTGAATCACAACCTTCGTCGAAATTAGGTTCTTCCACATACGAACGCCCCGCCCAGCTCTTTGTCGCCTGCGGCTGGACAAAATATTCTCGATCAACGCAAGACGAATCAACCTCATCAATAAAACGCGATGGTAAATTATATTGTTCCCGACCAAAAATCCGACGCCGGCATGAATAGTACATATACAATTTTTCTTTAGCTCGCGTCATTCCAACGTAACAGAGACGCCTCTCCTCTTCGAGTTCTTCATCGCTGTCAATGGAACGCTGATGAGGGAAAAGTCCCTCCTCCATTCCCACCATAAAAACAATCGGAAACTCGAGCCCTTTGGAAAGATGGACCGTCATTAGAGGCACCACCCCCTGGCTCTGGTCCATACTATCCACATCACTGACAAGGGCCACCTGATCCAGGAATGCTGGAAGTGATTCTTTTGACACCTCTTTGAACTCATATGTGGCACGGAGAAATTCGCGAACGTTTTCGATTCGATCCTCAGCATCAAACGACTTCGATGACTGATGATGCTCCAGATAGCCGGTCGCCTCAATGAGAAGAGATGTTAAATCACCCAGTGGCAATTCATCCAGCCTCTGATGAAGATCACGAATCATCTGATAGAAGGCATGCAGACTCTTATGTGCCCGTGGAGAAAGGGCACGTTCAGACAGAAGCTCTGAAACCGCGTTAAAGAGCGGGGTATTATTTTCCCTGGCGCGAATCTGAACCTTTTCAACCGTCGTCTTCCCGATCCCCCTTGGCGGACGATTCACAATTCTTAAAAAAGCGGTGTCATTGTCTGTGTGATTAATCAGTTGTAGATAAGCCAAAAGATCCCGGATCTCCAGTCTTTCATAGAATCGAATACCACCATAGATTACATAGGGAATCCCAAAGTTTCGAAATGATTCCTCAAAGAGACGAGACTGTGCATTGGTTCGATAAAAAATACCGATATCATTGTATCGATATCCTTTTTTGACAGAATCGCCAATTCTCCGCGCGACCTCTTTCACCTCGTCCAGATCCCGATCTTTTTGACAGATACTAACCCTCTCCTTATCGGGCAGATCCGTCCAAAGTGTCTTCCCTAGACGACCGCCATTGTTCTGTATGACTGCGTTTGCTGCCTTCAGGATTGTCGGTGTCGATCGATAATTTTGTTCCAGGCGAATTGTTGTGGCCCCCGGAAAATCCTCCTGAAACTCCAGGATGTTTCGTATATCGGCCCCACGCCACCGATAAATCGACTGGTCATCATCTCCCACAACAAAGATATTTTTATGAAGATCTGCAAGAGATGTTACAAGACGATATTGAACATGGTTGGTATCCTGATACTCATCAACGTGGATATATTGAAATTTCTCCTGAAAATATCGTAAGATTTTCGGTTCCTGCTCAAAGAGTTTCGTCACATTAAAAAGAAGATCCCCAAAATCCATCCCATTTTGTTTCATCAGTTCTGATTGGTAGAGAAGATAAATTTTGGCGAAGCGTTTGGACCAGTAATCGACGGCCTTCTCTTCAAATTGCTCGGCAGAGATCATCTCATCCTTGGCACGACTAATTCGACTAACGGCTGCAGAGGGAGAAACAAAATCCTCACTGATGTTGAGCTCCTTCATACAAACCTTGATCAGTGAAGCCTGTTCCTTGTCGCCGAAGACAACAAATCCGGGACGGTACCCGATCCGGTCGGCACATTGTCGAAGAATTTTCAGACAAAAAGAATGAAACGTGGAAACCCACATTGTCTTGGCGGGAATACCGGTCAACTCCTCGACACGTTCCCGCATCTCACCGGCTGCTTTATTAGTGAAAGTCAGTGCTAGAATGCTCCCGGGATCAATCCCCATTTTGGAAACCAAATGGGCAATCCGATGGGTCAAGACACGAGTCTTTCCACTTCCGGCGCCAGCCAAAATCAAGAGTGGCCCCTCAGTGTGAGTGACCGCTCGTTGTTGCTCTTTATTTAGATTCATCGTTTATTCAACTGTGACACTCTTTGCGAGATTTCGTGGTTGATCAACATCGGTTCCCTTGTGATCGGCCATATAATAAGCAAAGAGCTGAAGCGGGATGACATAGAGGAGAGGGGCAATATAGGACGAAACGGGAGGCACCCTGAGAACCTCCTCAACCTTGTTAGAAATTGCACCATCATCGGTCGCGGCCACCGCGATAATGTCGCCGCCGCGAGCCTGCACCTCTTCAATATTACTCATCACCTTTTCGTAAACTTCTTCCTTGGAAATTAATGCAATAACCGGAACCCCGTAGTCGACAAGGGCAATCGGTCCATGCTTTAGTTCGCCCGCTGCAAAACCCTCAGCGTGCGTATATGATATCTCTTTCAATTTAAGAGCACCCTCCAGAGCGATTGGAAAATGAACACTCCGCGCAATAAAAAGGACCTGTGAAGCTGAGACATGCCGTTCAGCAATATCCCGAACCTGCTCATGACCCTTTAAAACATCTCTTAAGTGGCCCGGAAGTCTCAATAGTTCATTGATCCGTTCAGTAATAAATTCAGGTTTCACCCTTTTCAGTTGTGTGGCCATCGCAATGGCGAACATCAAAAGGACAACAAGTTGCGTGGTAAAGGCCTTTGTCGATGCAACCCCAATCTCCGGACCAGCGTGAGTATATAGGGTTTCGTCCGACGAACGGGGGATCGATGAATCGAGAACGTTGCAGATCGAAAGAACCTTTGCATCTTTTGACTTGGCAAGTTTCACAGCGGCCAAGGTATCGGCCGTCTCACCCGACTGGGAAATGGCCATCACGAGGGTCTTTGGACCAACGATCGGATCGCGATACCGAAACTCGGAGGCCAATTCAACAGCCACCGGAATACGGCAAATCTTTTCAATCCAATATTTTCCGACCAACGCAGCGTGGAACGACGTTCCACAGGCTACTATGTAAAGGGATTCAAATGGAAACGAGGTACCACTTTTTCCCCAAATCGCTTCAAGTTCAGGCATCTCAATTCCTGCTTTGGATCGAATGATGCGCCCCGCCATTGTATCCGCGACCACTTTGGGCTGCTCAAAAATCTCCTTCAGCATGAAATGTTTGTAGCCACCCTTCTCGGCCATCACGTGATCCCACGTGATTTCCTTTGGAGCGCGATCGATTGCCTTCCCCTCCACATCCTCGATAACCAAAGAATCTTTCGTGATCCAACCGAACTCATCGTCCTCCAGGCAAACTACTTTCTTTGTATAGGGCAAGATGGCCGGTATATCCGAGGCCAAAAACATCTCATCTTTACCAATCCCAACGATTAGGGGCGACGCCTTCTTGGCAAAATAGATATGATCGGGGTCATCTTCAGACATAATCACAAAGGCATAGGCACCTTGAAGTCTTTTTAGGGCCTTACGGATCGCCTTAGGAAGATCTTTTAGCTCTTTGTAATATTCGTAAATGAGGTGGCAGGCGATCTCGGTATCCGTCTCCGATTCGAATGTGTGACCGTTTTCTTCGAGTTCACTCCGCAGATCAGCGTGATTTTCAATAATACCATTATGAACAAGAATAATGTTTTCGACGCGATGAGGATGGGCATTGGTCTCTGATGGACGTCCGTGAGTTGCCCAGCGCGTGTGGCCTATCCCTGAATGCCCCTTGGGCGGATCGGAGGCCAGAGCCATTTCCAGACCTATCAATTTACCAACATTCCGCTTAACGGTCACTGTTCCATTGGTCCGAACGGCAATACCCGCCGAATCATAGCCTCGATATTCCAGACGACGCAAACCATCCAACAAAACTTCCGTCGCATCCCTAGGCCCAAGATATCCAACAATCCCACACATTCAAAATACTCTCTTCCGCTACGTTGATCCCCACACTACTTTGATTTCTTCTTTTTGGCAACTGCTCTCTTCGTTCTCTTCCAGGTTGGCACCCAACCCTTCACATTAACCTGTTCACATCTCGAAACCGCGAGCGTCCCTGCAGGAACATTTCTGGTGATGGTCGAACCGGCGCCGATTGTAGCGCCTTTACCGACGGTCACTGGCGCCACAAATTGCACATCACTTCCAATAAAAACACCCTCACCAATTACTGTTCGATGTTTAAGCTTTCCATCGTAATTACATGTAATCGTTCCGCAACCAACATTGGCCTTCGCACCAATCGTCGCATCGCCAATATAACTAAGGTGGCTCGCTTTTGCCCCGGCCTTGAGTGTGCTCTTCTTTATTTCGACAAAATTTCCAACCTTAACGCCCTTTTCAAGAAGCGCTTCGGGACGAAGACGTGCGAAGGGACCCACAACAGAGTCGTTTTTAATTTGTCCCTTTTCAATCACCGTATAGGGTTTCAGATGAACATTATTTCCAATTCGGCCATCTTCAATCACACACCCTGTACCAATATAACAACCCTTTCCAACGACCGTTTCCCCCTTCAGAAAGACTGAGGGCTCAATCGTAGTATCATTGCCGATCTTAGCCGCTACATCGATGTAGGTTTGGTCGGGATCGAGAATGCTGACGCCCTCTTCCATCCAATAGTCTGCAATGATACCGTACATCATCTTATTAACAAAACTGAGATCAGCGCGATCGTTAACACCGGTAAACTGCTCGGAGGGATAATAACAATGAGCCGTGACACGTTCACCGTCATCCACTGCCATCTCAATAACGTCGGTCAAATAGTATTCCTTTTGCGCATTGTGCGGACGAATTTTTCTCAGTTTTTGAAAAAGCCACTTCGCTCGAACCAGAAAAATACCACTGTTGATCTCGCGAATCATTTTCTCTTCATTCGAGGCATCCTTCTCCTCTCGAATGGCAACAAAGTCACCCTGATCATCGCGAAGAATACGACCATATGTATAAGGATCTTCCATCTCTGTTGAGATAATGGAACAGGTGGCTTTTTCTTTCTTGGCCATTGACACAAAATCTTCAAGTGTTCGCTCAGAAATCAGTGGAACATCGCCTGGAAGAATTAAGACATAACCATCAAACCCACGAAGAGACTTCTCTGCCTGATGAACGGCATGACCGGTCCCCTTTGCCTCTTTCTGAATAACATAATCGACCTTCTTCTCCTTCCCGAGAAGATCGATACATTCCGATTTTTGTCCGTTCCCTACGACAAACACAATCTTCTTTGGGTTGAGGCGCCTGGCAACATTATATGGGTATGTAATCAGGGGACGTCCCGCAACAGGATGAAAGACCTTGCTCAATGCCGACTTCATCCGTGTGCTTTTCCCCGCTGCCAAAATGACAACCGCTAATTCCTTCATGCTCACCCCTCTAATAACCAAGCAATATAAAGTAGTTGGAGAACTGGTGGGCGGCAATATAACCACATTGCTCTCGCGTGCGTCAAGAGTCTATTTGAGCACCATCCCTCCTTGACACAATGACCAATAACATCTATAATTTACAATATTATTCTTGGGGCAACCTTGTAACATTTGAATATAATTAAGGAATTTATGGCTCGCCGAAAAAAGAGTTCTGAACGCCACCACAAAGAGTTATACGGCATTCTCTTTCTCGCCCTGGGTGTCTTCTTTGGCCTCTGCCTTCTCTCTTATAACCCCGCCGATCCGGCCTTTAATTCGGCATCGAACATCGAACAGATGTCTAACCTGGGCGGCATCGTTGGCGCCTACTTGGCCGACATCCTATTTACAATCTTAGGGATCAGCGCCTATGTTCTCTGCGGCGCACTAATCTTAATGAGCGCCATGCAATTCATGGGAAAAACGATCAAGATCAAGTGGTCGGAGGCCATCGCCTACACACTCCTCGTTGTTGCAGCTGCGACGGTTGTCCATCTCCGCTTCGAGGTCGTTCATGTCTCGGGCCAACCGATCAGTGGTGGTGGTTTGATCGGCAGCCTTCTCGGTGTTGTCTTGCAAAAATATCTAGGAATGACCGGTGCCTATATCGCATCGACTGTTCTCTTTATCACCGCCTTCTTCTATGCCACCCATATTTCGGTCAAAACACTCCTGTCAATCTTGAAGGAATCGTTTCTTTTTATTGTCATGAACATTGCGCGTGGAATTGTTTTGCTAGGTCGCGGCATTGCTCTTGGTGCTACGCATCTTTGGCCGCTTGTGACCGATGGTTTTTATTGGGTCGTCGATTCGATATCTGATCTCCGGGAAAAAATGAAAAGTCGCAAGCGAGTCAAGATTTCGTCACCTAAACCGTCACGCCCGAAAACGACAGCGATCCGTCTTGCCGAGCAAAAACCAATCAAACCATTACCGACCAAAGAAGCCGCGTCAAAACCTGCAGCACCGGAGACGGACCCCAAGATCTACTCCCGTGCCGATGCCCACAAAAAGGTCTTGAACTCCCAACTTGAACTGGCGCATATGAGTAAAGACTATGCCTATCCGCCACTGTCACTCCTCGATTCCAATGAGGGTGTAAAAGTGGAAATCGATGAGGAGTCCCTCAAAAAGAATGCCGTTATGCTTCGAAAGAAGCTTCTCGATTACGGCGTTGAAGGGAATGTCACAGAGATTCATCCGGGCCCAGTTATCACGATGTACGAATTCGAACCGGCCGTCGGCGTGAAGATCAATAAGATTGTCAGCCTCGCCGATGACTTGGCCGTCGCCATGGGTGGAAAGAGCATTCGTGTCATTCCTCACCTCCCCGGAAAAGCGGCGATCGGTATTGAGATTCCAAACACAGATAGAGAAATTGTTTGGCTTAAAGATATCATCGGAGGTTCGAAATTTGTAAAATCGGATTCAAAGCTAACCGTCGCGCTCGGAAAAAACACGCAGGGCGTAACGGCCATAAGCGATCTCTGCAAGATGCCGCATCTTTTGATTGCAGGCGCCACCGGTTCGGGAAAAAGTGTTGCTATCAATGCGATGCTTTGCTCGCTCCTTTATAAGGCCCGCCCGGATGAGGTTCGACTGATCCTTATCGACCCAAAAACGCTGGAACTCCCAGGATACAATAATATTCCACATCTCCTTCTCCCCGTTGTCACGCGGCCACGCGATGCCAATATGGCGCTTTCCTGGGCACTTCGTGAAATGGAAAAACGTTACGCCCTTCTTTCCGATGTAGGCGCAAAAAACATCGCCGGTTATAATGCCAAGATAGAAAAGGGCACGCTCAAGACAATTAAGGAAGATGAGGCTGTAAAACTGAAGGAAGAAAATCCGGAGACAATTGTTCATACCGGGAAGCTTCCCTATATTGTTATCGTTATTGACGAGTTGGCTGACCTAATGATGGTTTCGTCAAAGGAGATCGAAGAAAATATCACACGTCTCGCACAGATGGCACGTGCTGCCGGTATTCATTTGATTCTGGCCACGCAGCGTCCATCGGTCGATGTCATCACCGGTCTGATTAAGGCCAATTTTCCAACTCGTATTGCCTTTAAGGTTAGCTCCAAACACGATTCCCGAACGATTCTCGATGGCGTCGGCGCTGAGCACCTTCTGGGCCAAGGTGATATGCTCTTCATGCCACCCAACACGTCAAACCTTGTTCGTATTCATGGCGCCTTCGTTTCTGAGGCCGAGGTCGAGCGAATCGTCAAACATCTGAAAGAACAGGGTAAACCATGTTACGACGAATCGATCCTAAAGCCGCCTGAAAAGGCTGAGGGAATTGGCGATGAGGATTACGACGAACTTTATGATACCGCCGTTCAAATCGTTGCCTCATCGCGCCAAGCCTCTATCTCAATGATTCAGCGCAAACTACGAATTGGATACAATCGCGCCGCTCGGATGATTGAACGAATGGAGATGGAGGGCATTGTGGGGCCGGCCGATGGCAGTAAGCCACGCGAGGTCTTCGTCAGCAATATTGAATAACCACACCTATCTGGGGGAAATCATGATCAAGAGACTCACGCTTCTTTTTATCTGCATCGCTTTATTTTCATATTCAACCCAATCATTTGCACGCAAACGAATTATTACCGATTCACTCGACAAGGCAATTACAGATATTGAAATGACATACGGTGCAGTTAGTGATTTAACGTCATCATTTACACAAAAATCGTATCTCGCCATAATGAACAAAGAGATCGTCAATCGCGGAGTAATGCAGTGGAAAAAGCCAGGTCATTTTTTGATCGAATATTCTGGCAGCCAACCAAAGCTCTATGTGAGTGATAATAAGAAGATGTGGGTCTACGTCCCGGGTGACACTCAGGTAGAGGTCTACAAGGTCAACGATAAGTCAATTTCAAAAGAGGCGCTGGAATTTATTCGCGGTTTCGTCAACATCAAGGAAAATTACAACATCACTGGTTGGGAAAAACGAGGAAGTCAGGTAGAATTGACGCTCGTGCCCCTCTTTTCGGGCGCGCCCTACTCCAAACTGAAATGTTATTTTGGAGCGGATCACCTCCTTAGCAAAGTCAGTATTTATAACGTCAGCGGCAATGTCTCGACATACACATTCTCTAATGTTCGCATAAACAATGGACTCTCCAGCAAGATCTTTAAATTCAAGAAGCCGCGTGGGGTCAAAGAAGTCCATATACGGTAATATTTTGATAATCTGTTTGCACAATTAAGGTCCACATGGTATTGCCATAGGAAATCAATGGAAAGGAGTGGGGAAATGAGGAAAATGTCTTGGTTACTAGTTTTGGTTCTTGTCGGCGGTCTAACGCTGAGCGCCTGTGAAAGCTGTAAAAAAGGAACATCGGGCGATGTCGTCGTTGATGAAGAGGTTGTTGAAGAGGTGAGCCCAAAGGATGCAGAAGCGGCCAGCAAGATTAGCAACACACTAAGTGGTGCACTCTGCAAGAAAATGGTCGAATGTGCCCCAGGCACGATGACCGAGGAAGAATGCGTCACCCAGACAACACAATCATTGACAGAAGCTCTCAAAGAAAAACCAATTAATGTCAGTGAAACACAGTTGAATAAGTGTGCAGAGAGCATCAAGGGCGGAACCTGTGAAGAAGTTCTTGGAGCCGAACCACCTAAGGGTTGTGAATTTTTGAAATAGATTCTATTTTCTAGAATTCTGAAAGGCCTCTATTTTATAGAGGCCTTTTTTATTGAGCCCATCAGATGGTTAGATTACAGAATTACAGCTTAAGATCTAGATCTGGAATTTTTAATTGAAATTATAGAATGTAGATTGTTATTTCTTCAGCCTGAATATCATGGAGTAGGCTCTTAGCAAAAAACTCTTGATATCAATCTCACATTTCTCTGAAATATAGCCATATGCTGATACAATGTCGATCGCAGCAGATGTTTCAGATATTGAAGCTAATGATATATCGAAAAAACGATTTCTCTCTTTGATACTTCTGCGACCATTACCCTCGGCCAGATTCAGGATTGCACTAGATAAAGCACGCTTGATCTGGTCCTCAATATATGCATTTCCTCTGGGCAACCTATTTAGAATCGACGGCATGCTCCTTGCGACTTCGAGTAGCAACCCATAACATTTCAATTTATTGTGATTCATAAATAACCTCCTTCGTCTGGATGGAGACTTCATTGCCTCCTCAAAAAAGTGGGGAGACAATGAAGTCTCCATCCACGAAAGGAGTGAAAGATGCTTAATCACAAGAAATTGAAATGCTACGAAATGGCTTTGAATATTGCAAGGAATGTGCCGTCGATCACGAGAAGTTGGCCCAGGGGAACGTCATATTTGATTGACCAGTTGAGAAGGGCTGTCAGTAGTATCGTTCTAAATATAGCTGAGGGTAATGGTCGACGATTGACTAATGAGCGAAAGCGTTTTTTCTCGATAGCCAGGGCATCTGCTACAGAGACTTCTTCAATAATAGATATTGCTGAAGCACTGAAATATATCGATAATCGGACTTATCAGACAATCCAAGACGGGCTGCTTCAAATTGTCAAAATCCTCTACAAACTGAGATAAGTCGTTAATCGAATATCACAATTGTAATCCTAATCGACTATCGATCAAAATAATAACATTAGTTTCTCAATGGTTTTCCGGTTGTGAGCATATGTTGGATGCGGGCTGCAGTCTTTTCCATTCCACATAGACTTAAAAAAGTTTCACACTCCAGATCTAAGATATCTTGCTCCGTGACCTCATGACGTGTTGCTATGTTGCCACCAGACAAGACGTGTGCCAATTGACTCGCCAAGACCACGTCATAATCGGAGATCAAGCCCTGCAACTTAAGATCTCTCGCGCGACCAACCATCGCCATTTCTCCACCCCTACCCGGCAATGTCAGCGTTCGCTCCACGGGTGGCACATAATCATTCGCGATAGACAAAAGATATTCCTTTGCCTTCATCATCACACGATCCCGATTTAAAATGATCTGTGTCGCCTTAGGTAAGTAGCCAATATGAACGGCATCTGGACCACTCATCGCTACCGTTGCCATGGCAATGGTTTCAAAGGCCTTCGCCACTTTCGGAAAAGCCCCCCCATCTGCTGCGGAATACCAAATCTCATTTCTTCCATCGAAGGATTCTTTGGCCCGGAGATCCATCTCAAGAAGTAGATTTTTACACCCCCCACCGGCCGGTATCAGGCCGACACCCAATTCGACCAGTCCCATATAAGTTTCAGCTGCTGTCACAACATTTCCCGCGGCCATTGAGACCTCGCACCCACCACCCAGCGTTCTGCCGGTAGGTGCTGCTACAACCGGTCGTTTTGAATAACGCATCCGCATCCCGACCCCCTGAAAGGCCCGAAGCAACTCTTCGATCTGACCCCAACTTTTTCCACCGATGGCCATCGCAATCATGAAGAGATTGGCACCGACCGAAAAATCGGCGGCGTCATTCGCCACCAGAAGTCCCCGATATTTATCTTCATCCAGAAGATCGATTCCACGATTCATCATGGCAATAATATCAGGGTCAATCGCATTCATTTTGGCATGGAATTCACAACAAATAATTTCTTCTCCGATATCAACCAGTGACGCACTCCCATTTTTCTCGACGACGCCTCTTGATTTCTTCGCTTTCGATAAAAATGTGTTTTCTCTGAAATCATTAGAAATCTCGAAAACGGGACTTTCATCGATAAAGTCGACCCCTGCCGCATGCCACATCTCAAAGGGCCCGAGTTCCCAATTATATCCCCACCGCATGGCACAATCGATCTCCTCTGCAGATTCAGCAATCTCCTTTGCGACCGAGTTAACATAGCGAAGGAGATCCGAAAGAAGTTCCCGTGCAATCTCTGAGGCCTCATCGTCGGAATCGATAAATGTTTTCAGTCGATCCCCAGGATCCTCAATTTTTCGCGCCTTCTTAATACTGTCCAACTTGTAGGTAGTCTTTTCTCGATAACTGCCCGTTGAAAAATCATAGACAGAGATTAGGGCACCCTCTTTTTTGTAGAAACCCGATCCCGACTTCGTTCCCAGATGCCCATCAGCCACCACTTTCTCCATCTCCGGCGGCGGCAATAGAGTATCTCGAAAGGGATCACTCGTGCAGAGTTCATATGTGTTTTTTGCGACATGCAAAAGCGTATCGAGACCGACCAAATCTGCCGTCCTAAAGATCCCCGAACGTGCAAAGGCTGCGACTGGACCCATTGCTTTGTCAACCAATTCAATCGGCCATTTTTTATCGATTGTTTTTCGAATAACATTCATGACGGCAAAGAGACCAATCCGATTCGCAATAAACCCGGGCGTATCCTTCGCGAGCACTACTCCTTTACCCAAACCATCTTCCAAGACACTCTTCACCGTCTCTGTCACTTCGGGCGCCGTCTTCGGACCACTCACCAGCTCGACCAATTTCATATATCGAACGGGGTTGAAAAAGTGCGTAATAACAAACGATCGACAAAAGGAGTCACTCCGTCCCTCGGTCAAGAGCTTCAGAGAGATTCCAGACGTATTTGAACTGATGATTGTCTCTTCACTCTTCACCGCTTCGATCTTTTCGTAGAGTCCATGTTTGATTTTAAGTTGTTCGGGAACAACTTCGATAATCCAGTCCAATTTTCCAGCTCTGGCCAAATCATCCTCAATATTTCCAGGACGAATCCGCTTCAGACAACTCGTTGTATATAGTGCCGGCGGT